>CALXRQ010000008.1 GCA_944390895.1 uncultured Alphaproteobacteria bacterium
TATGCCTCGCCGGGCTCTATTTTCTTTTCCGGCACCCAAAAAGCCACGACATTGTCGTGAATTTCCTGTACCGACGGAATCTCAACCAGCTGAACCGCGCCTTTTCCCCAATTGTCCAGCGGTTCCACCCACACGCTCGGACGCTGCTCGTACATGGCCTCAAAATCCATATAATGCTCGGGATCCCTGTCGCGCTGCATCAGGCCGAAACCTTTGGGATTATCATCCACAAAAGAACTGATACGCAGATATTTGGAGTTGTCCAGCGGACGCCACAGCCACTCGTCACGGCCGTTCCAGACCAGCAGCCCGTCGCTGTCATGAACTTCCGGCCGATGATCGTCAAACCGCGTATGGCTGTTTTCGCCGAACAGATACATTGACGTCAGCGGCGCAACGCCCAATTTATTAATCGGTTTGCGCGGATACAAAACCGCATCGACTTCCATGGTTGTATTTTGTCCCGGCGTAATCACAAAGGTATAGGCGCCGGTAACGCTCGGGCTGTCCAATAGGGCATAAACCGTAATATTGCGGTCTTTAATATGCGGCTTTTTAAGCCAGAACTCCCGGAAAATCGGAAATTCTTCACCGGTCTGAACCGCGGTGTCTATTGCCAGTCCGCGCGCCGAAAGGCCGTATTTTTCGCCTTTGCCCAAAGCCCGGAAATAGCTGGCACCGAGAAAAGAAACCAGTTCATCATAGTAGCTCTGCGAGTTCAGAGGATAATGCAGACGGAACCCGGCATAGCCCAAATTGTTAAAATGATTGCCGTCCAGTTTGTTTTTGCCGTAATTGAAAAAGCTTGAAGAATATTTAATCGGCAGAACCTTACCGTCAACAATTTCATTAATCGGTACCGAGATTTTAAACATCGACCCCAGATGGAAAAACTGAACTTCAAACGGCAGGCGCTGATTGTACCATGGGCCGTTTTCGCGGACGAACCGAATGTCACGGTGCTCGTCATAACTCAGATTCTGCAATTCTGCCGGCAGAGTTTCGCCGGGTTTTTCATAAGCTTTCAAGGAAAGGTTTCGCGCCAGTTCTTCGAGGGTTTTTCCGTCAAAACCGTCCGTCACCGACAATTGTTCCGTCGCCGTCCGGGCTTTTTCCCACCTGTCATACTCACGGTATCCCCAATAAGACGCGGCTCCCAAAGCGGCCAAGACGATAAAACCTATAAAAACTTTCTTTGCCATACAAAACTCTCAAATATAATATTAATTAAATACCTTAGGCTATAACAATGCAGTTTCTCCCAAAAGTCAATCAGATTTTATCAGTTTGAAGTATCTAAAAACTTGACTATTTTTCTCTTTGTTATATCTCTCAACATATAAAAAATTTTTTAGAAAGCCTTTTTTATGAGTATCATATCCCAAACGATAAACTCCGTCAAAACCATTGCCTCTCCGCTGTCGGCGTTTTTGGCCGGAACCGGACTGACCTGCTGCGCCTTCTCGCTGTTGTCGTCAACTTTGGCCTTGAGAATGAACCAAAACGGCGTTCCGACTTCGGAGGCCGGCATCATTCTTTCCCTGTATTACTGCGGTTATGTCATCGCCTCGCTCATTTCCTACAAGATCATCAACCGGGTCGGACACATCCGCACGTTCTGCGCATTTATATCCGTTTTCTCGGCAGTTGTTCCGCTGCACTACCTTTCGCAGCAGCCGCCTTACTGGGGTCTGCTGCGCCTGACCGAAGGATTTTGCATCGGCACCTGCTTCATGTGTCTGGAAAGCTGGCTCAACACGCGCGCCACCAACAAAAACCGCGGCATTATCATGTCGCTTTATATGATAACCACCTACCTCGGTTCCAGCCTGGGACAACTGCTGCTGAACATTCCCGACCGCAGCGGCCTTATCATCTATGCCCTTGTCGCTTCCCTGTTTTCAGTTGCGCTCGTGCCGATCTCGCTCACGGCACTGCCCTCTCCTGACATTACCGTACATAAAAATATGTCTTTACTCAAATTGTACCAAAAGTCTCCTGTCGGCGTCGTCGGCTGCTTTGCCAGCGGTTTCCTGGTCGGTGCTTTCTATACTCTGGGAACCATTTTTGCCAAACAGTCCGAGCTCAGCATCGAACAGACTTCCATTTTTATGTTCTGCGGCATTTTCGGCGGAATGCTCGCCCAATTGCCGATCGGCAGGCTGTCCGACAAGATGGATCGGCGCTTTGTCCTGCTCTGGACTTCGGGCTTTTTGTTTCTGATTGCGCCCTGGGTTCATTTGTTTATGGATGACGGCAGCATCGCCATTGCCGCAGCCGCCGGCCTGCTCGGATGCGGCACTTTCATCATGTACCCGATCTGCGTTTCGCACGTTAATGACCAAATTGAAGATTCGGAACGCGTCAATGCCAGCAGCATGCTGATACTGCTGCAAAGCATGGGGCTGATTATCGGTCCGGTCATCATCTCTTTTGCCATGCAGCACTGGGGAAACATCTGGTTTTTGCTGTCTTATTCGGTTGTCAGCGGAATTTTCATTTTGTTCACATTCAAACAGATTGCCACCAAACCGGTCAACTACGTCAACAATACGCCGACCGCGCCGATACCTGTCGCGCCGACCCATGCTTTTAACGAGCTGACCAAAGACGACACCATTCTGGACAAAGCCAAAGGCATCTTAACCGCCAAACACTGAAAAAGAGGGATTAAAATCCCTCTTTATTATTTGGTCTTCTGCGCCATAAGCTGCATATCCCGCGGCTGCAAACTGATGTAAGTTGTATCATCGCGCACATTATCAACCACGTCCTGCGGCAGCAGATTCTGCACCAGCTGACACTCTCCGATAACGGAATGCCGCGGTTGTCTGGCCTTGCGCAGGACATCAGCACGCGTATCGGTGCGGAAAGTTCCCAGCCCGTTTTTGTCACGCTTGACTTTATCGCCGTTCATAACGCAACATTCTTCCACTTCGGACGTATAACATCCCTCGGCGCGGAGCGTCAGAAAATCGCCAGGTTTCATCCGTCCGCACAACACCTCGTTGGCAAACCAGTTGCGCTTAATCACGCCCGGATCCTTGGCAAAACCCAGCAGGTAGCGACCAAGTTTTTCCCCGGTAATACCGCTGTTCAGAGCTTTCAAATACTCAGAGTTCTTAAAAGCCTTGGGACCGATGACATAGGCAAAACTGGCCGTTGCCTGCATGGTCTCGCGGTCCATCGGCACCTTGACCAGTCCGGTAATCTGCGGCAAAACCCGAAACTCCAGATAACGTTCTTTTTGCAGATTGGCCTCTTCCATCGTCATGGTCTGGCCTTTTTTTATCGGCGATTTCTCTCGGTTGCCGTTGCCTTCCTCGTCTATCGTATACGTACAGCCGTAGCCGATGGTCATCACGCCTTTTCCGTCGGGAAAAGCCTCCTCGGCAAAATTTTCCATAAAGCAGAGCAGGGTTTTGATGGCATCCATGTTTTCCATAAAACAGGCTTTGTTTTGCTCGGCAACGGTCTGATTCGTTTTGACCAGCTCAATTTTTGGACCTCTGACATCATCTTTCTCCTGCAATTTTTGCCCCAGTTTGACGCCGCCGGCAATCCCTGCGGTCAAAACCGTGCCCAACAGCATCCGCGTGGCATATTTCCGGGCATCGGCCTTAAGTTTTTTCGCGTTCAGCCCCTTGATATTGCCGCAGGCAAGCTTGATGCCGCTGCTGAAGAAATCGCCGACCCGCAGCGCCGCATATCTGGCGTTGCTTTTAGCCTGCTGCCACAAATACTGATTATAGCTTTTGCGCAGATGCCGGATATTGTCCGTCGCGACATCCACCGACAACCGGCGGTTCGGATAAGCCTTATTCAAACGCTGAGTCAGTTTGACTGCGCGTTTATATTTACGGTCCGCCCGGTTGAAAATATAGGTAACCACCTCGCTGTCGCGCATTTTTTTATTGCGCAGCGCAAAAGGAACCACCATCCGATAAGTCTGAGCGCCGTTTCCCCATGACACGGTCTTGACGTCCAGTCCGTGTTTTTTGTAGCGCGCGGCGTCTTTCTCCTGAGCATCGAAAAAATCGCGGACAAAAGCTTTCTGTCCGTCCTCGCGGCGCTCGGCGGCTTTCATATATAAACAGGGAATCACATATTCAATTCCGTTCAGCACCGTTTTCTGCGGTTCCAGCCCCAGCGCTTCATATTCCGCAAGCAAATATTTTGTCTTATTATCCATTGCCGCCTCCTGACTTTTATATTTTAATTATACACGTTAACCTTTTTTTGTCAAAAAAATTTCGGCAGAATAAAATAAAAAAAAGAGCCCCTCATGGAGCTCTCAAAAAATTAAACGTAAATTTCTAAAACCAGGTTTCGCTGTGCACGTATCCGGTGATGTTTTCAAAACCTTCCGCCACCTCAGGATAACCTTTCTGCCAGACCGGAAGCTTTTCCGACAGCAGAGCATAAACACAGGGATCGGAATAGTTGTCTTTCATCAGCGGAATAACCGCCTGCAGCGCCGCGGACAAAATTACGGCCTTGCGGTTGTTCGGATCTTTCCACAGATAGTCGTCAATCAGAACCGAATTTAATATTGCAAAAACATCCATCGTAATTGCATATTCGGCCTTGGGCTTTTTTTCTCCCTTTTGATAACGCCCCAAAGCGTCCAGCAAATGCAGAAACTTTTCTTCGTTTCCGCGCAAAACTTCGGGATACTTGGCGATAATCGGAAAAAACACCTTGGTATCAAAAGTCGGACGCTTGACAACATCGGCCAAAGTGCTCGGAAACAGTTTGGTAAACATCACCGTAACCCGCTGCTTGGCCAGCAAAATTGCGTCAACGGCAGCCTGACTTTTCACTTCTTTTTCTGACAAACACAATGCGTCGTAAATGGCGCTGAAATTTTTGTAATCCATACGCTTATATATTTTTGGTTAATAATTCTGCGTCTCCAAGCTGAAACTTCGGAGACATATTGATAATTCACAAAATCGCTAAATAAAGTGAGAGAACCTTAACATATATGGACAAATTTGTCAAACAATTTAAAATTCGGTAAAAGAACAATCCCCCGGCCGAACCGGGGGACTTTTTCATTAGTCAACCAGTCGCACCGACAATCGTTTTTGATAAATCTCAAGGAGTTTGAAGATAAAATATATTTTGCTGCCGCGTCCTGCTTCCAGATTACAAATAACATTGCTCCGTTCAATTCCGGCCGCCGCCGCGGCCTCTTCGACCGAAAGCCCTTTTTCTTCCCGGACGCGGCGCATTTCCGCCCCCAGCATCAGTTTGACGCCCTTAATGTTTAATTCTTTAGTGTTCATGATTTCAATCCTTTTTGTTTTTGTAATTAACTGTCGCCTCAAATCAGGCGGCGGGAGCTACAACAGCCAAAAAGAAACTGCCCGTATATTTCCTTTACAGGTATTTTATTCCCCGGACTCCCGCCATAGACATGACAAGAAATCCGCAGCTATCGGGTGCGTTTTCCGCTTTTTGGAGCTTGTAGACTCTGATATCAGCAATAAAGAAATTTTAACTTCGAGTCAAACAAATATGATACAAATAACATAAAAAAGTTTTTTCCGGTAATCTCGCGTCAAAAAAAGCGTCCGACTTTATATATCGGACGCCTTTCTTCAACTTTTTTGACGCCAATCAGCCCAACTGCCAGCTTTTTGCTTGCTTCTGCTGTTCCGGCGTAAACTTCCCGACGGCAATCAGCCGGCGCAGCAACTGCTTTTGCGCGGCAATATTTTGCAAAATAAGCGTCTTGGTTTCGCACCAGACTTCTATTCCGCCGTCAAGTTCATAAATCGCACAGGACGAAAATCTTTCCAATGCTTTCTCGAGCGCCGTTATGCTTGCATACAGCTGCTCCAGTTCTTCCAATCTATACATGCCTTAAAAATATAATGTCCGTTGAAATATACGGCACCGTCCCCTTTCGAGTCAAACAAAAAAAACGCCTGACTTTCGTCAGACGTTTTTTTATTTATTTTGCAAACTGCCTAGGCGCACTTGCTGCAGCAGTTGCCGTGTTTGGCACCGTCAACGGCCTTTTTCTGGCCTTTGTGCTTAACGGCAGCCTGAGCGGCAGCCAGACGGGCAACCGGTACGCGGAACGGAGAGCAGGAAACGTAATCCAGACCGACTTCGTCAAAGAACTCGATGGATTTCGGATCACCGCCGTGCTCACCGCAAACGCCCAGATGCAGATCCGGGTTGGTAGCGCGGCCTTCAACCGAAGCGCGGCGAACCAGTTTGCCGACGCCTTCAACGTCGATGGAAGCAAACGGATCGGCAACATAAACGCCTTTAGCGCGATATTCGTCAAGGATTGCACCGGTATCGTCACGGCTCATGCCCAGAGTGGTCTGGGTCAGGTCGTTTGTACCGAAACCGAAGAAGCCGGCCGTTTCTGCAATGTTTTCAGCCTGCAGGGCAGCGCGCGGCAACTCAATCATGGTACCGACGAGGTAGTCAATCTTCTTGCCTTTTTCGGCAAATACTTTTTCAGCCGTTTCGTCGATTGTCGCTTTGACAATGTCCAGTTCTTTCTTGGAACCGATCAACGGAACTTCGATTTCCGGAATAACCTTAATGCCGGCATCCTGACATTCGATAGCAGCTTCCAAAATGGCACGGGTCTGCATTTCGGCAATTTCAGGATAGGTAACGGCCAGACGGCATCCGCGGTGACCAAGCATCGGGTTGGCTTCGTGCAAAGCGTTGGCACGATCTTTAACCTGCTGCAGGGTCATGCCCATTTTGTCGGCCAGTTCCTGCATTTCTGCATCGGTGTGCGGCAGGAATTCGTGCAAAGGCGGATCCAACAGACGGATGGTAACCGGCAGACCGTTCATGATGGTGAACAGGTCTTTAAAGTCCTGTTTCTGATAAGGCAACAGACGAGCCAGAGCCTTAACGCGGCCTTCTTTGGTGTCAGACAAAATCATGGCGCGCATGTCCGGAATTCTGTCGGCGTCAAAGAACATATGTTCGGTACGAGCCAGACCGATACCTTCGGCACCGAAATCAAGAGCCTGTTTGGCATCTTTCGGAGTCTCGGCGTTAGCACGGACTTTCAGGGTGCGGATTTCGTCAACCCAGCTCATCAGTTTACCGAAGTTACCGGTCATTTCGACGTTAACGGTCGGAATTTCGCCTTCGATAATCTGGCCTTTGGCACCGTCCAGAGATACCCAGTCACCTTCTTTGATAACCACACCGGACTTAGTGCTCATGGTTTTGTTGGCATAGTTGATGGTAATGTCGTTAGAACCCGAAACGCACGGAGTGCCCATACCGCGGGCAACAACGGCTGCGTGAGAGGTCATACCGCCGCGGGCAGTGATAACGCCCTGAGAAGCGTGCATACCGCCGATGTCTTCCGGAGAAGTTTCGTTACGGATAAGGATAACTTTTTCACCTTTGGCAGCCCAGTTTTCTGCATCTTCAGCATTGAAAACGGCACGGCCGACGGCAGCACCCGGAGAAGCCGGCAAACCGGTAGCAATAACGTTTTTCTTGGCTTTCGGGTCAAGCATCGGGTGCAAAAGCTGGTCAAGCTGTTCGGCACCGACGCGCATAATGGCTTCTTCTTTGTTCAGCATACCTTCTTCAACCATTTCTACGGCCATACGAACGGCGGCGGCAGCGGTGCGTTTACCGTTGCGGCACTGCAGCATCCAGAGTTTGCCGTGTTCAATGGTGAATTCCATATCCTGCATATCTTTGTAGTGAGCTTCCAGGTTGTTGCGGACGTCGACCAGTTCCTGATACAGGTGCGGCCATTTTTCTTCCAGAGAAGTACCGTCGCCTTTGGAAGCCATCGGCTGCGGCGTACGAATACCGGCAACAACGTCTTCACCCTGAGCATTTACCAGATATTCGCCGTAGTAAACGTTTTCGCCGGTAGCCGGGTCACGAGAGAAGCAAACGCCGGTAGCGCAGTCGTCGCCGGCATTGCCGAAGACCATGGTCTGAACGTTAACGGCTGTACCCCAGTCGCCCGGAATGTTGTTCAGTTTGCGGTAAGTAATGGCGCGGTCAACCATCCAGGAGCCGAATACGGCGCCGATGCCGGCCCACAGCTGATCCCAGGGATCCTGCGGAACAACTTTGCCGAGTTTCTTGCCGATTTCTTTATATTCGTTAACCAGTTCTTTCAAATCTTCGGCGGTCAAATCCGTATCAGACTTGTAGCCTTTGGATTTTTTCATATTTTCCAGAGCTTCTTCATAGAGATCCAGATCAGCGCCCAAAACCACGTCGGAGAACATCTGCAGGAAACGACGGTAAGAGTCGTAGGCAAATCTTTCGGAACCGGAAGCTTTAGCCAGAGCTTTAACGGTTTCGTCGTTCAAACCGAGGTTCAGAACCGTGTCCATCATGCCCGGCATGGAAACGCGGGCGCCGGAACGTACGGAGAACAGCAACGGGTTGTTGGCATCGGCAAATTTTTTGCCCATGATTTTTTCAACGTCAGCAACGGCGGCTCTGACCTGATCCTTCAAATCTGCGGGATAGGTCTTATTGTTGTTGTAATAATACGTACAAACTTCTGTTGTAACCGTAAATCCGGGAGGAACGGGCAAACCGACCTTGTTCATTTCAGCCAGGTTGGCACCTTTACCGCCCAGGAGATTACGCATGCTGGCGTCGCCTTCGGCTTTGCCGTTTCCAAATGTATATACCCATTTACTCATGGTTTAATAAGCTCCTTAAGCTACTAAGTTAAAAACACAGCCAAAGGGGCGGATTCGCCCCTCTGACCAATTCATACTGCCGAGAATCTATAACAAAGATTCCGATTCTGGCAAGAAAAATATTCTCAAGCGTTCTCTAACCGACTCTTTATACACAATATTCTGCGATTCGCCCCATCTTTTCTCCGTCCCCTCCCTTTTATATCATAATCTGTCATGTTGAGCGGAACGAAGTGCAGTCAAAACATCCCGGCCGATAAAACCTGTCATGCTGAGCTTGCCGAAGCATCTCAGCCTTATTACATTGCCGAGCCCCTTCGACAGGCTCAGGGTGACATTTTGTCATGCCGACAACGGAGGCGGTGTGGCTGTTGACTGTGCCTCCAAGCGCTGCTTGGCTGAGACCCTTCGACAAGCTCAGGGTGACATCAAAGCTCCAAAAGTTAACAAAAAGGCCGCAAGCCGCGTTTGCGCCGATTCGCCGCGAATCCGAATATCTTTGCGATTTAGACTCAAATTGGCCGGAAAAACCAAAATTAACCATTGTTAAAATTTTGTTAAAGCAGAAAAAAATAGAAAATTTTCCTACAATATCTATTGCCACGCCCGTCAAAATATGCTACTATAATTTTGTCAAACATATAATTTTATTCTATTACACTAGCAGCTAATCTTTACCTTTCAGGTATCGAAAAGAATATAATTATCAAAACTGTTCAAATGGGTAAAAAAACGATTGTTTCAAATATTTATCGTTTTCATTTGTTCTTATGACATATTACGTTGGGAAGTTTGTACATCAGGATGACTTAGCTCTCTTTGTGTTATAAAACTTTGAGGATAAAACCTTGTTGCTAGCCCACGCCTCTATATAATATTTTTCTCCGACCTACAGCTTTGCTTAGGCTCTACCATATACAAAGGACCTTCCAGTCCGCTAATAAAAAAAGTAAAAAATAAAAAAAATTTGCATATGAAAACTCAGAAAAATCTCAGAGGAATGGCCAACATATTGGTAGTCCTCGCAGCAATCGTGTTCGGTACCATGTTCTTCGCAAGTTGCACCAGCGACTACGACTTCGAAGAAGCTTTCGTCCCCGAGAAGATCTTTATCCGTGACACTGTACATGTACACACCACGGACACGATCATCAAAGAGGTGGAAAAGACCAAAATCGAATACGTAGATCGTCCGGTCTATGTAACCGACACCCTGATCCAGGTAATCACAAAGACCGATACTTTGGTGGTAACTAAGACTGAGCGTGACACCATCACAATCACCGAAGAAATCATCAAGGAAGTTCCGGTCATCCAGCATGATACCATCTATCAATACATTCCAGTGGAAGTTCCGGTTTACGTAACGGATACTGTAGTTGTAGAGAAGATAGTTTATGTTGAAAAAGAGGTTATCAAGTACGTTGACAGAACAGATACTGTAACCGTTGTTGTTCACGACACGGTTTATGTTGAAACTCCTGTTAACCCGGATCCAGTTCTCCCGGACACTCCGGAAGAATGGGGTACCATCGACTGGGAACTGACACAAGCTTTTGGAGGTATATCTTGGACTTTTGACAACAACATGCAGCCGACGCTGAATGCATCCGTCATTACATCTAGGGGAATTGTCAGCTTCAACTCTGGCAACGCATACTTCTATAGCTATGACACAAGCAAACTTTCTGGACGCTTAAGCGCCATCCCGACCGGTAGTGCTTGGACTCCTTCCTACATTAACGTAAAGAAGAATCCTAACTACTTCTGGGAATATGCCGGATTGAGCGGAGTTACCTATAACATGAATGGTGTTGAGATTCTCAAGACTGTTGATGTTGAGTTGGAAAAACCGTTCATGACAACTGGCGACGCTTATCAATTTAACAAAGAAACCGGTTATATGAACATTGTGTACACCTACAAGGATCGTGCCGATGAAACAAAAACCGTTACTTTGTTCGAAGGATACTTCAGAAAGTAAAACTATCTCATCTTGGGGGACAGATTCGGCACCAGCCAGTCTGTCGCCCGGGATGTAAAACTAAAAAGGGCAGTTGCAGAGACCCTTCCCAGAATCCCTGCAGTATTATTCTCAAAACATAAGACAATATGAAAAACTTAAATATCTTCGCAACCGTGATCGCATTATTCGTAGCAGCAACAGTTTCAGCTCAGGATTTTGAGTACGAGACTAAAAGCTGCAAGTTCACAAAGGAATACTTTGTAAACCCAAGCGATTGGGTAGAAACTCCTGAAGGATTTATCCCAAAGGACGAGAATGCAGACCCGCTCATTGGTGAAAAAGCTGCGTTGTGTCAGGGCTTGTACCTGCGCTTTGCAGCCGGCATTGCCACTTCTGGTGATCTGACTATGCCCGAAGCAACCGCTTCCTTGGGTTATCAGTTCAACTTCAAACACCACGGCCCCATCGGAGCCAAGGTTGAAGCCATCGCCGGATTGGCACATACCAACGAGACCGCTTACAAGGACCTTATGGTGATTGAAAAAGGCCTTTCCTACAAGTTTGGTGGACAGGTTGCCCTTGACTTCTGGAAGCATTCCTCTTGGGGAATGAGTGTCTATGGTGGTGGTGGCGTTCAGTTCATCAACACTTCATTCGCCGCTAAGACCCTTGAGCAGACTGATGGAAAATTCCTGAAGTCTTCTTATCATGGTACCAGCTACTATGAAGGCGGCATCAGATTGAACAGAAACACTTTCGGTAAGACTTGGAGTCTTGGAGCCGGTGTTCAGGTTGTCAATACGACACACACCACATACACTTGCGGTGTGGTTACCCTGAGTGTTCAGCTCAATCGGACCAAAAAGTCCAAGCCGATTAAGTATTCCGATTATCTCCGGATTAAGGGATACTAATATATTATTTTCAAGAAGAGGGGCGGCCGCTTGGCTGCGCCTCTTCTTTCATTTTAAAACCGTTGCTGAAAATTGTCATGTGGAGCACAGCGGAACCTCCCGACCGATAAAACCTGTCATGCTGAGCTTGCCGAAGCATCTCAGCCGATAAAACCTGTCATGCCGGACCTTCTTTTTTGCGCCGCGCGCCCACGCTGGGTCATGCCGGACCTGATCCGGCATCCAGGTCAAACATTGATTCCTTACCTCACCCGGACTCCGGGTCAAGCCCGGAGTGACAGTAAAAAAAACAAGCCCGAAGGGACTGCAAGTCCTTGCATCAATTTTGTCAAAAAAAAACATTTTCCCCTTACAAATGTAACATAATTGTAACAAAAAAAAGCGCACAAACCTATTGTTTTTTTGTCAAAAACATTTTATACTATAGTCCTAAAAAATATCATTATATCATCAAATTACAAAGGGGCAGTAATTTCAATAAAAAATTACTCGGTATTATTTGACGGCCTTAAACAAAATATTCAGCAGAGTCTTTTGTTTAAGTTACAGTAGAGATTTCTCGAAATTGTCCCTGCCGGCAAAATCTTCTAAAATTCATAATTTAAATATTTCAAAAAAATGAAAAAAAGAAGTCCAATTAGAGGATTTGTGGTGAGCATCCTCACCTGCCTCGCAGTTTTGTTAAGCACTTTCATTTTCGCAGCCTGCACTTCAGACTACGATTTTGAAGAGCCCGAGACCCCGGAAACCCCCGGAGAAGAGAAGATCGATGTTGTGTTGACGCTGAACCACGATTGGAGCTACAACTCCGAAGAAGGAACAGCAGTTGATGCCCAGACAGCCAACGGTTCGATTTATAAGACCGTTGCCGGTACCAAACAACACCTGGAAGACATCAGTCAGCCAATCCCTGTCAATCTCAAATGGACACCGCTTGAGAAAAACAAACGCTCTACCCCTTACTTCCAAATTGACGGCCTGGGCCATTCGCACGGCGAAGCCAAGGAAGTAAGCCAGGAGAAAGTCGGTAACATCACCATGAAAACCTATGAACAGCAGTTCAAGGTGGAACTGGTCGGCAAAACCATCGACATTGACGTAAGCTACTACATTCCCACCTACATGGGCTATGAAATGGTTTACACCGTGCCGGACAGCATTAAGCTGACCAACCAGACTGTTACCCAGCCCGAAGCGAAAACCCGCGCAACCGTTATCGTTGACGAAGAATTCCGCAATGACTTGGAGATGACCTTATATCGGACGCAATATCCTCTGAAAAAGGTCATTGAAGACAAGTTCATTATTCCGGCCGAGCTTATCTGCCCGGTTGAGAAGGAAGACATTCCCGACGGCGGCAAAATTGTCGAGGGGTCTGAAAAGTTCTATCCGCACCCGACCAAGCCCGACACCTACGTGTCTGAATTGGACGCCATCATCTACTGGTCAATCACCGGTCAAAAAGAACAGCATTTCTACGTGGAATACGATGTCAAGCAAAACATCTCCAAAGAACAGAAAATGACTGTGCCGACCATTGAAATCGGCTATCCGAAGATTGAGGCAACCAACGTTGTCACCAGCGATGAATATGAAAAAGAAGCGTTTAAGGATTATAAGTTCACCAAAACCGAAACCGAGTGGACCAACACTTGGAGCAACGGTTTCAAGGACAAAATAAACTCTTCTTACGAAAAAGCGGACGCCTATCTTGAAGGCGTAAAACTTTTCGAAATGCCTTGGGGCCTGCACGAATTCTCCTACAATAAAACCGACATATTGTCCGAAAAGGAAGTCACCGAAGACCAGATTGTGTACACCGATTACAACACCAAACTGAATTTCTTCGGCAAATTCGGCCGCAAAGATTATGACAAATATTCTTGTGATCTCGCAGCCGAACAAGAGTTCCGCGTTAAGAAAGGCGATGAACCCCAGCCCGGAAACGATGAACTGGTAAGCTGGAAGGTAGACAAACACCTCAACGATGAAGGCACCTTGTCAACCTTAACCTTCCATCTGGTTTATTCAGAATCCGGTCCGCGCGATTCCGTCGTCACTCAGGAACTTGAGCACTGGACCAAAACTTCGGAAAAACGTCGTTTTATTAAGAGCAGCCACGGTTTGACGCTTTTGAATGCCGCAGAGCCCAAAGTTCTGAGCACCGAAAGCTACGAAAACGAGAAAGGCCACCACATCACCACCATTGAACGTGAACACGGCTTTACCTATTCTCAGGACATTACCGACCAGGTGATATCCCTGTATCAGGAGGCCTACACCATGTTCCGGGGCGAAAAAGTGGAATTCCTCACCAGCAAACCGGTCATTTCCGCAAACGGCATCTCAGAGACCGACAAGGGAGAAGTTGAAGACGGCGGCGAAAAGTACAACCGCAAAAACTATGTTCTCAAATATAAAGAGAACTATAGCAAAAAGGTAAACGCACTGAGCGCCGAAGTCGACATTGACGTAAAGAAATCCGAAATTCCCGAAGAGCTTATCAGTTATACCTATGACCGAAAGTTTGACGTGAACAGCGGCGTTTCTCAAATCATCTTCCACCTGAAGTACAAACTCCAGGGCGACATTGACTCTATTGCCTCCCAAAAACTTGCACATAAGGTCACCATTCACGGAGATCAGCACTTCTATTCTGATCAGAAGCTGGCTCTGAGCGATGCCAAAGACCCGGTGCGCAAAAGCGAAACCAGAACCGAAAACGGCAACACCGTTACCAAACACACCGATACCTACAGCTTCGGCTACAACCTCTTCACCGGGGCTAACGTTGAAGAATATGAGACGGCATACACCACTTTCCGCGGCGAGAAAATAGAATTCATCTCCCCGGTTCCGGTAATGTCTCATGTCGGCATCGATGCCAAGGACGGCGGCGTTGTTAAGGAAGGAAACGTAGAATATGACCGCACGGTCTACACAGTCAAGTACAAGGACTTGTACTATGAAGTGTCTACGCCCTATTCGGCAACCGTTAACGTTGACAAAAAGCGTGAAGCGGTAACTCGCACCTTCTGGGAAGCAAGAGACAAAAAGCGCGTGTACTACGATGAGAAGCATCAGAAAGTCTCCTTTACGTTATATGAGGAGTTTTCTGACGGCTCCAAGAAGAATACCAACTATGAGAAGATTGTCGACGCCTTTGGCGAAGCGCAAGCCCGCCAGACTGTCAAGCTCTCAAGCGAAAAACTTGAATTCCAGAGCTTAACGGCCAAAACGGCAGCTCAAAGCACTTCTCAAGATGGTAACTGGCACCTGACAACAGTCAAAACACCGTACGTTGACGCCTATCAGGGCTTGACCGCCAACTTCTGGTTTACTGCGACGGCCGCTACCTATCAGGACGGCGAAGTCAAAGTTGAATTTGAAGCACCGACCAGCACCTACGCCAATGCAGGCTTCACCAACCCATGGCTCTCAAAAATTACGGAAAACGGAAAAGACTACAATCGTTACGATTGTGACATCAATATCAAGATAACCAACCTGGGTCATGACTATTCTCTGACTCACGAGGCTTATGTCGATGTTCTGATTCCGGAAGTAACAAGAACCAAGTGGGAAGCCCAAAACAAGAAACGCGAGTATTACAACGAGCGCCAGCAGAAAGTATCCTTTACTCTGCATGAAGAATTTTCTGACGGCACCACCAAGGATACGCCGATAGAAAAACTTGTTGACGCGTTTGGCGAGGCTCAGCCAAGACAGACTGTTACCCTCTCTTCTCAGAATCTGGTCTTCCAGTCTCTGAGCGACAAGACACCGAGCAGTTCCAACCGCCAGGACGGAAACTGGGCTTTGACCGTATATAAGACCCCGTATGTTGACGCATATCAGGGTCTGACTGCAAACTTCTGGTTCACAACCACCGCCGCCGTTTACAAAGACGGTGACGTCGTTGTCGATTTTGAAGCGCCGCAGAGCACATACAGCAATGCCGGATTCACCAACCCCTGGTATCAGGAAATCAGCAAGGGCGATGAAAAGTACAATCGTTATGACTGCGATATAAACATTAACATCAACAACCTGGGTCATACCTACAACCTGACTCACGAAGCTTATGTCGATGTTTACATCACGCCGACCCCGGACATCAACGATCCGGTAGACTGGAACAAAACGCAGGCCTACGGAGGCATATCTTGGAGTTTTGATAACGACATGAATCCTGTTCTGCAGGCAACCGTTATCACGACCAACAACAAGATTATCGTATTCAACAGCGGCAATCACTACGATTACAGCTTTGACACGAACAGCATCTCCGCACGCTTAGGCGCCATTCCCGTCGGTTCCGGCTGGGTTCCGTCTTACATTAACGTCAAGAAAAACCCGAACATCTATTGGGAATATGCCGGACTTAACGGCAGCACCTACAACATGAACGGTGTTGACATCTTGAAGAACGTTAACGTTGAACTTGAGCGTCCGTTCCTTGCTAACGGAACCAACTATCAGTTCAATGAAAAGACCGGACGAATGATCATCAAGCACACTTACACCGACCGCTCAGACAAGCAGGTCACCGTAACTCTGTTTGACGGATACTTCGCAGTTAACTAAAATAACGAACTCTCTCTGACCTTAAAGCCGCACTCCCTCACGGGACTGCGGCTTTATCGTTTTAAACGATTTCTCTTTTTGACGGCCGGATAACATAGAATGTTATTTCATTTTCGACAGCCCTAAAAAATTAATCTTAATTTAAATAATTTTGTTTAATCTCAAAATAACGAAATTAATGCTTGATAAATAAATATATTTATGTTACAAAATAGACAAATTTTACGACTATTTTTGCATTTTTGGAGATAAATATGAAAAAACAATTTTTAGCCGCCGCTTCTGTTTTGGCATTATCCGTTGCCATTGCCGGTTCCGCATCTGCTCGCGACGGTTTTTATATCGGTTTGAGAGGCGGTATCAGCCATACCAACTTAAACGACGTAAATGAAAACTCCACTACCGCAGCCAGCGCCGATATTGATTTTGACAACGTTTGGATGATGAGCGGTGCCGTCGGTTACCGTTACAACTACTTCCGCGCCGAACTTGAATACATCGGCCGCGAAGACCACTCCGAAGAACTGGCCGCCGGCACCGGAACCAAATTCGGCAGCCAGAGCCTGATGCTGAACGCTTATATCGACTTTATGCCGAACTATGTCATCAGCCCTTACATCATGGCCGGTGTCGGTTACTCAAGACTTGAGCTGACCACAACTTCCGCATGGGGTTCTTCCGTAAGAGAAAACAAAAATGAAGAAGACAACCTGACTTGGGCCATCGGCGGCGGTATTACCATCCGTCTGAACAAATGCCTGAACTTTGACGGCGGCTATCGCTACATTGATATGGGCGACATTGAACAGGCCAACGTCAACGCCCACGAATGGTACTTTGGTCTCCGTTATACATTCTAAACCCAAAGATTATATCTGCCCGACACCGCCTTTACCCAAGGCGGTGTTTTTTTAAGCTTACATAAACTTACATAACCGAATATTTTACTTGCAGTTTCTGTACTGGGAGGCCATAGAACGCTTTTTTTAGTGAAAGGAATTGACCAACGACCCAGCCAACATATACCAACCGTCTATCAAAACAAAGAAAATTATTTTGAAGGGAAGCGCCAGAACCGTCGGCGGCAGCATCATCATACCCATGGACATCAGAACCGAGGCGATGACCATATCTATGATTAAAAAGGGAATAAAAATCAAAAAACCGATTTCAAAAGCGCGGCGGAGTTCGCTGATCATAAAAGCCGGCACGGCAACCTTCAAAGGCGTCTCGGCAACGGTCTGCGGCCGTTCGGATTTCGAAAGATCCGTAAACAGGATCAGGTCTTTTTCCCGCGTATTGTTAACCATAAATTCCTTAATCGGATTAGAAGCCTTTTCCAACCCCTCCATCACGTCGATTTTTTCTTCAAACATCGGCTGAATACCTTCTTCCCAGCTTTTTTCAAAAGTCGGCGCCATAATAAACATGGTCAGAAACAATGCCAAAGAAACCAAAACCATGTTCGGCGGTGTCGCATTTGTCGCCAAGGCATTGCGCGTAATGGAAAAAACCACGATCAAACGGGTAAAGGATGTCATCATCACCAAAATCGACGGCGCGACGGACAAAACCGTAATCATCATAATAACGTTGAATATCCGCGCCGTAGCCGAACCGCTGGGAGCGTCTTCCACGTTAAGGCTCAGCGTCTGCGCCCAAGCCTCGCCGCCCAAAAACAAAACAGAAACGACGGCAATAACCGAAAACCAAAACCACTTATTTTTCATTCTTGTCTACCTCAGATTCATTTTTGACCGGCCCTGAATCCAAAACCTGATTCGAAGCCCCCAGCAGCAGCAGGTATTCCTTGTCGTCGCAGCGAACCAAAGCCAAAGCGTTTCTGGCGTCTATGCGGCGCGATTCCAAGACCGAGAGCCGCCGCTGCTCCGAAAGCTTTTTAAAAAAGCGGCACCGGACGCTGTTGATTTCCATATATTTCACCGCCCAAAGCGTCAGCAGCAGCAGTCCCAGGACAAAAACCAGCGACAACACGGACTTTAATAAAAGCGCCCATTCCATTTTTAGAAAACCTTTTTATTAACTCTGCTGCTATCATAGCAATTTATCACAAGTTAGCAACAAACACCTATTGCTTTGTTGATAGTTTATGTTAGATTGCCCCTATGAGCGAAGAAGAGTTTGACATCAAAAGGCCGGCGCCGGCAAGCGAACGCAAAACCCGCGACCTGACGGCCCTGTCCAAAACCATCCTGCCGATTACCAAAAACATATTCGGCAAAAAAGGCTTTATGGAAATAGAAATTCTGACCAACTGGGATAAAATCGTCGGAGAAGAGCTGGCCGACTACAGCTTTCCGCAAAAAATAGACTTCAAACGCGGCGAAAAAAACAACGGCGTTTTGCATCTGCAGGTTCCGAGCGGAGCGTTTGCTCTCGAAATTCAGCACCGCGAACGCTATATTCTGGATAAAATCAACGCCTATTTTGGTTACAACGCCGTTACTGCCGTCAAAATCAGACAAAACGGTTCCTTGAATCTGCACGAAGAAAAACGCAATGAATATGAACCGCCGAAAACAAACCTTGTAACGCCGGAAGAGAAAAATTATATAGAAAGCCTGGCTGAAGATATAAAAAGTTCAAAATTAAAAGAAATTTTAACGAAATTAGGGCAGAGTATCTTCAACGATAACCATAATAAGAAAAGTGACTGACTATGAAATTTGAGAATTTTATAAAGAAATTAAGCGCTGCGGCCGCGTCAATCGTCGTTTTCCTGCTGGCTGCCGGAATGTATTTGTCTTTTAAGGGCTTTGTTTTGAATGAAGACGGATCGATTACTCTGGTCAAAAAAGCCAATGCTGCCGAACAACCCGTAGGAGACATTGATTCTATCGGCAAAAAACTGCCCCAGAACCTCATTATTCCTTACGGAAAAGTTCTCGGAACCGAAAAAGCGCCGGTTGCCTTGTATGAGTATTCGTCTTTCGGCTGCTTCCATTGCGCCAACTTTCATTTGAACATTCTGCCGAAAATCAAGAAAGAATTTGTCGACACCGGCAAAGTCAAAGTCATTTTCATTGATTTTCCGCTGGAACAGAAATCTCTGCAGGCATCGCTCGCCTCTCACTGCTTCCGCGGCAAAAAATATTTTGACTATCTTAAAATTCTGTTTGAAAAACAGCATGAATGGGGAACATCTTCCCAAACCGTACCGCTGCTGAAAAAATACGCCGAACAGTTGGGTGTAAGCGGCGAAGAAATCGAAAACTGCCTGAACGACAAAAAACAGCTGCAGGAAATAATGGACAACCGCCAGTATGCCATCAAGCATCTGGAAATCAGCGGCACTCCGTCATTTGTGGTTTCCAGCCTCAAAGACCGCCGCATTATTTACGGCGCACCGAACTTTGAAACCATGAAGGCCGTTTTGGAGAAAAACATACCTGCAAAATAAAAATTTTTTGCAAAACTTTAATAAGTAGGTAACATTTTCTAGTGTAAGGTATTACTAATGAAAAAGATGCCAGATGACTTAAAACGCCTTGGCGAGCGTATAGAAAAGCTTAAGCAGAAAGAAGCAGACGCCCGCAAAGACAAAAAGGAATCAGGTTTTGCCTATGCCTCCAAAACCGGCTTCAGAGTCGGAACCGAGCTTTTGTCAGGCGTATTGGTCGGAGCGGCCGCCGGATATTTTTTGGATATGTTTTTCGGCACCAAGCCCGTTCTGCTGATTGTCTTTTTATTTCTGGGCGGCGCCGCCGGCATCCTGAACGTATACAGATTCGCCAAAAGCGAAGAGAACAAAAGGAGCAGCTAGAATTGTCTAACCCGATGGAACAATTTGAGATCAAACCGCTTATCCCGCTTGAGCTTGGCGGCTATGACATCTCTTTTACCAATTCATCACTGTTTATGGTTTCCGCCGTGGTCGTTTCCACGTTGCTTTTTGCTTTTTGCCTGCGGCGCCGGACGATTGTTCCGAGCATTTCCCAATCCATTCCCGAAAGTATTTACGAATTCATATCCGGCCTGATTAAAGAAAATGCCGGCACCGACGCACTGAAATATTTTCCGTTTATCTTTACGCTGTTCTTGTTTGTGGCAATGGGTAACCTTCTCGGTCTTCTGCCCTATGCCTTTACGTTCACATCGCATTTGGCTGCCGTCGGCGGTTTGTCGCTTATCGCTTTGTTTTTCAACATCTGCATCGGCATTCGCAAAAAAGGCTGGGGTTATCTTCGAACCTTTATGCCGCGCGGCATTCCCGCGGCTTTGGCGCCGTTGATTATCCCGATTGAGATGATTTCTTTCCTGTCCAAACCTTTCAGCCTGACTGTCCGTCTGGTTGCCAACATGACCGTCGGCCATATCATGCTGAAAATCATCGCCGGTTTTGTACTGGCTTTGGGTATCGGCGGAATCGTTCCGATTGCCTTTAACGGCTGCATCATCGTATTCGAAATGTTTATTGCTTTGCTGCAGGCCTTTATTTATACGGTCTTAAGCTGTATCTATCTGAGTGATGCTATTCACAGCCATTGATAGAGACAATTATAATTATGTAAAATTAGATTTAACACGAAGAAGCCCGGACGCGGAACTGAACCGAAAAACATCTTCCGCCGGAAAGGCTTCGCTACAGAAAGGATAAATTAATATGGAACCTATGGCTTATATCGGCGCCGGTATGTGCGCCCTGTCTATGATGGCCGCTGCCTGGGGCGTATCTCAGGTCTGGACCACAATTATTTCTACCGTCGGACGCAATCCGCAGGTTAAAAAAGATGTCGATATTTACGGCTGGGCCGGCTTTGCCGCGGTAGAAGCCATCGCCCTGTATGCGCTGGTTATCGCTCTCGTTATGCTGACCGGCAACTAAACTGTCAAATTTCTGTCCGGCGGCAGCATCCCTGCTGCCGGAACAAAGAAAAGAATCAAAGGAGTAGATATGCCTCAGTTAGATCCTGCCTGGTACCCGTCGCAATTATTTTGGCTGTGCGTTTGCTTTTTTACCATGCTGTTCATCATGGGCAAAATCTTTACGCCGCGCATTGCCGACATTTTGGCTCGACGGCAGCATAAGATTGACGATTATCTGGTCAAAGCCAATCAAATTCAGGAACAGGCGGAAGAATCCCTGAAAAAATATCATGAAGCGCTGGCCAAAGCAACCGAAGACGCCAATGCCGCAATTGAACTGGCTCACAAAGAGCTGGGAGAATACATTGCAAAAAAACAAGACGACCTGACCAGAAAACTCAACGAAAAAATCAAAGACGGCGAAGCCGAAATCAATCGGGAAAAAGAGAAAGCCCTGAAAGAAGTTCGCGGCATTTCCGAAGAACTGGCTCTGGACATCGTCAAAAAAATCGGCCTGACCGAAATCAAGGCTCAAGACATTAAAGAAGCAATCTCAAAAGTTGCAAACGACTAAGGTATACAAAAATGGCACTAGAACAGGCAACAACCGGTAAAGAGTTAATTGAAGCAACCCAGAACGCCGTCATCGAAACGGCGGACAGCATTGCCGGCCTTATCGAAACGACCGCCCATGACATCCACGGCCAGGAAGCCTTCTACGAACATCCGACCTTCTGGGTTGCGGTTTCTTTTGTTTTAGTCATTTTGGTGCTGGGACGTCCGGTCGGAAAACTGGTGAAGAAAATGCTTGAAAAACGCATTGAAAATATCATCAACCGCATCAGTGAAGCTGCCAATCTCAAAGACGACGCGCAAAAACTTCTGGTTGAATATGAACGAAAATTCGTCAATGCCGAAATCGAGGCCGGAAAAATTCTGCAGCGCTCGCAAAAAGAAATAAAAAAAAAAAAAAAAGAAAACCTCGATAAACTTAAGAATGATATGGCCATAAAAGAAAAAGAGGCCGAAAACCGCCTCACCGCCGCCCGCAATGAAGCTATGTCCGAAATAGCGGGCCTTACTTCGGAGCTGACCGTCAAAGCCGTACGCAAAGTCATCTCTGACAAACTCAGCGAAAAAACTCAGAACGAACTGATTGAACAATCCATTGCCAAAATCGCCAATTTAAAATAGTCTGTCTTCATCGCCCGCTCTTGCGGGCGTTTTTTCGACTACTTGACTTCAAATCCCATTGTCCGAGATATTTCCTTATAATTCAGTTTTTTATAAAAACTCATCGCGCTGCGGTTAAATTCAAAAACCTGCAGCTCAATCTGGCAGATTTTCTGAGTCTTTGCGCGCGCGACCAACTTCTGATGAAGTTTACGGCCGATTCCGAGCTTCTGATAATTCTGACCGACGGCAATGTCCAAAATTTCATAATAATGCTTAACCTTAAAAATTTCCCCTTTCCGGTACTGTTCTTCCGCCGTCAGCAGCCCGGCCACCTGTCCGTCGGCCAGCGCCACGTAACCAAAAGTCCTTTTATCACTCAAAACCCACTCCAAATAGGGACGAGCTCCGTCCTTGCCGATTTTGGCAAAAAAGTCCGGCGCGTTTTCAATATGCAGAGAATTGGTTTCGTGCATTATTTCCAACGCTCCGTCCATGTATTTTTCTTCAAATTCGACGACATCAATCTTCATCTTTTTCTCCGAAATCAAAGAACTGAGACGCCCGTCCGCCGCACTACAGATAACGGTACGGATGCGCCTGATATGTTCCGAGCACATGCACATGCTCGGAAAAAAACTTTAATTCTTCCATGGCGTTGACAAAAGACTGCTGCGCCGGATGCGCCTCAACCTCCAGATAAAACTGTGCGGAAACAAACTTTCCTTCCAGCAGATAACTCTCAAGCTTGGTAATGTTGATTCCGTTTGTTGCAAATCCGCCCAAAGCTTTGTACAAGGACGCCGGAATGTTCTTGGCCTTGAAAATAAAAGAGGTGATATACTTCTCACCGTCATATTCGGGCACAGTTCCGTCCTTAGACATTATCAAAAAGCGGGTCGTATTGTTTGCTGCATTTTCAATGTTGGATGCCAGAATATCCAAACCGTAGATTTCCGCCGCCAATTTGGATGCAATCGCCGCTTTGGACTTGTCCTGAGCCGCAGCCACGTCTTCGCAGGACTTGGCTGTGTCAATCCGCGCCACGGCTTTAATCCGGTGATTTTTCAAAAACTCGGAACATTGCGCCAGTGCCTGCGGATGTGAAGAAGCCGTAATGATATCCTCAAGCCTTGCGCCTTTAACACCCAGCAACTGATGCTCAATCCTCAAAAAAAACTCGCCCACAATTGACAAGCCGGTTGAAGGCAAAAGGAAATGCACGTCAGACACGCGTCCGGCATTGGAATTTTCCACCGGGATCATCGCCATGTCCGCCTGTCCGCTCTGCACCAGATTCATTGCAATTTCAAACGTGTCGCACGGAACATATTCCTGACCGGGATAAACCGTCATTGAGGCAATGTGCGAATAGGCGCCGGCTACGCCCTGATAGGCTATTTTCAATTTCATCTGAACATCAACCTTCCGTAAAAAATGGCCGGCGTTTTGTGCACGCACAGACGGCCGGCCCTATGCATATTTGTTTTCTATTTAATGTATTTCAACGCTTCTTCCAGTTCGGCCGGCGTATTAATGTCCGCCGGGGCCCGCTCGTCCAGCACCATTTTCTCAATCAGCTTGGCACGGATGGTCATGCCGTTTTCCAAAGCACGCAGCTGTTCCAGGGATTCTCTGGCTTCCAGCACGCCGACCGGCAGCTCCACAAATCTCTTTAAAGAAGCGGCCTTGTAAACATAAATGCCGATATGATGATACAAATCCTGATTTTTGCATTTTTCGGGATTGCGCGTATAAGGAGCCACCGCGCGGGTAAAATACAGACAGCGTCCCTCACTTTCACCCTCGCGCAGACCCATGACGATTTTCACGTTGGTCGGATCTTCCGAAGCTTCTTTGGTTTTGAAAATCATGCCGCAGGTGGCAATGTCACAGTCCGTACGTTCAATCATTTCAATCAGTTCGTTGTTTACGGCCGGATCGACATTCAGGCCGTCGCCCTGAAAATTGACCACGATATCATATTTGCTGCCGTCAGGATCAATCTGCTTCAGCGCCGCCGAAATACGGTCCGTGCCCGAAGGCAGAGCCGGATCCGTCAACAAAGCCTCGGCGCCGAACTTACGGCACTCGTCGACAATTACCTGATCGCCGGCAGCCACGATAACATCGCCGGGCACCGCTTTCTTCACGTTCTCATAAACGCGCTGAATCAGCGTCTTGCCGTTTATGTCAATCAAAGGCTTATTGGGCAGACGGGTTGAAGCCATCCGCGTCGGAATCATCGTAACTATTCTGGACATGGGCATTTTCCTCATAAATTATAACTTGCAGTTAATCTCTGTATATAATATAAAGAGACAAAAATAAAGGACAAAGACTATGAAAGTGGATATTTTCGACTTCGAACTTGATAAAAACCTGATAGCTTCTCACCCTGCCGAACCGCGCGACAGCTGCCGCCTGCTGGACCTCTCGGAAGAAGGCGTCATCAAAGACCGCATTTTCACCGAGCTGCCGGACTTGCTTGAAGAGGGAGACTGTCTGGTCTTCAACGACACCAAGGTCATTCCGGCCAAGCTTTACGGACGGCACGGAGAAGCCGAGGTTCAGGTAACCCTGTATCGTCCCGAAGACGGCATCCGCTGGCATGCCTTTGTCAAAAACGCCAAACGTCTGAAACCAAACGACGTCATTACCTTTTACACCGCCGGGATTTCTGTCGCACAATCGGATTTCAAAGCCCTTGTCGTTGAAAAAAACGGCGAAGAAGGCATGCTTTTGCAGTTTGCCTGCGAACCGTCAGAACTGGGACATTTGTTGGAAAAATACGGTTCTATGCCCCTGCCTCCGTACATCAAGCGCGAAAAACCCCTGGCCTCGGGAGAAGACGGTACCTGGGACAAATACAACGACAAAGAAAACTATCAGACCATCTATGCCAGACACGAAGGTGCCGTTGCCGCGCCTACTGCCGGCCTGCATTTTACCCAGCGCATTTTGGACGCTTTGGATAAAAAAGGCGTCAAGCGCGTCTTCTTAACCCTGCATGTCGGCGCCGGAACTTTTCTTCCGGTCAAGGTAGAAGACACCAAAGACCACAAAATGCACGCCGAATACGGCATCATCACGCCCGATGCCTGCGAAACCATCAACGCCGCCAAAAAAGCCGGCAAACGCATTATCGCCGTCGGCACCACCTCGCTGCGCCTGCTGGAAAGCGCCGCCGACAATCAGGGAATTGTCCGGCCGTTTGCGGACGACACCAGCATTTTCATCACGCCGGGTTATAAGTTCAAGATTCTTGACATGCTGATAACCAACTTTCATCTGCCCAAATCAACCCTGTTCATGCTGGTCTGTGCCGTTGCCGGAACCGAAAGGATGAAAGAGGCCTACAATCACGCGATGGAACAGAAATATCATTTTTATTCTTACGGCGACAGTTCGATTTTGAAATGCGTAAATAAAATTTAAACGACTTGCCGTTACAATGTTCGCACAGCAAAGGTGGTGCAATATGATTAAACTGCAAGAAAATCTGGGGCGGATATTGCCGCTCATAAAAAACATCTTTGTCCCGGCAGGTTTATTTTGTTTCGGGTTGCTGTGCTTTTACGCCTGCGGAAACATTTCTCCCGCTACGCAGAATTTCCTGCATCTGGCTTTCTACGGCATCAGTTTCGTCAGCTTTATGATTTTGTTGTATTTCAACAAGACCCGGCCGGTTTTCTTTATTTTGCTGATTACCCTGAGTTATATTGTCGTCAACTGTCTGAAAAATTTTTATGGCGGTAATTATACCGTTTCTCCGTATTATCTGGCATTATGCCTGCTGCTTCCGCTGAATTTTGCCTTATTTTATTTCATTCCCGACCACCGCCTGATGACGCGAATCAACGTATATCTGCTGCTAGGCATTTTTGCCCTGTTTTCTCTCGGCGAATTTGTCGGCCATTCCGAAATCCGCCTGAATTTAAATTTGGAAACCGGATATTTCGGCAATGTCAGCATACTCGGATTTACCGTTTTCATAATTACGCTGACCATCTTTTTCTTCCGCATCGCACAAAAAGGCCTCATCTTGGATTATGCGCTCTTTTTCGCCGCGTTGAACGTTTTTATCGCCCTGATTTATTCCGACAGCGCCACCGCCATAACCATTTTCTATTCCGTCGCGGCGCTGACCGTTTTGGCCGCCATTGTCATGGACATCCGCTACAACACCTATAAAGACGCGCTGACCGGCCTGCCCGGCCGCTATTCCTATATGATCAACTCCGGCGGCTTTCCGTTAAAATACTGCATCGGTCTCATTTGCATAGACGACTATGCAAAGCTGATTAACATTTTCGGCCGCCGTGACCGCGACACGCTGGTCAGGATGATTGCCGGCAGAATAACAGAAGAAGAAGGAGAAGAAAACGTCTACCGCTATAATGAAGACGAATTCGTTATCGTTTTCCGCAACGAGGATAAAAATGAAAGCTTTGAGCGTCTGGAAAAAATCCGCCGTTCAATCGCGTCGGCCGAATTTGTCCTGAACAATCGCAAAAAAACCGTCAAGCTCACGGTATCAACCTGCGTATCGGAGAAAAAACGCAGCGACGCCAATTCCATTGAGGTTTTGTTCCGCGCGCACAAAACCCTGCAAAAGGCCAACGAATTCAGCCATAACATATCGTCAAAAGCTTAAACCGCCTTTTTTCTGAACAGAAAATACATCACAACCGCGCCCAGCGCAATCAGCGGCAAAGACAAAATCTGCCCCATGGTAAAACCGCCCCAAAAATATCCCATCTGAACGTCGGGCTCGCGAAACTGTTCCAGCACAATTCGGAATATGCCGTACAGTATCACAAACAGGCAGGAAACCAAACCATGCCGCTCGCGCACCGCCTTATGCCGCCACAAAAGGTTCAGCACCGCAAACATAACAACGCCTTCCAAAAACGCCTCATACAACTGGGAAGGATGCCGCGGCCAATAACCGCCGTTCGGAAACTTAACCGCCCACGGAACGTCGGTAATCCGCCCCCACAACTCGTCATTGACAAAGTTGGCCAGCCGTCCGAAAAAAATGCCTATCGGCGCATACAGAACAATCAAATCGGTTAAGGCCAGAAATTTATAGTTAACCTTCGACGCAAAATACCAGGCGGCAACAATAACACCCAGCACCCCGCCGTGAAAAGACATTCCGCCCTTCCACACTTCAAAAATCTGCAGCGGGTTCTGCCAGAAAGAGCTTCCGCCGTAAAACAGGACATAACCGAGACGGCCGCCCAGCACAATTCCCAGCGTCAGGTAAAAAACCAGATCTTCAATATTTTCTTTGGACAGCCCCAGATTGTTTCTTTTAACATTGCGGCTGATTAAAATCCAGCCGATGACAATACCGGCCAGATACGCCATCGAATACCACCGCACGTCGACCGGACCGATTGAAAAAATAACCGGGGATATATCGGGAAAGTCCAAACCGTTCATTATATGCTGCCTCCTGCAATTTTCAAAATTGCTAAGATTATATTAATAAAAAAAATTATATCCACACCTAAAAAAAGTTGCCCACCGGAGAAACGGCCAACAAACTGTTTTTACATAAGAAATAAAAAAAATATTTTTTATTTTTCCAAATTAGGTGGAAAACTGCGACTCGGGACTTGTAATTCGCGACTCGGCAATGCAATCTGTATTCAGCCCCGATCGGCGTCGCCGTTTTTGTTTCGGCTTCACCGATAAATTAATTTTAACCCGGAGAAGATACTTATGAATTTGGCACAGAATTTTGCCCTTGACTATAATCCCATCGACCTCGTTGAGAACATCTTCTCCCGCAAATCTTTTGAATTTGAACGCCGCGGCCTGAATGAAGTGGTGGTTGAAGTTCAAGGGAAATGGAACAATATGCTGCTTTTCTTCGCTTGGGAAGAAAATATGCAGTGTCTGCATATGTCGTGTCTGATGGACATTGAAAGCACCATTGAAGACCGCTCCAAAATTTTTGAACTTCTGGCCCTGGCCAACGAAGAACTCTGGGTCGGACATTTTTCTTACTGGACCGAACAGAATATGCCGGTTTTTAAACACTCTATATTGCTGAAAGACGACGAAGAAAACATTCTCATGAGCAAAATTTCTCAGGTCGTGGACATTGCCATTAAAGAATGCGAGCGCATGTATCCCGTTTTCAAAGTGGTGCTGACCAAAGGAATGTCTCCCCGACAGGCTTTGTATCCGATGCTGATGGAAACCATGGGACAGGCATAAAAAAAACGCGCCGCCTGCATAACTAACACAGACACGGCGCATTTCTCAACATTTTTTAAGAATCTCCGAAACTAAATCCCCGACACGCTCAAATTTTTCGACCGGAAGCGAAACCTCAAAACGCTTTTCGCAGTCAATTATCAAACACTCAAGCTCCAGACTGTCCAACCCCAGGTCACCTATGGGCATTCCCTCGGTAACGGATTTAGGACTCAGAATTTTCGATGCGTCATAGGCGCAGGCCTGTTGTTCAATAAAGGCCAAAACCTCTTTTCTATCTGCCATAACCGATATTATTTAATTTTTCCGCAATCAAATTTGTCAATTCTCCGACCGTCTCTGCCCGTTCAAGCTCGGGATCCTTAATAGCAATACGATATCTTCTCTCGCATTTCTCGGCCAGCTCGGCAATATCCATGCTGTCGGCACCAAGGTCATTCTTCAGCCGCATGCTTTCCGTAATTTCGGACGGAAAAACTTTTAGCTCCACCACACAGTCGGCAATCATCTCAACCAAAGTTTCAAAAATTTCTTTTCTTGTAATCATCTCTAATAATTTTAAAATTAATATTCTCTTTAATATCAAAACGCCCAAGTTTTATCGTATTTTTTGTTAATGTCAATCTCAACGTCAAAAAAAGCGTATTCTTTAAAAGAATACGCTTTTTTTCAGCTGAAGAGCTAACCGGCATGCGCACACACATATGTCACGACATCTCCCACGGTTTCAAAAGTTCCGGCATCTTCATTCGGAATTTCTATTCCAAACTCTTCTTCACAGGCTATAATCAACTGGATAAAATCCAGACTGTCAAGCTCCATTTCATCTCGCAAAGAAGCCTTTTCTTCCACCTTTGCATCTGTCCTTTCTTCCAAAAAAGGCCGCAGAAAATCCAAAACGTCTTCTCTTTCCATATTGCTTGGCAGAAAATCATTCTTTACTTGCGCAAATGTATTGCACCACTTCACCGACAGTCGAAAAATTCTCAACCACATCATCGGGAATCTGAATGTCGAATTTCCGTTCGCACTTGAAAGCCAGATCAATGGTATCCAAACTGTCCAGCCCCAAATCATTCCGCAAGGACATATCTTCTTTCAACACCTCTTCCGAACCGAGATAGTCGGAGAGAACAGAAGATACAAAAGAAAAAACTTGTTCTTTGTTCATACTTTCAAATTTTTAATAATTAATACTCAGGATCTTTTATTTTCACGGCGGCCGCTGCGCTGTATGATTTTTCTTTTTTTATAACTGGCGTTATATTTGCGAAACTTTTGTTTTGCTTCCACAAAATCACGCTTTTTTCCGAAACTCACCTTGGGCTGAATCACTTTTTCCGCACTCAGCTCAAAACCGCTGGATGCCAGGCCGAACAACGAACCCAGCCAATGAAGAAAATTAAATAACCATTTCATAAATCAGTTTTTTTTAAGATTAAACCAAATTGAAAACGACAACCGCAATAACCGCGATGACGATTGCTTCAATCATCACCAGACTTAAAAATTTTTTCTGAGATTTTTCCATACTTTAATATTTTTAAACAAAAGCTTATTCCATACTAATAAATTTATGGGCAATAAACTAACAAATTTCGTCTAAAAAGTAAACGGAAAAATCATCGCGTTTTCAATATTCTTTTCACCCAGTCCTTCACGTTCCGATTATGCTGCGCCAGACTGGTAGAAAAGTTGTGCCCGCCGTCGCCGCTGGCAACAAAATAAAGATAATCGCTGTCCTCGGGATTTGCCGCCGCCCGGATTGCTTCTGTTCCCGGATTGCAAATCGGCGCCGGCGGCAGACCGTAATATTTATAGGTATTATACGGACTGTCCACGCTCAGATCAGCTTTTTTCAAACTGCGACCCAAATCGCTTTGACCTTTTGTCAGCGCATAAATCACGGTCGGATCCGTTTGCAGCTTCATACCTTTGACCAGACGATTGGCAAAAACCGAAGCCACCAACCCTCTTTCCTCAGGAATGCCGGTTTCTTTTTCCACAATTGAGGCCAGCGTCAGCAATTGCCTTTTGTCTTTCAGCGGCACTGCCTGATTCCGGTTTGCCCAGGCCTGATCCAAAACGCGGGACATGGCCTTTTGCGCCTGAAGCACGATACTGTTGCGGCTGTCGCCGTATTCAAAAGTGTATGTCTCTGGCAAAAGCTCGCCTTCCGCCGCGGCAACCGTAATCTCGCCGCTCAATTCTGAAACATTTTGCAACTGGTCAAACATCTGTTTGGTTGTCAGTCCTTCGGCAAAGGTAATCCGACGGTAAAAAACGTCTCCTTTGGCAATTTTTTCCATCGCGGCACGCATTGAAACGCCGGCTTCAAAACGGTATTCTCCTGCCCGGAGCTTTTTGTGCATTCCCACAAACCGTGCATATATCTTAAAAACCAGAGGCTTGTCAATTACGCCGGCATCACTGAGTTTCTGCGCCACCAGATTTGAAGAGGCACCCTTGGGAACAACCACATTTACCGCTTCCGACAGCGGGCCTCTCTGCCGCGTCCATTCTCGAAACTGATAAATGGTCAAAAGAACGGCCGCAATAAGAAAAATCAAAAACTTTTTCATAAAATCATCCGCAAATTACCGAATCAAAAAGGAGCCGAAAGAGGTTCATCCCCGCTTTCGCTCCTTTCCGAATCAAAGAGAATATGTCTTACGCCTCATATTTTTTGAAAACCAAAGACGAGTTTGTTCCGCCAAAACCAAACGAATTGGACATAGCGGCCTTGATTTCGCGTTTTTTCGCCTTCAGCGGCACCAGATCAAACTCGGCAACCTCATCTTCAACATCATGCAGATTCAGTGTCGGCGGACAAGTCTGCTCTTTAATGGCCATAATCGTCAGTACCGCTTCAACAGCACCGGCCGCACCGAGCAGATGGCCGATGGCCGACTTGGTGGAAGACATTGAGGTTTTCTTTACGCCTTCTTCGCCGAACAAACGTTTAACCGCCAGCGCCTCACCGACGTCACCTGCCGGAGTGGAGGTTCCGTGCGCGTTAATATAATTGATGTCGGAAAGCTCGACGCCGTGCTCCTTGGCATGATCCGCCGCCATTTTCATTGCGCGGTACGCACCGTCGCCGGACGGAGCCGTAATATGATAGGCATCGCCGCTCATACCGTAACCGACCACCTCGGCATAAATCTTTGCCCCGCGGGCTTTGGCATGCTCAAGCTCTTCCAGAACCAAAGCGCCGCTGCCCTCGCCCATAACAAAACCGCTGCGGTTTTTGTCCCACGGACGGGAAGCCTCTGTTGGACGGTCGTTAAAATCAGATGTAACAGCCTTCATCCGTGCAAATCCGGCCAAGGCAATAGCATTCACAGCAGATTCGGCACCGCCGGCAACCATCACGTCGGCATCGCCCCGGGCAATGATGTTTGCGGCGTCGCCAATGGCGTGCGTACCGGTTGAACAAGCCGTAACACAGGCATGATTCGGACCTTTGAAACCGTATTTAATGGAAAGGTTGCCGGAGACCATATTAATCAGACAAGAGGGAATAAAAAACGGAGAAATTCTTTTCATGCCGTTTTCGTTAAAAGCAAGAGAATTGTCATAAATAACTTGCAGTCCGCCGATTCCGGATCCCATCATTACACCCGAACGAAACTGGTCTTCCTCGGTTTCGGGTTTCCAGCCGGAATCTTCGACGGCGTCGCTGCCGGCGGCCAGACCGTACAAAATAAACTTATCGACCTTTTTCTGGTCTTTCGGCGCCATTACTGTATCGGGATCAAACTGGTTTTCTTCTTTTCCGAAAGGTACCTGACCTGCAATATGAACCGGAATGTCTTTCAAATCAACGCCTTCAACATTACGGATTCCGGACTTACCTTCAACAATGTTTTTCCAGTTGAAATCGACGCCGCGTCCGAAAGGAGAAACAATACCAAGACCGGTAACAACAACTCTTCTCATATACTTTACCTCTTAAAAATTTTCCCTGTCAAACATCCCAGGATTATTTGATATATTCTCAGAATATTTATATGAAAAAACTCGCTTAGTCAAGCGAGTTTCATCATTTTCAAAAGTCCGTGGACTTAGGCATTCTTTGAAAGATAGTCGATAGCATCTTTAACTGTCAGAATCTTTTCAGCAGCTTCGTCAGGAATTTCGCAACCGAATTCTTCTTCAAAAGCCATAACCAATTCTACTGTATCCAAGCTATCAGCGCCCAAATCGTCAATAAAGCTGGCGGTATCTGTTACTTTGGATTCTTCAACGCCAAGGTGTTCTGCAACGATTTTCTTAACGCGGTTTGCTACATCAGTCATATGATAAACCTCAAAAAATATTAAAACAAAATTATCAGGTCACAACAACCTGTGAGATGGTTGATAGCATAAAATTATATAATTTGACAAGCATTATTTTCAAAGCCCCCGGCCGCACGCCCCGACGCTTCGGCCGACAAGGGCCATTTTCCTACAATTTCAGCAAGTTAGACAAAGTGGATAAATTTGCACAGACCGGTTCAAAAAACAAAATGATTAATTGCCCGTTTCCGGTCGCATAAAATAAAAAATAGCAGCTTTTGCTGCTATTTTTAAACGATTCCGAAGCTGGCCGCTAATTTTCAGGCGTCGGACTTTTCGTCCGGAGCGCATTCGGCATCCGGCAGTCCTTTTTCAAAACGGGTCAGGTTCATTATAAACTCTTGAATACGCGGAGGTTGGGAACGGTAAAAAGCAATCAAACGCTTTTCATCCTCTGTCAAATCCGCAGGATTTAAACATATTTTTGCCATATACTTACCCTTCATACTAGAATTCAAATAACATAACATATTATGCTTCGGAATCAACCTTTTTCTGAAAAAAATCCCCCGCGGAACCCCCGTTATCTATTGACAAATAACTAATATAACAATAGGTTAAAATTATAGAATTTTTAATCACAGGGGATTTTTCATGAAAAAATTAGCATATATTATCTTGGTCATTGCCATTTTGTTGGTTATCAGCCATTTTGTTAAGCAAAATACGCCGGCTCGGTCCGCTGCAGAAACCATGGTTGAAACCATTGCCGTCGAACCGGCTGCCGAAACCGTTGAAAACGAAACCGAAGTCTCAGAACCGGCTGTACATGAAGACGGCGCGGAAAATGATCAGGCAATTCCGGCAGAAGACACTGATGTCGTTGACGTTCAGGAAGACATCATCATTGACGACCAGGCTCCCGAAGACGACGGCGCCATTGATGTCGAGGAAACCAACCCCGAACAGACCGCCGATGAGGACGAAACCATCATTGAGTAATATTCCGAAAAAAAAAGTTACGTCAAGGCTGCTTTTCCGGCAGCCTTTTTTATTGTTTTTCTAAAAAAAATTACTATATATATGCAAGGAAAATAAGAATTGCGTAATATATAAGGAAAGGTTGAAAGGGAAAATGCCGCAAATGCACCGTCAAAGCATAAACTGCACCGGCGCGCATCATAGCGGAATTTGCCCTGACAATCCAAAGAAAGGAAAAAGATATGAAAGTAGGAATTATCGGTGCCGGTTCGGTCGGCAGTGCCACTGCCTTTGCCCTGATTATGAAAGGGGTTGCCCGTAAAGTAGTCTTGGTTGACGCCAACGAAAAGAAAGCCCAGGCGGAAGCAATGGACATTGCGCACGCCGCTCCCTTTGCCTATGCCAACAAAATCAAAGCCGGAACCTATGAAGATCTGGCCGGAGCGGAAGTTGTCATCGTTACGGCCGGAGCCAACCAGAAACCCGGCGAAACCCGCATCGACCTACTGGGACGCAACGTCAAAATTTTTGAGAGCATCATTCCCCAGATTGCCAAACACGCGCCCGAAACAACCTTGATTATCACCGCCAATCCGGCCGACATTATGACCGAAGTCGCCCTAAAGCTTTCCGGTTTCCCTAAAGAAAGAGTCATCGGCTCCGGTACGGTCTTGGACACTTGGCGTTTCAGAACCCTGCCCGGTTATCATTGGGGCGTCCCCCCGCAGTCCATTCACGCTTATGTCCTGGGTGAGCACGGCGACAGCGAAGTCTTGGTATGGTCCAACGGCGACGCCGGTACCGTACAGATTGAAGAACTGGCAAAAATGGTCGGCAAACCGCTGACTGCCGAAGTAAAAGCACAGATTGACGACGGAGTCCGCAATTCCGCCTACAAGATTATTGACGGCAAAGGCGCAACTTTTTACGGCATCGCCGGCGCGCTGAGCCGTATCTGCCAGGCCATCACCAACAACGAATACGCCATCTTGACCGTATCTTCGCACCATGAGGACATTGAAGGCGTCAAAGGCGTCTGCCTGTCTTTGCCGACCGTCATCGGCAAACGCGGCGTTCACCAGATTATCCGTCCGCACCTGGACGCTTCCGAAAGCGCCGCCCTGCGTGAAAGTGCCGAGGTTATGAAACAGTATTCGGATCAGGCTTTGGAAATGATCGGCAGAGATGCCCAATAAACGCTAAAAAACTTGTTTGCAATTCCTCTTCTTTTATTATAAAAAGGAGAGGAATTTTTTTACAGATCGGAAAGGATAAACGGGCGTGGTAGAAGTTGTAACGCTGGGCTGTCGCATTAACAGTTATGAATCCGAGGTTTTGAAAGAAAAACTCGGCAGCCTCGACAATATAATCATCGTCAATACCTGCGCTGTTACCGGCGAGGCCGAACGCCAGTGCCGCCAGACCATTCGCAAACTGCGCAAACAAAACCCCGACGCCAAAATCGTCGTCACCGGCTGTGCCGCGCAAATCGCCGCGGCCAAATTTTCCGCCATGCCGGAAGTTGACCTCATCCTGGGCAACAAGGAAAAAACCGAAATCGAGCGTTATCTCAACAGCGCCGAAAAAACCGTCGTCAGCGATATTTTCAATTACGATTCTTACGACAAATATCTGATTACCGGTTTTGAAGGCCGACACAAAGCTTTTGTACAGATTCAGCAGGGATGCAGTCATCGCTGCACTTATTGTATTGTTCCCTATGCCCGGGGCAACAACCGTTCCGTTGCGCAATCAGACGTCATTCTTCAGATTCGAAAACTGCTGAAACAGGGCTTCCGGCAGATTTGTCTGACCGGCGTCGACGCCTGCTCCTACCGCCCCTCGTTCAGCGGACTGGTTAAACACATTCTGGAACAGATTCCCGAACTGCCAGAACTCCAGTTCGGTTCGCTTGATCCGGCGGCCATTGACGACGATTTTATTGCCTTAATCGGCGCTGATAAAAGAATATACCCGCATTTTCATCTCTCGGTTCAGGCCGGAGACAATCTGATTCTAAAACGCATGGGACGCAGACATTCCCGCGAAGACGTCATCAGCCTGTGCGGCAAAATCCGCGCCGTCCGCCCGGAAGCTACCTTCGGATCTGATTTTATCTGCGGTTTTCCGACCGAAACCGAAGAACAGTTTCAAAACACGGTCAAACTGGTGCGCGAAGCAGGCATTACCCGCCTGCACGTCTTTCCGTATTCCGAACGAAGCGGTACCCCTGCCGCCGCCATGCCGCAGGTTCCGGTCAGCGTCCGCCGCGACCGCGCCCGCCGTCTGCGCCTTGAAGGAGAAAACATCGATGGCTAATTTTTTTCAAAAACTGGGATTAGGTCTCCAAAAAACCTCAAGCCGACTGTCCGGCGGCATCAGCGACATTTTTACCAAGAAAAAAGTTGATGCCCGAACACTGGAAGAACTGGAAGAACTGCTCATTGCCTCCGACCTCGGCCTCAAAGCCGCCGCCGGCATCATCGACGGTTTTTCCAAACGCCGCCTCGACAAAGACATCACCGACGAAGAAATCAAAAGAGAACTGGCGGCAGACATTGAACGGCTGCTGTCCCCCTGCCAGCAATCCCTGACCGTAGCCCCGGACAAAAAGCCCTTTGTTATCCTGATGGTCGGCGTCAACGGCGCCGGCAAAACCACCACAATCGGCAAGCTGGCCGCCAAATTTCAAAAGCAGGGATACAAGGTCTCGGCAATTGCCGGCGACACGTTCCGCGCGGCCGCGGTTGAACAGCTTCAGGTCTGGGGCGAACGCTGCCGTATACGCGTTTTTGCGGGCTCTCCGGGCTGCGATGCCGCCGGATTATGTTTTGACGGCTTGAAAGAAGCGCAAAAACAGAACGACGACATCGTTTTCATAGACACCGCCGGCCGCCTGCAAAATAAAATCAATCTGATGGAAGAGCTCAAAAAAGTCGTCCGTGTCATCAAAAAGCAGATGCCGGACGCGCCGCATGCGACCCTGCTCTCCCTCGACGCCACCACCGGCCAGAATGCTCTGGCTCAGGTTAAAACCTTTAAGGAAATGGTCGACGTCTCCGGCCTGGTCATCACCAAGCTTGACGGCTCGGCCAAAGGCGGCATTCTGGCAGCCATCGCTGCCGAAAACCCCACCCCGATTCATTACATCGGCGTCGGCGAAGGCATTGACGATCTTGATCAATTCAACGCCCGCGATTTTTCGCAAAACCTGATGGGAATATCATAGTTACCGTATTTTTCCGCCTCGCAAACAAAAAACAGGTGCTGCCGACATGACGGACCGGCTTGCCGTTTTCCTCGTCCACATCCGCAAAATCTTTTCTTAACAAACGCGCTGAAAACAGTTAACATAACTTTGTCAATTAAGGGAAAAAGATGGAAGATTTAATTAGTTTTATGGAAACGCCGCAGCCTAAAGAACTGCCCGAATACACCGTCAGCGAAATCTCGTTTGAAATCAAACGTTTTGTTGAAACCAAGTTCAGCAAGGTTCGGATTCGCGGCGAAATTTTCGGCGCCAAACGCGCTGATTCCGGACATTGGTACCTTTCGCTCAAAGACGAAAACGCCGTTCTTTCCGCCGTCATCTGGAAAGGCGTTGCCGCCCATTTGAACTTTAGGCCCGAAGACGGACTGGAAGTCATTGCCGCCGGAAAAATCACCACTTTTGCCGGAAAATCAAACTATCAGCTGGTAATTGAACAGATGGAAATCGCCGGCACCGGCGCTTTGCTCAAACTTCTCGAAGAACGCAGGAAAAAATTTGCCGAAGAAGGATTGTTTGATCCCGCGCACAAAAAACCTATCCCCTATCTCCCGCAAACCATCGGTGTCGTCACTTCTGCCAGCGGAGCCGTCATCCGCGACATCATCCACCGCATCCGCGACCGTTTCCCGACGCCGATTCTCCTGTGGCCGACCCCGGTTCAGGGCGAAGGCGCGGCCGAAAAAATCGCTTCCGCCATTGCCGGCTTCAACTCTCTGCCCGAAAACGGCATTCCCAGGCCCGATGTCTTAATTGTCGCCCGCGGCGGCGGCAGTCTGGAAGACTTATGGCCTTTTAACGAAGAAGTCGTCATCCGCGCCGTTTACGATTCGCACATTCCGGTTATCTCGGCCGTCGGCCACGAAACCGACACCATGCTGATTGATTTTGTCTCAGACAAACGCGCCCCTACGCCGACCGGCGCCGCCGAATTTGCCGTTCCGGTAAGAACCGAGCTCATGGTTCAGGTTTCCGGCCTTCAAAACCGTCTGACCGGCAGCGTCATTCGTTATTTTTCCGAACAGAAAACCAGACTTCAGGGTTTAGCGCGAGGCATTCCCAACCTGACCCAGATATTAAGCGAAATTACCCAGCGTTTCGATGATCGCATTGAGCGGTTGAACATCGCCTTCAAAAATCTGCTGAACAATAAACAGACCGCAATTGAACGCTGCGCTCTAAAACCTTATTTCATCAAAAACATTTTTGATAAAAATCAAGAAAATTTAAAGAATTTAGCGCTTAGACTTGATTCGGTGTCGATAGATTCGGTTCTGCAGCGGGGATTCGCCTGGGTACGCGACGATAAAGGCCGCACGGTCTATTCCGTAAGTCAGGCGCAAAGCGGTCCTCTTTTGGAAATCAACTTCCATGACGGCAAAATCGACGTGCAAACCAATCGTTCAGCACCACGGAAAATAACCGGAAAACCAGTAAAAAAGGCGGCTGCAAAAAATGAAAATCTTCAAACGGATCTTTTTGATTTCTAGTTTCACAATTTCTCTTGCCGGTTTGGCGCAGGCTGAAGAAGCCCCTTCGGTTCGGTTGTGCGGCAAACAGGCTCAGGGAGAAATCTTGCAGGGAAAGGCCAACGGTTACCAGTCAATCATTGTCAACGGCAAAAAACACAAAATTTCTCCCGCCGGTGATTTTATCATCGCTTTCGGCCGCGACCAGAAAAAAGAGGTAGCGCTTATTCTGATTGACAAGGACGGCGGCAAAAAAAACTCGACGCTCAACATTGGCAAAACGCAATGGGACATCCAAAACATCAAAGGTCTCCCGCCAAGAAAGGTAACGCCGTCTCCCGAAGACCAACAGGCAATCGATTCCGAACGCAGCCTTGTCCGCGGTTCTCTGACCGGCAACCTTGCCGACACCTATTGGAAAAAAGGCTTCATCCGTCCGGTTGAGGGACGCATCAGCGGATGGTTCGGCGGCCAGAGAATTATGAACGGCCACAAAATGAACCCGCACGGCGGCACGGACATCGCCGCTCCGGAAGGCACGCCGGTTAAAGCTGCGTCCGACGGCGTCGTAACGCTTAATGCTCCGAACACTTTCTATTCGGGCAACGTTATCGTCATCGACCACGGACAGGGATTACAGACCATCTATGCTCATCTGCAAAAAATGAACGTAAAAAAAGGTCAAAAAGTAAAACAGGGAGAAGTCATCGGAACTGTCGGCAAAACCGGCCGCGTAACCGGCCCGCATCTGCACTGGGGCGCATCACTGCGCGGCACCCGCTTCAATCCTTTTTCGCTGTTAAACATCAATAAAAACAATGAATTGTGTTTTAACATATAGTTGAGTATAATAAAAGAGACTTAAATAAAACGAGGTGTACCTATGAGCGATAACCTGCACAAAGCCGCAAATCTGGAAAACATTACCTGCCTGATTGTCGATGACGACAAGTTTTCAAGAACTTTCATCAAAACAGCTTTATATCAAATCGGCATCAAAAATACCAAGGAAGCCAACAACCCGCAGGAAGCTCAGGAACTTTTAAACGATTTCAAAATCGACGTCATTTTGCTGGATCAGCAAATGCCGGAAAAAAGCGGTCTAGAATTCGCCAAAGAACTAAAGTCCGGCATGGGAAGATATCGAAACGTCCCCATAATCATGATTACGGTTGACACCAAAGAGCAGACCGTATTAAATGCCAAAAGTCTGGGCATCCACGAATATCTCGTCAAACCGATTTCCCCGATGGCGCTTAAAAAAAGAATCTGCAGCGCAATAGAAGCCAAACACGAAAGAATTTAAAAAGTGACTGATATCAACATTATCCTTCTCTCCCTGCTTCAGGGATTTACGGAGTTTCTGCCTGTCAGTTCCTCCGGACATTTGATTTTGTTTTCAAAATTCACTTCTTTTCCCGATCAGGGCATGGCCATGGACGTTGCCATGCATGTCGGCTCAATTCTGGCGGTAATGATTTACTTTTCGGAAGAAATTTGGGAAATGACCAAAGGCGTCTTCAAAACCTGGCTGCTTCCTAATTTCAAAAACCCCGGCAGCCGCCTGTTTTGGCAGATTATAATCGCGACGGTTCCTGCTGTTATTGTCGGTTTTCTGCTTAAAGAAAACGGAATGGAATGGCTCCGCAGCAGCAAAATCATCGGTTGGACGATTCTCGGATTCGGTATATTGCTGTTTATTGCCGATAAAATCGGCATGACGATTCGCAAAGTTGAACATTTGGGGATTCTTGACGCTTTTTTAATCGGAATCGCTCAGTGTCTGGCGCTGATTCCCGGCACCAGCCGTTCGGGAATCACCATCACCATGGGACGTTTTTTGGGACTTGAAAGAAGAGAAGCCGCAAAATTTTCAATGTTATTGGCCATTCCGACCATCATCGGTGCCGGATTATTGGTCGGATTTGAACTTTATCAACAAAATAATTTAAAAGAAATCATTTTAGCTATTGACGGAATAATTTATTCGTTTATATTCTCCATCATTGCGATATACGTAATGATGTGGTGGTTGAAAAAATCAACTTTCCTCCCGTTCGTAATCTATAGGATAATTTTAGGAAGCCTCTTGCTTTTAGATTCTTACGGATATATACATATAACGCAATAGTTATTATGCCCTGGTGGCGGAATTGGTAGACGCGCATGCTTCAGGTGCATGTTGGCTCAGCCAGTGGAAGTTCGAGTCTTCTCCAGGGCACCATAAAAAAGATCTCCTTTATGGAGGTTTTTTTTATGGTATTTTGTAAACAGCTCGAACTTCCAAAAGGAAGTTTGACGAGGAGAAGAGGCAGACGGAAGTATGCCGGTGAGGCTTTTGCCGAACGACGACAAAGCGGCCAAGGATTTGCCTGCAAACCGCAGGTCAGTCTTCTCCAGAGCACCATACAACAAAACCCTCCCAACGGAGGGTTTTGTTGTATGGTGAAAAGAACTTGTTAATTTGTAAAGCCGCGCCAGCGTATAAAACAAATGTTACAAGCACTTTGACCAAAGCGAAACTTACGAAGCAAGAGCATACTAAAAACTCTCCCCGCAAAGGTTATTAAATCTTGCAAATGTCAACAAAGTCTCTAAAATAAACTCTAAAAATAACGATAACAAAAGATCTGCTTTAATAATTCTTTATCCAACCCGCCATGAACTCAAACCTTTCAGACTTACTTCTACGATGGTATGACCGGCACGGACGCACTCTCCCCTGGCGGGTAAAAGGCGGCGCTCACCCTGATCCCTACATTATTCTCGTATCGGAAATTATGCTTCAGCAAACGACCGTCAAAACCGTCATTCCCTACTTTGAACGCTTTATCAAACGCTTTCCGACGATACGCGACCTTGCCGCGGCGCCGCTGGAAGAAGTTTACCTCTACTGGCAGGGACTGGGCTACTATACCCGTGCCCGTTCTCTGCATGCGACCGCTCAAACAATCGTTGACCGCTTTGGCTGCGTTTTTCCACAAAACAAATCCGACATACTGAAACTCAAAGGCATTGGCGAATATACCGTCGCCAGTTTTCTGGCACTGGCTTTCAATCAGCCCGAAACCGTCATCGACGGCAACGTCATCCGCATTATCTGCCGCCTGTACCATTTGACCGAACCGGTCGAAAAAATTATGCCCCAAATCAGGGAAAAGGCCGCGGCCCTGACCAGCCGCGATCATGCCGCCGATTATGCCTCAGCCATTATGGATTTGGGCGCCGTAATCTGCACCCCCAAAGCGCCGCAATGCCTGCTCTGCCCATGGAAAGGATTCTGCCTCTCGCAGGGCTTAAAAGAACTGGAACAGCTTCCCAACCGCAGCAAAACGGCCAAAAAGAACAAATCGGGCTATGTCTATATCATTCGCAATCGTCAGGGAGAAATCTTCATTCGCAAGAGAACCGAAAAAGGACTGCTGTCCGGTTTGTATGAATTTCCCTGGGACGATGAAAAACCGCTGTTCTCCGAATATTCCCCGCAAGATACCGGCCTCGGCGTATCGCATATATTCACCCACATCAATTTGAGTTTGAAAATCCATACGCTGCAAACCGAAGACGTTTTTCCCGGCGGCGAATTTGTCGCGCCGGAAAATTTATGCCGCTATCCTTTTTCAACCCTGATGAAAAAGGTTTATCAAAAGTTCCTGAACAAAAAAACAAATTAAACTTCTTTACATTATGTTTCCGACGTTTATTATAAAATAAACATTAAATTTTTAAGATTATGATTAGCGCAAAATTTTTAAAAAGAGCCACGTCTTGGATGTTTGGCACCAAAAGTCTGCAAACCTCCGAGCAAAACGGTGAAAGAATATGGAATGAACTTGACGCCCTGCTTCCGCCTGCTGTCGGTATAATTGAAGACGATCTCCCGCGGATTAAAGCTTTTAAACGCCAAGTTCAAAAACTCCGCCGCCGGGATAAAAATGATTTAAAAAGCTGGCTGGTCTTACAGATTTACGATTTGGAACACAACTTCTGTGAACTCAGCACCTCTTCCGAAGAAGAGCTGGAAAGACAATGGAAACAAATCTATAATCAGCACCTGAAAGCCATTGGCTGACTACAAAGTTACGCATCATAAAAAAGGCACCGTTGGGTGTCTTTTTTTATGACATATGCAACCGGTAACGCCGATAATACCATACTCCCAGCGCATCGGCCAAAAACCAGCCGACAGGAATTGACCACCAGACACCGAGCAAACCGATTGAGGGAACCGGAGCCAGAGCATAGGCCAAAATCACGCGTGTTCCCAAAGAAACGACTGTCAACACCACTGAGATTCCAGGTTTGCCGATTCCGCGGTAAAAACCGTAAAACAAAAACAACCAGCCGATTCCGAAATAGCACATTCCTTCTATCTGTAAATACTGCACGCCGGTTTTAATAATTTCCTCATCCCGGGCATCAACAAAAACCAGCATCAGTTCCTGCGCAAAAAAATAAACCGCAGCCGAAATGAAAAGACAAAAAACCAACGATGTCTTAACCGCGGAAACAATTCCTTCCCGGATTCGCTCTTTCCGGCCCGCACCGAAATTCTGCGCGATAAACGTTGAAAAACCGTTGCCGAAGTCCTGCACCGGCATATAGGCCAGCGCGTCAATTTTTACGGCGGCGGCAAAAGCGGCCATCACCACCACTCCGAAACTGTTAATCAACCCCTGAACCATCAGAATTCCGAAATTCATAATCGACTGTTGCACGCAGGTCAGCAGCGAATAGCCGGTAATCATTTTCAAAATGCTCAGACGAAATTTTAAATGATTTGTCCCGAGTTTCAGCAATGGTATTCTGACAAAACTGTACCAAGCTAATCCGATTGCCGAAACTGCCTGAGAAATAACCGTCGCCCATGCCGCACCGGCAACCCCCATGTCAAAATACAGAATCAACACCAAATCCAGAATAATATTCAAAACCGCCGTAACCGCCAAAAAGACCAGAGGCGTTGCCGAATTTCCCAACGCGCGCAGCAGCGAAGCAAAATAGTTATAGACAAACGTCAGCATAATACCGTAAAAAATCACTTCCAGATATTGCTCCGTTTCCGAAAGGATTTCCGCGGGAATTTGCATCAGCAACATGATGTTTTTCGTCTGCCATACGACCAGCAGGTTGATTGCAACGCTGACCAGCCCCACAAAAAGAAATGAAACGAAAAAACTGTTTTTCAGGCAATTATAATCCTTCGCGCCGAACAAAATCGAAAAGACGATTCCGCTGCCCATGCACAATCCCAATATCACCGAAGTCAAAAACACCATCAGCGTAAAGGAAGCGCCCACCGCGGCCAAGGCGCCGGCACCGATAAACTTGCCGACAATAATCGTATCGGCAATGTTGTAAACCTGCTGCAGCAGGTTTCCCAAAATCAGCGGCGCCGAAAAACGCAAAATGGTTTTTGTTACGGGACCGGATGTCAGATCAATCTGCATAAAAACCTTTTCCTTCATAAAAAAACATCATTCTGCATACCCCGGGTTCAACAAATTTGCAACCCCCTATCTCTACCAAAAACCAGGATTCCGGCCCCTTGAAAAAAACTTTTACATACTTATCTATACACACATAACATCTTGTAAATAAAAGAAATTTAGATTCTGCTGGTATATTAAAATCAACGTGATATACTGACTTTGTCTTCACCAAACGGAGGTACGACCCATGGAATACAGCACCACAGCTCTGGAAACTTTGAAACTGGAACATGCGCATCTCGATGCCGTTATCAAAGAAGAAGAAGGACATGTTTGGAAGAATTTAATCCGGATTGAGCAGCTCAAAAGAGAGAAACTAAAGAAAAAGGACGCCATTTTGCGTCGCAGAATACAATGTGTAAAACCGATATAGTTTTTTCATAAACACACTTCGGCGGCCTTTATCAAGACCGCCTTTTTTATAAGATATGCCTTTGATTTTTATAGAATGTTAAAATATTTTATGCTATAATGATATTGTCTTCACCAGAGGAGGAATTCGCATGGAATATAACCTGACATCTTTTGAAGTCCTGAAAATGGATGTTCAGTTACTGAACACCCGGGCTAAAGAAGACAAAACACACTTATGGCAAAACCTGATCAGAATTGAGCAGCTCAAACGCAATAATACCAAAAAGAAAGACGCCGCCCTGCGTCGCATTATTCAGTGTAGCAGACCTAATTAAGTATTATACCCCAAAAAAAGCGGCCGTAGAAACGGCCGCTTTTTTTATATCTGGTTTTATATCTGGTCTTCCCCTGCTCAAAACAACGGCAGTCTGGCCTCTCCCGAAGGAACCGTCCAGTAAAACACGTTGGTTCCCTCAAACGGAACAATCGCCAGCGAAAAACCACCGTTTTCATCCGCAGACACAGCCTCACAGAAACAGTCCAGAATTGTTATTCGGTTCTCCCGAATTGTTAAAAATCCCCAACTGTTTTCAATCGCATAAACCTTGCCTGATCTCGTCTCCACTTTTGCGGAAAGCTGCCCGCTGAAAGTATCACTGGCACAAAAACATTTCAGCGCTCCGTCCCGCGACACATACCAGAAGTCAATTCCGGCAACGAGTTTATTCTCCCACAGCTGTTCCCAAATGACAATATACACCTCCTCGGACAAATGCCCCATAACCTCAAGCTTACCGTCTTCCGACTGATACAGAGCCTCAAGAGAAGAAAAATCCTTGACCAGAGGATCTTCATATTCAAAACACGGCGTTTTCATATTCAGAAAATCTGCTTTCAATGAATCCGGTATATACTCATACAACCTATTCAAATAGTCTGTTTTATAAGACTTCTGGAGTTTCTGCGCTTCAAGCGCCATGCAACAAAATACTGCAATCAATAATAAACTTAACTTTTTCATAAAAAAATTTTTTTAAGTAAAACAAAAAAATATTAATGCGAAAGCCGGCATATCACATTATTCTGCAGAAAACAAGAAAAAACCCGATGACTCCGCCACCGGGTTTCCTGTTGTCTGGCAACTGTTGCAAACGCTTATTTTCTAAGCTCGCCGCCGGTTTTTTTAGCGACGTCGACAATCACCTTGTTCATCAGGTTTTCTATATCCTGATCGGTGAAAGTTTTGTCTTTCGGCTGCATCGTAAAGGCAATGGCCACTGACTTCTTGCCCTCGGGCATATTTTCGCCTTCGTAAACGTCAAAAATACGGACTTCCGTAATATGGTCGCGGTCGGCGTTTCTGGCCGCGGCAATAATGTCCGCAGCTTTCACGTCTTTACCGACCACAAAGGCCAAATCTTTGTCCACCGGTTGGAAAGCAGACAGTTCCAGTTTCTTTCTGGCCTTGTCTGCATTGTCTCTGGGCGCCGGAATATTATCCAGATAAACCTCAAACGCGGCCACATTCTGCTTAATGCCGAATTTCTTCAAAACCGCCGGATGAAGCTCGCCGAAATAAGCCAGTACATTCTTGCCCAGACGCAGGCTGCCACTGCGGCCCGGATGATAATAAGACGGAGCGTCGGCAAAAGCCTGAGCATTCTCAAAAGGCCCGTTGGCTGCCGCAATCGCTGCAACGGCGTCTGCCTTAGCATCAAAAACGTCATAGGCTCTGGGTTCTTCCGCCCAGTGTTTTTTAGATGTCTGTCCGGAACGAATTCCCGCTGCAACCACTCTCTGCTCGCCGGGTTTACGTCCACAGAATTCGGGACCGACCTCAAACAAAGAAACGTTGGCATAACCGCGGGCAATGTTGTTTTTGGCTCCCAGCAAAAGATTAGGCAGCAAAGACGGACGCATCTCGTCCAATTCCGCCGTAATCGGATTAAACAGCAAAACCGCCTCGGCATCGTTTTTGCAGAACATCTCAGCCACGGCTGAATCGGTAAAACTCCAGGTAACGGTTTCAAACATTCCCCTGGCGGCCAGTTCATGCTTAACCGTTACGTTGCGGCGCTGAACCGGAGTCAGGGTCTGCTTCGGAAACTTGTCATGCGGCAGAGACGTCGCCGGAATTTTATCCAGACCGATCATCCGTACAATTTCTTCCACCAGATCATGTTCACCTTCAATATCGCCTCTCCAGGTCGGAGACACGGCCTTGATCCGACCGTTTTCTTCACTGGTTTCAAAACCGAGGTTATTCAGGATTTCGACGATTTTCGATTTTTCGACGTCTATACCTACCAGGCCTTTGATCCTCTCCGGGCGCAGATAGGCTGTTCTTTTTTCTTCCGGCTCCGCACCGGCAATCTCAACCGAAGAAGCCTCGCCGCCGCAAATGTCCAAAATCAGCTGCGTCGCATAATCCGACCCTGAAACGTTGGATTTCGGATCAACCCAGCGCTCGTAACGATAACGGGAATCTGAATCAATCTGAAACTTGCGTCCGGTGCGCGAAATGCACTCCGGCGTAAACAGCGCGCATTCCAAAAATACGTTTTTGGTTTCAGCGGAACAGCCTTTTTCCGCGCCGCCCATAATACCGCCCAGACACTGGATTCCCTCGTCGTCGCAAATACCGAGCGACTTGTCGTCCAAAGCATACTCCTTGTCCTCGAGCGAAACAAACTTTTCGCCGTTGTGGGCCATCCTGACCGTAATGTTGCCTTTCAGTTTGTCTGCGTCAAAAACGTGCAGCGGCCGGGCCATATCATAGTTGACATAATTGGTCACATCAACCAGCGGTGATATTGAACGCAGACCGATGGCCGTCAGGCGGTCTTTCATCCATTTCGGCGTTTCTGCCTTGTTGTTGACGTTTCTGATATAGCGGCCGACATATACCGGACAGGCTTCCCGTGCCAGATTGACAACTTTAACCGGGCTCTCAAACGCACCGGCGGTTTTGCGGATATTTAAGGGTTTCAGTCTGCCCAGTCCGGCAGCGGCCAAATCCCTGGCCACGCCGCGCACGCCAAGACACTCGGCACGATTCGGCGTAATTGAAATGTCAAAAACCGGATCTATGTTCAAAACCTCGGCCGCCGGAACACCGATTTTTGTATCGGCCGGAAGTTCGATAATGCCGGTATGGTCCTCGCCGATACACAGTTCCTTTTCCGAACACATCATGCCGAAACTCTCCACCCCGCGGATTTTTCCGACTTTCAAAACTTCACCGTAGCAGGGAATAACCACGCCGACCGGAGAGAATATGCCCTTCAGCCCTTTTTTGGCGTTCGGCGCGCCGCATACGACCTGATATTCTTTACTGCCATCGCTGACTTTCAGCAAATGCAGATGGTCTGAATCCGGATGCATTTCGCACTCGGTAATCTCGGCGGTGACAAAACCGTCCAAAGCGGCGGCCGGATTGATAACTTCTTCGACTTCCAAGCCGATTTTAGTCAGAGTTTCTTCAATCTCCTTAACGCCGGCTTCGGTATCCAAATGTTCTTTTAACCATGATAACGTAAATTTCATTGTCTTTTCTCCTATCTTCCCGCACCGCCGTTATTGCTCAGACCTCCGGTCATGGAGGATTCGTCCAAAGGCGTAAAACCGTAATGTTTCAGCCAACGCACGTCAGATTCAAAGAATGTGCGCAAATCCGGAATCCCGTATTTCAACATGGCCAGACGGTCAATGCCGACACCAAACGCAAATCCCTGATAAACGTCGGGATCAATTCCGCCGGCGCGCAACACGTTCGGATGAACCATACCGCAGCCCAAAATCTCCAGCCAGTCGTCGCCGGCACCGATTTTCAACTCGGTTTTGGTCTTCAGGCAACCGATATCCATTTCCGCCGAAGGCTCCGTAAACGGAAAATAAGACGGACGATAGCGAACCGGAATTTCATCCAGTTCAAAAAACGCCTTAACAAAATCATACAGACAGCCTTTGAGATGAGCCATGGTAATATCCTTGTCAATTACCAACCCCTCAACCTGGTGAAACATCGGCGTATGGGTCGCGTCATAGTCCGAACGATAGGTCCGGCCGGGAGCGATGATGCGGATGGGGGGCTGCTGTTTTTCCATCGTGCGTATCTGCACCGGCGACGTATGGGTTCTGACCACGAAGCTGTCGTCAAAATCATCGCTTTCGGGATTGGGAATATAAAAAGTGTCCTGCATCTGACGCGCCGGGTGGTTGGCCGGCATATTCAACGCATTAAAATTGTGGAACTGGTCTTCAATATCCGGACCTTCGGCCACCGAAAACCCCATCTGTCCGAAAATGGCAACAACTTCCTCATAAATTTTGGAAACCGGATGAATCCGCCCCTGAACTTCCGGTCTGATCGGCAGGGTAATGTCCACTTTTTCTTTCTCCAGCCTTGCGTTCAAAGCGGCTTCTTCCAATATGCCCTTGCGGGTTTCCAGAGCTTTTTCCACTTCTGCCTTCAAAATGTTCAGATTCTTGCCCATTTCCTTCTTTTCTTCAATAGAAAGGGCGCCCAGATCTTTCATCATTGCCGTCAGTCTGCCTTTTTTGCCGGTAATGGCCACTCTGGCCTCTTCCAGAGTTTTCAAATCCCCGGCGGCATTGATTTCCGCCAGCAGTTCGGTCTTAAGACTTTCCATATTTTCCATTTTTCCACCTATTTTGTCGTTTTTAAAATGCAAAGGAGTCAACCGAAAACTCCAGTCAACTCCTTTGTATAAATTATATTTGCTTTTTGCTGTTAAAGAACTATTTGCTCAAAGCAGATTTTGCGGTCTCAACGAGTTTCGCAAAATTGGCAGGCTCTTTCAAAGCAATATCAGCAAGCACTTTTCGGTCGAGTTCGATGCCGGCTTTGTTGAGCCCGCAAATAAATCGAGAGTAAGTCATATCGTTCAGACGGGTAGCCGCATTGATTCTCTGAATCCACAATGCGCGGAAGCTTCTCTTCTTGGCGCGGCGGTCACGATATGCATATTGCAATGCTTTTTCTACTTTTTCAACTGCAACTCTGAAAACGTTCTTGGAACGGCCGCGATAACCTTTGGCCATCGCAAAAATTTTCTTATGACGAGCGTGAGCAGTTACACCTCTTTTAATACGAGACATCTTTCTTCACTCCTACAAATACGGTAAAAACTGTTTAACGATTTTAACATCAGCCTCGTTTACCAGAGTGGTTCCGCGAGCCTGTCTTTTCATCTTGGTACCTTTGTTAAAGAGCAAGTGTCTCTTATTGGCAAAGTTTCTCTTCAGTTTGCCGGTGCCGGTAACGCTGAAGCGTTTTTTTACGGCACTTTTATTTTTCAATTTTGGCATTTTAATCCCTTTCAAATCAAATAAAATTACTTGGATTCTTATGAGCCGCCAGGCATGCCATTTCGCCCGGAAGACTCTTTAAACAACGTGTTTATACACTCAAACATCCGAGATTGCAAGCACAATTTTGTCTTTTGCGCCCAAACGGAAACTTCCGTCGCCGTCAATAAAAATTTTCCTCGCTGACAAACGCACTGGCCCGCATATCTATCAGCCTGCCGTCTTCCAGCTTGACTTTACGGTCCATCCGGTCGGCCAGCTCAAAATTGTGCGTGGCAACCAAAGCCGACAAATGCGTTTCCTTGACAATCGAAATCAGTTCGGAAAATACGATTTCCGCCGTTTTAGGATCCAGATTTCCGGTCGGTTCGTCCGCCAGCAGAAGTTTCGGCGCGTTGGCCAGCGCCCGCGCAATTGCCACCCGCTGTTGTTCGCCGCCTGAAAGCTCCGCCGGACGGTGCTTTAGTCGTTTTCCGAGTCCCAGCCGGTTCAGCAGCCACTTGGCTCGTTCTTCGGCTTCCTTTATATTCACCCCGGCAATCAACTGCGGCAGAACCACGTTCTCCGTTGCGTCAAAATCGCCGAGCAGATTGTGGTACTGGTAAACAAACCCCAGATAATCCCGGCGCAGGGAAGTGCGCATCGCATCACCGAGTTTGCTGCAGTTCTGCCCGTCAAGATAAAGGTTTCCGCCGCTGGGTCTGTCAAGCAGCCCCGCAATCTGCAACATGGTTGACTTTCCCGAACCCGAAGGGCCGATCAAGGCCACAACCTCACCCGGCATAATATCCAAATCCACGCCGCGCAGAACCTCAAGCTTCTGGCCGCCCTGTTTAAAGTTTTTAACCACTTTTTTCAGTTCCAAAGTGGGGGTAATTTCATTTTTATTCATAACGCAAAGCCTCCACCGGATCAAACTTGGCCGCCCGATATGCCGGATAAATCGTGGCTAAAAAAGACAGCAGCAGCGAAATTCCGACGACCACCACCACCTCTGTATAATCGACCTTGGCTGGCAGCTGCGACAGAAAATAAATTTCCGCCGAAAACAAATCCCGCCCGGTCAGCGTCTGCAAAAACTGCCGCACATTCTCAATATTGTGGCAGAACAAAAGCCCCAGCGCCAGTCCGATAGAAGTTCCGACCACGCCGATAAAAGCCCCGTCCAAAAAGAAAATACGCATAATCATCCCCTTGGTCGCCCCCATAGTCCGCAGCACCGCGATGTCGCGTCCTTTGTCCTTCACCAGCATAATCAGCCCGGTAATGATATTGAAAGCGGCGACCAGAATAATCATTGTCAAAATCAGAAACATCACGTTGCGTTCAACCGCAATCGCATTGAAAAACGCGGAGTTTGACTGCTGCCAGTCATAAACGTAAGCGCCGGGACCGACACTTTCCTCAATGGCTTTCCGCACCGGTTTCAGCCATTTTGAATCTTCCAGCGTCACGTCAATATGCGAAACGCCGCCTTTCATACCGAAGTATGTCTGCGCAGCTTCCAGCGGCATAAAGATAAAACCGGAATCATATTCAAACATACCGGCGTCGAAAGTCCCGATCACCCGATAGGACTTCATCCGCGGAACCGTACCGAAAGCGGTCACTTTGCCGTTCGGAGAAATAAGCGTGATTTCGTCGCCGGGAATAACGCCCATTTTTTGCGCCAGACGATAACCGATAATCACGTTGTTGCCGGCAAACTCTTCCATATTTACGCCGGCCACTGCATTGCGCAATACTTCCTTCTTCAGCAGATCGTCTTTTTCAATTCCCCGAACCATAGCCCCTTCGGCCGCCTTGCCGGCCGAAACCAGCAGCTGGTTTTCGATCATCGGCACCACCAGCGTCACATGCTCAAATTCAGCAATATCGGTCACGGCCTGCTTATAATTGTTAAAAGGATATCCCGACGGCGACATAATGCCGATATGGCCGTTAATGCCTAAAATGCGCGACAAAAGCTCCTGACGGAAACCGTTCATGACCGACATGACGATAATCAGCGTCGCCACACCCAGCGCAATTCCGGTAAAAGCAAAACCCGTAATTACCGAAATGAAACCCTCGCGGCGTTTGGCCTTCAGATAACGGCGTCCGACCAGACGCTCAAATTTTGAAAAAAACATAAATACACTTCTCCTTGAACTTACCATAAGTTATACGGAAGATAAGCCCATTATGCAATAATCCATCCTCAAATGTGTATAAAAAAAGACACTTGTTCAAGTGTCTTTTCAAAACTTCCGCACCTTAAAGCGAGCGAAGTATTTCCCGGCAATATTCTCTGAGTTCCGGATCTTCGAGCAGACACAGCTTCAGATTGGCCTTTTCCAGCTCCTGATTGGTTCCGCAGTCCAGACGCATTGCGTCACACAACACGCCGGTCAGCTTCATCCCCCTTTGCGCCGCCAGTTCCATGGCGTCCGTCAGGTTGATTTCGCCGTTGCCCCCGTTGCGAACCTCCGGCAGAATGTTCATAATTTCATTCGGCAGAATATAAGGCCCCATGCTTGCATAATTGGACGGCACATTCTCCAAAGCCGGCTTTTCGACCAACCCCGTGGCATGAACTTTTTTTCCGTCCCGCACAGCACCGACCAACGCTCCGTAACGAACCATCTGCTCGCGCGGATATTCTATAATGTTTTCAACCATGCCGCCTTCTTCCCGATAGACCTCAAGCAGTTGTTTCAAAACGCCCTGCCCTCCCCGGACGGCAATATAAACATCGTCGGGCCACATCACGATAAAATCCCTGTCGCCGACCAGTTCTTTTGCCATCAGCACCGCATGACCGTTTCCCAAAGGCCTTTTCTGCTCGGCAAACGAAAACTTCATCCCGGCGGGAATAATATCCTGCACGGTTTTCAAAAGATCCAGCCGCCCTTTTTCTTTCAGATGATTTTCCAACCACGGATACGGCGAAAAATACTTCTCAAAAAGCTCTTTGCTTGATTCCGTGCTGTAAATGAACACGATTTCCTTGACACCGATTTCGGCGCAGGCGTCAACCGCATACTGGATGATGGGCTTGCCGTGCAGCGTCAGAAAACCTTTATGCAGGACTTTGGTTGAAGGAAGATTGCGCGTGGACAGCCCCGCCACGGGAAGAATGCATACTTCGGGATTTCTGGTCATAACCGGCTCCTGTAAGACAATAGTTATATAATACCTGTCAATATAACATCAAAAACGCTCTAAACAAGTACTATTTCTTGATAATAACACCGGAGGCTTTCGATATCGTTCCGCTGGGCTTGACCACGATTCCCTCATTCTTCTTGACGCTTCCGCCCGAAGCCTGTTTCAACTTGTCGGCATTAAGAACCTTATTGACCTCCGGCTTTTTATCTTCGTCTGAAAAATCAAGCACCTTGACGTCTTCCTTGTCTACGGCCTGTTCCGATTTTTCGATTTCTTCAATATCACGGACAACCGTCTTGCTCACGCCGGTATCTTTAACCGAAATGGTTCCGGTGTTTTCTTCCAGCTTGCGCTTGATCTCCTCTTGTTCTTTCTTTTTGCGATAAAGGTTCTCCTCTAATTTGATTCTGCCGTCGGCATAAGTCACCAGTTCGTCAATTCCGGCCTGAATCGACGGAACATATTTTTCAGTGTCCAGATCGGTGATTTTTATTTCGCCCGCATATTTCTCAAGCTCGGCAATATTGCTGCTGCCCTGCAGCCGAACCACATCGTTCTGCACCCGGCTTGCCATATTGTCCAAAGCCAGCAGATTGCCCTCTATTTTATTGCGCAGGCGCTTAATGTTTTTATCCTCCACCAGACGATAGGTCGTTTCAATCCGGCTCAGCCTTTTGGTCAGATCCGCATACCCGGTCCGGTAATCGGCGGCAATCTTTTTGGCTTCGTTGTTGCGCCCGACAATATTGGTATAATATTTGTTAATGACAAAACGCTGGTTTTTAATATGATTCTCATCCACGGCCTTTCTGATCTTCTGGCTCTCGACTCTGATTTTGTCATTTGCCGCGGCAATCTCTTGCACCAACGCCTCTTCAAAATCCGGCGTTTTGCCCTTCAGCTGCAGTTCCGCCGTTTCGGCTTCCAGATTTTTGACCTGCTCGGCCAGTTGTTTATAGGCCTCAATCGCTTCCGGATCTTCCGCTCCGGCCGACCTGCTCTCTATTTCGCTGCGGATAACGTTGTGCAGTTCGCTCTCCGTCGCTTTAACCTTCTGCAGTTCATCGTTCATCATTTGAACAAGCCGGTCGCGGGCGGCTTTTGCCGCCGCTTCGTTTTGCGCCTCGATTTCGGCTTGCCGTTTGTTATACATAGCGGCTAACGCCTCCGCATCGACACTCAAAACCGGCGCTGACAGGGATTCGGAAAATCTGTATTTAAATTCGGGCAGATAATCCGGATTCCTGAACTTAACCGTAAACTCCGTATCCGTATCCCAGTTGTTGATATCGCCGCTGCCGGATGCCGTCACGATAAAAGCACCGTTTTGCATCTGCGTCTCATACAATGTATACTTGCCGTCCTTGACATCGGCAATCACCCGGATATTTTCAAACTGCTCGCTACCCTTTTGCAAATTGTCCTTAATCATTTTGGTCAGCCCGTCAGAAGTCTGCCTGACCAAAATATCTCGATAGATTTCGCTGATGTTCCACCCTTCAAAACGCACGTCTTTATAATCCAACGCAAAACTGGCGTTTAAATGCGCATACATCTCGTTGAACGAAGCCGCCGGCGCTTCAAAATTGATTTTAGCTTCCAGCTCGCCGCCGGAAAACCCGTATTTGCTTCCGCTCAGTGCCGACGCTTCCGGTTTATACTGCTGCAGCGCGATATTCCCCTGAATTGTCGGGTTATCCGGCACCATATTCCATTCGCCCGCGGCCGTAATCTTGCCCCCGCGAAAATCGGCCTGAAAATCTTCAAGCTTGGCCTGAGAATGCGCCAGCGACAAACCAAACGTTGCAAAATCAAATGCATAATCGGCATAGCTGAGACGGTTGACTTTAAATTTTCCGTCAAAATCAAAAGTTTCGTAAAAGGCATAATTAAGTTTGGTTTTGTCAAAAACCGGCTTCTGCCACATTTCCGCCTGCTGCCTTGCCCCCTGAGGCTGCAGCACAACGTTTTGCGTACTTTGCACCAATGCGTCGTTATAAAAGAACTTGTCCAGTTCAAAACGGTTTATTTCCATATCCGCGCTTATTTTCTTACGCGGCTGGGTCGCGTCATAATCTATGCTGCCGTTGAAATTGTTCGGACCGACGTTGATTTCAACCGGCTTGGCGCTAAAATAATCCCGGCTGCCTGCAAATTTTGTTTTAAGACTGAACTGCCCCAGAGAAAACGCCTTCGGTTCATATTTCACGTTAAAAGCATTTAACATTTTGACAAAGTCGGGACTGCGGACTTCCAAATCGCCGTTGCATACAAACTGCCCTTCTTTTTTGGCAACCTGTCCGCCGTAATTAACGTTTATATTTTCCAGTTTGGAAACCGCCTTGATTGCAAAACGGCTCGGAGATCCGGTTGCAATACCTTTGCTGTTAAAGCTTTTCAGCGTTTTCATATCTATGTCCGGCGCCTTAATGTCCAATTTACTTAAAAACGAAGAAAAGTCTTTGGTGTCAACGTCATATTTCAGGTTTTCAAAAGCAAAGCTCTCGCCGAAACCCTTAATTTCGCCTTTAAAATCAAACGCGGCATTCGCGGCGGCGGCAATGCTCAAATCCTTTATGTCCAATACCCCGTTTTTAAGATTGGCCGTCAGCTTCGTATTTTCGAACGGCATGCTTTCATAAATGCCCAAATCCAGATTCAGCCGCAAATCCGCATCAAAACCTTTCAGAAAACCAAGCTTCTGCATCCGGTAGTTCATTCTTGTTTCAAAATCACCGTCAGCAATATCTTTGGGCATCGGCAGCAGATAATTGTCAAAATTGATCATATCGGCCGAAGCGTTTATAAACAGCGCCGGACGCGCCGCGTTGATAATACCGATCTCACCTTTCAGAGAACTTTTGTCAATACTGAGTTCCAAAGGATTTATCCCGATTTTCTGAAAGTTTCCGCCTAAGGCCGCCGTTACGGAAATCCGCCGCAGAGCCGTGTCTGAATTCAATTCTGGCTTGAGGTCAAGCCACTTGAGCGTCTGCAAAAACTCGTCAGACTTCAAGGACGTGTCAAGCTTGTAGCTCAAATGCCCGAGGTCGGAATAAACGTCGCCTTTGATGTTCACGGCCGTATCTCCGGGCAAAACCGCGCTGAGTTCTCTGATGTTGATGTTGTTGTTAATCATGTCGAGACTGAGTTTAAATTCTTTAATCAGCTGGTCGCGGTATCTGGTCTTAATCGACTTCATGTCGGCCAGCAGATCAAAATTCCACTCCGGATTATAATTGGCCTCGTCTGCATTAAAACGCGCAAACAGTTTTTTCATCAACGCCACGACCGGATCCATATTCAGTTCGGTAAAATTAAACGCCAACTCGACCTTCGGACGTTCGGCACCGTTTTCTCCGCCGCCGGACTTAAACTCTCCGTCCGACAGCGGAATCAACAGATTGCCGGCACCGGCCGTCTCCCCGTACTTTACCACGAAACTGGTAAAATCGACTTTGGTCTTGTTGGTTTTGACCTCCAGACTGACCGCCAGCGGATAATCGTATTCCTTATCCAATTTAAAGTCGTTAAAATTGGAATTGATGAAATTCATCAGCTTTTTGGATTCGAAAATCAGATTGCCGTTAACGGCATTGTTCTGGGCCATGACCGCCCCGTCAAAACGCACAAAGGTTTCCGTGGCCGGCTGATTGACGACCAGATTGAGCGTTGTAGCCAGCCCGCTGGAAATTTTGCCGATCGAAAAGGCAAAACCCTCGGGATTATTGTCCTTCATATAGGTACCCTCAATCCGATACGGACCGAAAATGCTTTGAGCGATAATTTCGGCGTTCAGATTGTCAACCCGCAGATTAATATCCCGGGCGGCGTCGACATAAGAAAGCTTGGCATTTTTAATCATCACGCTGTCCAAAACAATTTGCATATTCTCCATTTTGGACTTCTGAGCTTCGCTCAAAGGCGATTCCCAGTTCAGTTTTCCGTTCTCATCCGTTTCAAAACGAACGTCCGGCTCGACCAGCGACATCATTTTTACGTCAAAATCGCCTTTAACCAAAGCCGCGACATTCAAATCCGCAACCAGAGACCTGATACTGGCCAGCGGCTCTCCGCCGGTATCATCGGGATTAAAGATTTTAACGTCTTCT
>CALXRQ010000009.1 GCA_944390895.1 uncultured Alphaproteobacteria bacterium
GAAGCATAGCTTATGAGATATGATAACGGGTCGGCAAAACCACACGCTACATCCGCAAATACACCGAATGAGAAAAAGCCGCTTTTCAGCGGCTTTTTTATTAACGTCCTTCGTTCAATTTTATGGCCCGACGGGTTCCGGCTTTGCCCGCTTCAGCTTCAGCGGCCGCTGCCTGTTTGCCCGAAGCGCCGAGCGCCACATATTGTGGAATGCCGCCGACTTTCTTTATCTCGTTGAAAATTTTCTTATGCTCGCTCTTGGGTGCAAAAATTGTTCCTTCGCCGGTATCGGGATTGAAGGCAACAAAATTTTTCTCATCGACATCCCGGAACTGAATTTTGCCGGTATGAAGCTTCAAAGCCTTTTCCCGATCCGGATTCATAAAGACGGTCTGGGCAATGGCCTGACTGCCGATGTCGCTTCTTTTCCGCAGTTTGTTCGCCACTTTCAGCTTGTTGACAATCTTATCATATTCTTTACGTTCTTCCGGAGTCAGCTTGAGGATGCTGAATGTTCCCGAAATAACGGTTTTTTCTCTCGTTTGTGTCGGAGTCGTCACTTTTTCGCTTGAAACCGTTCCCAGTTTGTCAATGGTGGTGCTGCGTTCAATGATCGTGTCGCCGCGAACCTCCGTTGACGAGGCCCGTACTTTTTCGCGCGCAGTCTGCAAATCATAGTAATATTCTTTGCCCATGTTTTTTTCCACGGAAACGCGAATAAATGTCTGAGCCGATTCCGGCTTGTCAAAACGACGAGATTCCGACATAATCTTGCCGGCTTTTTCCGCTGCGGCTTCGGGCGCAAATTTGAAAGACAGGAGATCGACCATGGCCTTATATACTTTTTTCTCACTTTCGGAGGCTTTTTTCAGGTCAAAGACTTCGGTTTTGGCTTTGACAGTATCCTGAGCCCTGGCCTCTTTGGGACCGGCAGACAGCAGCAGCGCCGCAATTCCCACAAAAGCGCCTTTTTTGAATACCTTCTTTACCTGAGCCATATCTGTTCTCCTAAAATTATATTATCAGCCGTCCGGGCAGAAAAAATGCCGCAACCGATGCTGAGGCTGCGGCAATAATCGTTATTCGCTGCGACCAAGGTTGTTGAGCGCCATATAAAAGTCGGCCGCTGCGACCTGAGCCGTTTTGCCCTTTCCTTTCTTCTTCTCCGAATTCAGGTTAACGGCAACGCGTTCGACCACGACACCCGGTCCTTTTTCTTCACCGGCAGCCTGAAGGATCTTTTGCTTGTTTTCTTCAATTTTCTTTCTGGTGGCAGCCACTTTTCCTTTGTTTTCGGAAGCGGCTTCCTCATATTCGTTATGAGCCTTGTGACCCTGTTCCAAATTAATGGCAATGCGTTTCTTGCCTCTGACGGTATCACCCGGAACATAAACAGGTTCGCCTTTAATCGTGTCGCCGGGGATGATAACCGGTTCACCTTTAATGGTATCTCCCGGAACATAAATCGGATCACCCTTAATGGTATCGCCCGGCAGGATAATCGGATCAGCCTTTTTGACTTGTCTTTTTACCGGAGTTTTCTTGCGAACCGGCGCCTTTTTCTCATTGCATTTGCAACGGCCGTCCTCAACTCTTTGCTCAAGACTGTCAACCCGGGCATTGACCATATCCAGACCTTCGCACGGATCACAGGGAATAAGCGTTTTTATTCTTCCGTCTACGGTTTCAATCAAATCCTTTTTCATATCTTCTTTCTGTTTGTCGTTGCACTGTTTGACGCCAAACAGGGTTGCGGCGGCAATCGTAATGTACAACAGCGGCTTTTTCAGCTTATCCCAAGTGCGTTTCCAAAAACCTTCTTTTTTGGCGGGCTGCGCCGACGCAGAAGCGGAATTTCCGCCATTGCCGGAACCGCCGTTAACAGGAACAACGCCGACAGCCGTTCTGCCTTTGTTGTTTTTTTCTTTTTCCGCGCCCTGATTGTTCAGAACAACAGGAGCAACGACAGTTTTGCCGTCTTTTTTCTGCTCATTTTCCGCAGCGTGAAACATTTCCGGCGTAGCGACAAAAGTCTTGCCGTCGGCACCGCCGTTCTGGTTCACGTTAATCAAACCGGCACGATACTTGTTTTTTTCTTCTTCAAGACGGGCTTTTTTATCGGTTTCGGCAGAGAGGGCTGCTTCGCGTTTGGCGGCATTGTCTTTCAGAGCACCGACAATTCCGGCAATTTTTTCTTTTTTCTCGGCATTTTCCAGAACAATATCATTCATGGAAACGCCGGAAGCCATCAGAAGATCCATCTCGCCTTTGGTCAAATCGGCAAAAACGAATTTGCCGCCGTCCATTCTGGCTTTGCGTTTTACGGCTGCCAGTTTGATTTCGTTGTTATATTCGTCACGATAATTTTTGGCCAGTTTCTTTTCATGAGCCGTATATTTATCCGAATTTTGAATGTCTTCGCAAGTGCGATTGTTGCTGGCAATGGACAAATTGTCTTTCAGAACCGGATCGTCAATACCGGCATCCTGAGCAGCCTTACGCAGTCTGGTCAGTTCCGCTATGGTCATAACGGCCAATTCAGGACTGTTCAGAACCGCTTTCAGCTCGTCTTTTGTCATCTTTTTGAAATCGCGTACCATATTTAATTCCCCCTAAAAAATCCTTTATCTACTAGAATTGTCTGTACTTTATCATAAAAAAACAGAAAAAGCAATTGTATTTTTGTCGAATTTCGCGAATTTTTGTATTTTGATGCAATTGTCAAAAAAGTGTAACAAAAATACCGGACGACTGGTTTTAAATGATGGAACCGCTTTGATATTCAGCGGTTCCGGTATGTTATGCCATCTCTTTGCCTCTGTTGACCGTATTGACATTTACGGTCGTCTGACGGACTGGCGCATGCTCGGCCGGCGCATTTCCCCGCAGCGCCTGAATCTTCTGAGCGGCGCTTTTATCGTCATGAACAGCAGCTTTTTCTTCTTCCGTGTGAGTCGGCGGCGTCTGATTTAAAAACGCTTCGCGTTCAGCGGCCTGAGAGGCTTCAAAGTCTTTTTTGGCTTCGGTTTCATAGGTCTTAATCATATCCTTGAATGTACGGTCGGTATTTTTATTGTCCGCCTGCCATTCTTTGTCAATAGTCTGCTGGACGGCATTGGCCTGTTCGACCGTCAAACGTCCGGCTTCTACTTCCGCACTCAGACTCTGGTTTACGGCCGCACCGATGCTGGCGCCGTTTTCATAATTTTCACGCGCATTGAGCAGAACATTAAGCATTTCGCCGTTGCTCGGCATATTGGCTTTCAGCGCGGCTTCCTGCTGCATCTGAATTTCTTCTTCGGCAGCCTTTTCGGAACCTTTAATCCACTGTTTCAGCATTTTGTCCGGATTGTCTTTATTTTCTTCCATCAGGTTGTCAACCGTTCTGATCGCGCCTTCGGCCTGTGCCAGCGTCATGTTTCCGGCGGCAACCTCTGCCTGCAGCGTCTGGGCAAAAGCATCTCCCATCGGCATACCGTTTTTATAAGCTTCCTGCGTTTTCAAAGCCAGATCGTGCATCTGCTGGTGGCTCGGCATGCTGCTTTCGGGCGCATGGCTTTCTTCCTGTCCCTGATTGAAGAAGGTCGCGGAATCTTCACCACCGGTTGCGCTCAGGCCTTTGGCGGCATTAATATAATCTTGAATGCCTTTGCCTGCTTCCGAGTTCGGATCAATGCCATGACCGGCCATAAACGCGTCAACCTGAGAAAAATCTCCGCTTTGTTTGGCACCGGCAATCAATCCTTCCAAATCAGCCAACTGTTCTCCCGGCATCAGCCCGCTGGCGCTCAGCGTGTCGTGGGTCATAGCTTCAATGCTCACTTCCGCAGCTCTGGCGCCCACTTCCTGCACATATTCTTCATGCGTCTGTTCTTTGGACGGTTCCGCCTGAGCCTGCTGTTCGGCAAGACTGTTGTAATAGGCTTTCAGTTCAGGATCGACAATATGTCCGTTTTCATCAAAGGTCTGGCTGGCATGCGCATGAATGGCTTTCAGCTGTTCTTCGGAAAACTCGCCGTTTTCCATCATGGAATGCAGTTCGGCCGAAGAATGCCATTTGCCGTCGTTCAATATTTCGTTAATGCCGCGCGCGTCGGCGTCAAACGCCCGATTGAGCTGTGTTTCGTTAGCCGTTGCCCAACCCTGGCCGTGATCTGCATCAAGACCGTCGACAATGCCGTCATTATCTTTATCCTGCATCATCATCTGCGCACTCTGGAAATCTTCCGGATGCGTCATAATGTAGTGTTGCATGGCCTGCGGAGACATTGAGTCAACCCTATCCGGACTTAACCCCATTTGCTCCAGAGTAGTGGCCATTTCCTGCGGAGTCATAGATTGCAAATTATGCGCGGACTGGACATTCTCGCTTTCCGCCGTAATTCCGTCCACAGCAGCGGTTTGGGCGGTCTGTTCCTGGGTATTTTGCGTTTCCGCCGTCTTATTGTCAGCGGCGCTCTGCTCTCCGCCGTGCATGGCATTATTGATCATGCTGCCGGCAATAATACCGACGGTGGCATCAAACAATTCTTTTTTGGATGCGTCAAATCGGGCTTTGGTTTCTTCCGGATTGCCTTTCATCCAGTCTTTCTTCTGGGCAAAAAGCTGAATGCCGTAGGTTGCCGTTTTAATCGCCTTAGGCGCAACGGCCAAAACCTGAGTGACGGTTTTCAGCGCCGGTTTAATCTTGCCGGCGAGTTCTTCTCCGCCCATACCCATACCCAGCGCAGAACCGACTGCAGACAGGCCTGCCGTTGCAAGTCCTAAGCCGACATCCAATTTGTGTTCCATAGCATATTGGCCAAAAGATTTTCCTTCTTTGGCGGCGGCATTTTTAAACCCTTTATAAGTATCATAACCGCTTTTGACTGCCAGCAATCCCAAACCGACAGGACCCATGGTAGCACCGACTGCGGTATAAATTGCAACACCTTTTCCCCGTTTGGCAATAACCTTGCCGGCGCGTTTGGCATAATCCCAATATTTGCCGTATTTGCCGCTCATTTTTTCGTCAAATTTTTTCAGTTTGGCCTCGACCTTCTGAACGGCAGGAATATTACCGACTTTGGTCTTCATGGCTTCTTTGACGTTGTTTATTTCAGCGCTGACCATACCGGCATAATCGGCAATGGATTTGACGCTGGCTTTAGGCGGATTTTGTTTATCGCCAGCAGCGGCACGGGCATAAGCTTCACCCAGTTGTTCTTTGGTCAGTTTGGAAGGATCAAGCGGTTTGCCGTCGGCACCTTTCAGATTTTCGGCAAAGGCTGTGGATACAATCGCCTTGCGCATAGAATCCTTGCTATTGCCGATAAAATTTTCAACAAACTCATCATAGCTTTGAGCGCGCGAAGAGGCTACGGTCAGCGTTTCCGCCTCTAGGTCGGCCGCCTCAAGAATGGTTGCCTTACTCTTTTTGGCCTTGTCTTCAGAAACTTCTTTGCCTTTTTCATCAACAATCTGCAACGCATCCAAAAGTTCTCTTTCTTCTTTCAGCGCACTGTCATATTGCTCTTTTCCGCGGCCGGGACGATTTAAAACCTCATTCAGGCGCTCCATCCATTCGCTGTTTTTAGCCGCCTGCTCCGGCGTCAGCGTATCAATGCCATATTCTTTGTCAAAAGCAGCAACGGCTTCCGGCTGGTCGGGAAGTTTATCTGCTTCGTTTTCAGCAGCATTCAAAGAGCTTTCATCTTGTGGCGAAGCCGGCGGAACAAGCTCTTCATTCTCTTTTGCTTCAGCTCTGATTGCATCTGTTTCAGCTCTGATTTCGTCTGCTTCGGCTCTGATTTCGTCTGCTTCGGCTCTGATTTCGTCTGCTTCGGCTCTGATTGTGTCTGCTTCAGCTCTGATTTCGTCTGCTTCAGCTCTGATTTCGTCTGCTTCCTGAGTGTTTTCATTTGTCTGCGGAGCGGCGGCTGCTTCATCGACAACAATATCGTCATTGGCGGTTTCTGCATTTTCCGAACCGATATTTTCCTGAGCCGGCTTAGCTTGCGCCTCAAGCTCGGCCTTTTGCTTCTGCGCTTTTTCGGCAACGGCTTTGGCAATGTCTCCCTTGTTTGAAAAGCTGCTGATGGAATTGGCCAAGGAAATGACGGAATCCAAATCTGCCGGATCAAAATTGTCCTGACCGTTTAAGGCATCAATCCGGCTTTCCGCCAACGCCAGAGCAATATCCGCCGCATCCTGCGTCTTTTGGTCGCGATAACCACCATTGGTGAAGCTGTTGTAAAAGGTTTCGTTTATCTGTCCCAATTCTGCATCGGACAACTCGGAAGTATTGCCTTCCATAATTTTTACAGCTTCATCTAAAGTCATATTTTCAGCCATGGTTCCAACTCCAAAAAATTTGCATTTATCTAATCATAGCCTATTTTACAGAAAAAGACAATAAATTTTGTCCAATACGGCTACGTTTCATAAAATTATAACATTAAAATTAGGTCTATTGTAGCCAGGATTAGTTAAAAAAACGATAAAGAAAAAGCCCTCAAAATGAGGGCTTTTTTACAATCATACGGCGGGACTAGGCCACTTTGGCATCCGTTACCCGGGCATTGAAAACAATTTTCATACCCTCGATATCGGCTTCGGTTCCTTCCGAACAATCGTTATTCAGTTTAACCGCCAACACCTGTTCGGCCACATAAGCCTTGTTTTCTTCCAAAGCCAGAGCCAGTTCGGCGTCCGTCGTCCGGTAGCAGAGCTCAATGCGGTCCGAAATGTTGAAGTCTTTGTCTTTGCGCAAAGTCTGAACCAAGCGGACAAAGTCGCGCGCCATACCCTCGCGGCGCAAAGCATCGGTAACATCGGTATCCAGCGTTACAACCGCTTTGTTGTCGGCAAAGGCCTGTCCGGCAACGCCTTCTTTCATATTCAGGCGGACTTCAAACAAATCTTTATTCAGAATTTGTCCCGCGATATTCAAAGTGCCGTCGGCATTCAGCTCCCATTTGCCCTGTTTATAAGCGCCCATTACCGGTCCCATATCCTTGCCCAAAGCTTTGCCGAGCAGCGGCGTATAGAGATAAACGGTTTTGTCGGCATAGCGGGAGAGCTCGCTGTCGAGTTTAACCTCTTTGACGTTCAGTTCGTCTTTGATGATTTCCTGATACTGCGCGCCGATAAAGGACAGGTTATCGCCGACAACCGTCAGGCTTTGCAGCGGCAAGCGGTTGCGCAGATTTTTTTCCTCGCGGATGAATTTGCCGGCGGAGCATAAATCCTGCAAAAAGTCCATTTCGGAAACGAGTTTTTCGTCCAGATTGATTGCTTCCAGCAACGGATAGTCAGTCAGATGGACAGATTCTTCGCCGGTCAGGTTTTTGAAAACATATTCCGCCACAAAAGGCATCAGCGGCGCGGCAATTTTGGCAACGTTGACCAAAACCGTGTACAAAGTGTCAAAAGCCTGCGCGTCGCCTTCCCAGAAACGGTCGCGGGTGCGGCGGATGTACCAGTTGTTCAAAACTTCCATAAACGAGGCCAGTTCGCCGGTCGCCTGAGACACGTCATAAGTCTCCAGTCCCTGTCTGACAATTTGGCTCAGCCGTTTGAGCTTGGAGAGAATATAGTTGTCAATGGCCTCGGAAGACGACGAAATTTCTTTGGCCTTATAGCCTTCGGCGTTGGCATAGAGCGTGAAGAAATAAAAAGCGTTCCACAGCGGAATGAGTGCCACGCGGGCCGCCTTGGCAATTTCCTTTCCTTCCTTGTCCACCGCCAGATTGCCGCCTTTCAAAACCGGAGAAGAAACCAGGAACCAGCGCAGGGCGTCAGAACCGGTATTTTCCAAAACCTCGTTCGGATCGGGATAGTTTTTGAGGCGTTTGGAAAGCTTTTGTCCGCCTTCGGCCATCAACAGACCGGTGCAGATACAGTTTTTGAACGCCGGTTTGTTATGCAGCGCGGTCGACAAAACCGTCAGCGTGTAGAACCAGCCGCGGGTCTGATCCATAGCCTCGACAATGAAGTCGGCCGGAAAATGATTTTCAAACCATTCTTTGTTCTCAAACGGATAGTGAACCTGCGCGTAAGGCATGGATCCGCTTTCAAACCAGCAGTCGAAGACGTCTCCCACACGGCGCATCATGGTTTTGCCCGACGGGTCGTCCGGGTTGGGATAAACCACATCATCAATATAGGGCTTGTGCAGATTGGTAACCTCAATGCCGGTCTTTTCCTTGATTTCGGCCACGGAACCGAACACGTCAATGCGCGGGAAAGCCGGATTGTCCGACTTCCAAACCGGAATCGGCGTGCCCCAGAAACGGTTGCGGGAAATGGACCAGTCGCGCGCGCCTTCCAGCCATTTGCCGAAACGCCCGTCTTTAATATGCTCGGGCACCCAGTTAATCTGCTGATTGTTTTTGACCATATTGTCGCGGAAATCAGTCACTTTGACAAACCAGGAAGACATGGCTTTATAAATCAGAGGGGTATCGGTGCGCCAGCAGAACGGATAAGAGTGGGTGTACTGCTCTTTTTTGACCAGCAGACCGTTTTCTTTCAGCCACTGCATAATCGGTTCATTGGTTTCAAAAACCTGTTTTCCCTCATAATCGGGGACTTCGGCGGTGAACTTGCCGGCCTCGTCAACCGGGCAGACGACCGGAAAATCTTCCTTGTAAGCACGGCAGGCATCAAAGTCGTCCTGACCGAAACCCGGAGCAATGTGCACAATGCCGGTACCGTCTTCGGTGGAAACGAACTCGCCGCTCAATACGCGGAAAGCCCCCTTGTCTTTCAGATGTTTGAAATAAGGGAACATCGGCTCATAGCTCAGACCGACCAGCTCCCGGCCTTTCAGGGAACCGACCTTTACGGCTTTTTCTAGCTGTTTCTTATAGCGGCCGAGCAATGCTTCAGCCAGAACATATTTCTGTCCGTCTTCTTCCATAACCGCATAGTCAATATCCAGTCCGACGGCCAGCATCAGGTTGGACGGCAGCGTCCAGGGCGTAGTGGTCCAGACCAGCATTTTCATACCGTTTTCAAGCTTGAACATTACCGTAATCGCATTGTCGGTTTTGTCCTGATAACCCTGATTTACCTCAAAGTTTGACAGCGGAGTTTCGGCTGCCCAGGAATACGGCAGCACGCGGTAGTCTTCATAAACCAGACCTTTTTCCCAGAGTTGCTTGAAATTGTTGATGACGCTTTCCATAAACGGCAGATCCATGGTTTTGTAGTCATGGCTAAAGTCTACCCAGCGGCCGATACGCTTGAACATTTCAACCCAGATGCCGGAATATTTGAGAACGTCGGAACGGCAGAAATCGTTGAATTTTTCAACGCCAAACTCTTCAATCTGCTTGCGGCCGGAAACACCCAGTTGTTTTTCGGCGGACATTTCGGCAGGAAGGCCGTGGCAGTCCCATCCCAACCGGCGCTCCACCTTTTTGCCGTTCATGGTCTGAAAACGGGCAACTACGTCTTTGACGTAAGAGACCATAATATGTCCGTAGTGCGGCGTGCCGTTGGCAAACGGGGGACCGTCGTAAAAAACGAATTCGGCGGCGCCGTCACGGTTTTTTACGGATTTTTCAAAGGTTTTGTCTTCTTCCCAGAACTTGAGAACTTCTTTTTCGACTTCGACGAAGTCAGGTTTGGCCTTCACCTCAGCATAGTATTTAGTCATTTAAAATACCCTAAAATATGATTTGAATTAACGTTTTGGATTGAAAAGTGTTTATTATGTGCAGAAAAGTGTATCCCCTAAGGGATAATAACGGAAGGAATATGTATATAAAAAGCGCACATCTGCAAAAGAATCTCTATCTTTAAGTTTTTACCGGTGAGTAATTTAGACCAGTACGACCAACGAGTCAATTGTTAATTTGGTTCATTGAGACAAACAAAAAAGGAGACTCTTCACAGAGGCTCCTTTCTGATGGACTCATCTTCTATGCGGTACAATGTTTTCAACATTGTCTCATATTCTTTGCAAAAGGTTCCGCCTTACCGCCGTAAGCGCAGAACCCGAACCGAAACCCAATATCCCGCCAGATATTTGTGGTTCGGACCGAAATGCGGTTTTGTAAATAAACACATTATTAACGAAAGGCGTTTGAAGCCGGTTGTTCACCGCAGTTCGGCATATTGTCATCTGTCAAAAAGGCAGTCCGGCACAGGGGAGGTTTTCAGCGCGTATGGAAATATCTTAAAAAAAATAACATCGCCTGCAAACCGGACTGCCCGAGAGAACAGAAATATCTTTTAAACAAAGGCTTAGCAATAAAAATATTAAATTGCGGGATTGATAGCATTTTTATTTTTCTTTGTCAACGGTTATTTTGGCAAAAATAGACAAACATCTTATCCGGCGCTTTCCGGAGAGGCGGGTTCGTAAACTTCGCCGCCGACGACAGGTTCGGGAACGCCTGTGGTGGAAGGAAAAGAATTGGGCAGAAAATACAGACGCCGGGCCGCCAAAAAGGCGTAAGCCTGCGCCTCCATTGTGTCCGGCCGCCAACCCAGCTCGCTCGAGACCAGAACCTCTACTCCTTCCAAACGCTGCCGCAAAAAACGGAGCAGGGTCGGATTTTTGGCACCGCCGCCGCTGACTATCACCTTTTTAGGCATCTGAGGCAGATACATTGCCATTGAGTAGGCAATGGCTTCGGCCACAAAGGCGGTGACGGTCGCCGCACCGTCTTCAAGGCTCAGCCCCTCCAGATGCTCAAGCTTGTCGTTAAACAGATTGCGATCCATGGATTTGGGCGGATATTTGGCCAAAAAGCGGTGACGCATCAGGCTGGCCAAAACCTTGCCGTGAACCGTTCCGGTAATGGCGAGCCTGCCGTTGTAATCCATCTGCTGGCCGGCATGGTGAAACACCCAGTCGTTGACAGCCGCATTGCCGGGACCGATGTCAAAAGCCAAAAGCTCGCCGTTGCCGCCGACCCAGGTAATACTGGAAATGCCGCTGATATTTACCACCGCCACCGGTTTTTCAAAATCATTGACCAGGGCCGCATGATATACGGGCACCAGAGGACCGCCCTGACCGCCGGCCAGAAGATCGGCATTGGAAAAACGGTTGACGACCCGGGTGCGGGTCAAATCGGCCAAAAGCCGGCCCGAGCCCAGCTGGTAGGTATAGCGGTTCTGAGGTTCGTGCAAAACCGTATGGCCGTGAAAACCGATGACATCCACCGGCATTTCGATATAATCGAGAACGTCTTCAACCACTTCGGCATGAGCGCGGGTGACGCATTCGTTCAAAGATTTGAATTCCGCTTCCAGTTCCGGCGTCTCCGGCTTTTTGCCCATCACCGCCTGCAGACGTTCGCGGATGTCGTCATCGTAGGGTACGTAAACCGAACGGCCGACGTCATAGACGTCAACCCCGTCGGTGGTAATCACCGCGGCGGAGATACCGCTTAACGACGAGCTGCTCATCAGCCCCAGAGCCTTTATCTTTTTTATTGTATCCATAAGTTTACCGAATCTGTTGCACTATCTCAAATATATGCTAATATGCGTTAAGAATTTATTATAAGGAAAGGGAAAATGACTCAATTTAAATCACAATTCATGAACATCATGCTTGAACGCGGCTTTTACAACCAATGCACCAACGAGGACGGTTTTGACGCCTACCTCTGCGAGTGCGAACAAAAAGGCGTGCCGGCGGTGGGATATCTGGGGTCTGACCCGACCGGGGACAGTCTGCATGTCGGTCATATCGTCCCTTTGATGATGATGCGGTGGTTTCAAAAATGCGGTCATAAGCCCCTGACTCTGGTCGGCGGCGCCACGGCCCGCATCGGCGACCCGTCAGGCAAAGACAAGCTGCGACCCTTTTTGAGCGAAGAAACGCTGGCTCACAACGTGCAGGGACTGAAAAAATCTTTCGGTAAGTTTCTGAAGTTCGGCGACGGCAAAAACGACGCGGTCATGGTCGACAACTGGGACTGGTTTAAGGACATCAATTACCTTGCCTTTCTGCGCGACATCGGCACCTATTATTCGGTTAACCGCATGCTGACGATGGAAAGCGTCAAGTCTCGCCTGGACCGTGAACAGCCGATGTCTTTTCTGGAATTCAACTATATGCTGCTGCAAGGATACGACTTTTGCGAATTGTATCAAAAATACGGCTGCCGCGCCCAAATCGCCGGTTCCGACCAATGGGGCAACATTACGTCCGGCACCGAACTCGGCCGCCGCAAATATGACGTGGAACTGTTCGGCTTTACCAGTCCGATTATTACCGACTCGGCCGGCAAAAAAATGGGAAAATCAGAGGGCAACGCCGTATGGATTAATGACGAGAAGCTTTCTTCTTATGATTATTACCAGTATTTCCGCAACATCGGTGACGCTGAGGTTGGAAAATGCCTGCGGATTTACACCGATCTGCCGATGGACGAAATCCGCCGGCTGGAAGCGTTGAAAGATCAGGAAATCAACGAAGCCAAGAAGATTCTGGCCTTTGAAGCGACCAAAATCTGCCGCGGCGAAGAAGAAGCCAAAGCGGCTCAGACCACGGCGGTTCAGGTTTTTGAACAAGGCGCGGCCGGCGGCGAGCTGCCCTGCATCAGCGTCAGCGGCGACATCGGCATTCTGGACGCTTTTCTGCAAATCGGCTTTGTTGCCAGCAAAGGCGAAGCGCGCCGGCTGATTAAGCAGAACGGACTGAAAATCAACGATGAGGTCGTTTGTGACGAAAATTACGTGATTTCGGCCAAAGATTACCACGACGGGCAGGTTAAGCTTTCTCAAGGCAAGAAAAAACACGGTCTGATAAAAGCAGCCTGAAGCTTTTAAGCACAAGCCTCCGTCCGCGGAGGCTTTTTTATTTTAAATAAAATATGTTTTCTTATTGTCAGCATTCTGTTTTTGTGATATTTTATCTTCAGTTAACATAGAATTATAAAATTATTAACATATGACAGTAAAAGACATTATCGACCGTGTTCTCGTCCGTGACGGAAACACCGTATTGGTTTTGGCCAACGGTTTTGAATTTGAGCTCGCCTCCGACCTGGCCAAAGGGATTTCATCAGGCGCCGAACTTGAAGCCGAATTTTGTAAAAATCTGGTTCAAAGGCTGGTTGTCAACGGCGGGGAAATTTTCAGCAAAACCAAGGAAGAGCTCCTGCCCGAGATGGAACAGCTGCAAAAGGAGCTGACCGTTGAAGCCGAGGACGAAAGACGGATGGAAATCAATCTGGAATCCAACCGCAGGCTGGCAAAACTGCTCCCGTTGTTCAAAATCAGGGTCGCCATTCTGACGGCCAACGACAAAAGCTTTATGCAGCTCAAAGACTGGCGCAAAGAACTCCGGATTGACGAAGCCGTGCAAAACGTTTATCTGGCAGTTAAAGACGCCCGGCTCTGGGAAAAAGAAAAAGTTATCAGCGAACAGCAGATCCGGCAGTATTATCCGGACTACGGCAAACTTGACTGGAGCACGATGATGAACGTTTACGCCATGAGCAACGCTTTGCTGGAAGACTGCCGACACGGAATTGTCCCCGAGGAAGAAGAAAACGTTTTACAGCATCTTTACAACTCCCGGATTATCAAATTTCCCAACGTGCTCGGCGAGGAAGTCAGAGTTTCGGACATTGTCGCCTATAAGGAAACATCCGATCCCGAAGCTTGAAACAACTTTGTCAATCAAGTCCCGTTCCGCTTGTCGGAAACGGGACTTTTTATTTTTAAAAGCGCTTGATATTTGAGCACGGAACGCCTAAATTTACAAAAGGAATCAAAAAAAGCCCGCAAAAGGCTGCAAATCGGGCGTAAGGTGTTGACATGAATGACAATTTGCCGGAATTAAGAGATATACATATACCGCTTGAGGTTTCGCCGTTTCCGGTGGCATACGGCTGGTGGTTGGTTTTGTGCGCTGTTATTCTGCTGATTTTGATGATTCAGTTTGCCCTTTATCTGCGCCGCTACAGCAAAAGCCGTTACGCCATCAAACTTCTGCAAAACATCGCTTCCGGCAACGCGGTTTACGCCGCACAGCAGATGTCGGAAATCCTGCGGCGAATCTGCGTTTATAAATACAAAAACGCCACCACTCTGCAAGGAAAAGAGTGGATTGATTTTCTGAACAGCCACGCCCGCAAAAAACTTGACCGGCGCACCGGGGAGCTTTTGACCAACGCACCTTACATTCCGCGGGACACTGATCTTTATAACGAACAGGACGTTGAAAGGCTGCGCGGGTTTTGCAAAAACTGGATCGGAGAAAACCTATGAACCATTTTGCCTTTCCCTACGCGGTGTTTCTGTTAATTGTTCCGGTGCTGCTGCGCTACCTGCTGCCGGCGGTGAAAGGTCTGCACGGCGATGCGCTGCGGGTGCCTTTTATCAAAGACTTAGAAAAAATTAAAATCCAGTCCGGCGGCATTTGGGGACGCGGTTTTCCCGAAAAAGGATCAAGCACGGGACTGGCGCTGCTTTATGTCATTTACGCGCTGCTGGTTACGGCTGTCGCCCGGCCGCAATGGATCGGCGAACCGGTTCGGGTGAAAAACTACAGCCGCGATATCCTGCTGGTGATGGACATTTCCAACTCCATGCTGCAGCCGGACTTTACCATTAACAACCGCCGCATCAACCGTCTCAGCGCCGTCAAAAAAGTTGCCAGCGAATTTATCCAAAAACGCCGTGACGACCGTATGGGGCTGGTTTTGTTCGGAACACGCGCCTATCTTCAGGCGCCGATCACTTACGACAAACGCTCCGTTCAGGAAATTCTGTGGAACACGGATGCCGGCATGGCCGGAGACTCCACGTCCATCGGCGATGCTCTGGGCATGGCTCTTAAATCTTTGCAGGACAGCAAAGACAAAGACAAAAAAATTATCATTCTGCTGACTGACGGCGAAAACAACGACGGTTCGCTCAGCCTGCCGGAAGCCATTAATCTGGCAAAATCGGAGGGCGTTAAGGTTTATACCATCGGTGTCGGCGCCGAGGGCTCGCTGATACAGTCATTTTTCGGCTTTCAGATTGCCGCGCCGAACAGCGGGCTCGACGAAGAAGGCCTGAAACGGCTGGCCGCGGAAACAAAGGGCAATTATTTCCGCGCCAAGGATACGGAAAGCCTGCGGCGAATCTATGACATTATCGACAAGCTGGAACCGGATGAAAACGACGAGCAATACGTGGTCGAAACCAAGGAGCTGTTTTATGTTCCTCTGATTGCGGCTTTGGTGCTGGCGGGCATTTTGTTCGGACTGGCCAGGAGGAAATAAGATGCAGGAGTTTATCGGCAATTTTCACTTTTTGCGTCCCTGGTGGCTGCTGGCTCTGGTGCTGCCGATTTTTTTCTATGTCAGATATTTTCGCGGAATTCGCAACAAGTCTTCGTGGGAAAACGTCTGCGACAAAAAGCTGCTCAATTTTCTTTTAATCAAAGGTTCTTCCGTTCAGCGGCGCATTCTGGGATTTTTGGGCATGAGCGCCTTTGTCGCCGGTATCTTTGCCATTGCCGGACCTTCCTGGCAAAAACAGGAAGCACCGTCGATGGCACCGGAGAATCCGGTTATGATTTTGCTGAACCTGTCTTCGGACATGAAGGAAAAGGACCTGACGCCAAGCCGGCTGGAACGTGCAAAATATAAAATCATCGATTTGCTTAACGGTCTGAAATCGGCTCAAAGCGGGCTTATCGTCTATACGAACGAACCCTTTCTGATTACCCCTTTGACAGAAGACAAGGAAATCATTATCAACCTTTTGCCGGCCGTCAATTATGATATTATGCCGTCTAACGGCGACCGACTGGACCGAGCCATAGATCTGGCGGTGGAAAAATTTAAGAATGCCGGTTACTTTAACGGCAATATCGTTATCTTCAGCCCCGACGTCGGTCAAAGGTTCGATCTGGCGCTGGAGGCGGCCAAAAACGCTCAGAACGACAAATATGCGGTAAGCGTTCTGGCCGTAAGCAGAGAGAACAACGAAAAACTCAAACTCATAAGCAAATACGGCGGCGGCGTTTATGAAAACCTGAGCAGCTCCGATCGGGATGTCGGCGCCATTGATTCTTTTATCAACACGCACATCAGCGAACTCAAACTCAGCGACAATATGCAGTCTACCTGGAAAGACGCCGGTTATTATCTGAGCATTATTCCCCTGCTCTGCTGTCTGTATTTTTTCCGCCGCGGCATTTTTGTCATCGCACTGCTGCTCGGCGTCAGCAAAACGGCTCAGGCTCAAATGCCCGATATGTTCTTAAACAGCAATCAGCAGGGCTATCAGGCTTTCAGCCGGGGAGATTTTAAGACCGCCGCAGAAAAATTTGAAGATGCCAACTGGAAAGCTTCCGCCTTGTACCGGCTCGGCGACTATAAGGCGGCACTGAAATCCTTTGAACAGGCAAATGACGCAACCGGCTTGTACAATCAGGGCAACGCGTTGGCCAAAGGCGGAAAGATTCCCGAGGCCATCAAAAAATATGAAGAGGTTTTGAAGCTTGAACCCGAACACGAAGATGCAAAATTCAATCTGGAATATTTGAAACGGCAGCAACAGCAAAACCAGCAGAATCAGCTGCAGAACCAACAAAATAATCAACAGCAGCAGGCTCAGGACAACCAGCAGCAATCCCAAAACAATCAGGGTGACAATCAAGAGGCGCAAAACAGTCCCGAAAACGGCGAACAAAACCAACAGGAACCGGACAATAAGCAGCAAGACCAGAAAGATGCCCAAAGCGGAGAAAATCAACAAACGCCGCAGGATACACAGCAGGGCCAAGGAGAGGAGCAGCCCCAGCAGGGAGATGAAAGCGATGACGAACGTCCCCGTAACAATCAGCCGCAGGGCGCTTCCGCCGAACCGCAAAACGAAGGCGATGAAGAACGCGAAACCAATGCGGCCGGAGGCAACGAAAAAGAAGACGGCGGCGAAAACGACGAAGAACGACAGGCCCGGATACAAAAGTTTCGCGAAATTCCCGAAGATCCGGGCGGGCTTTTGAAAGCGTTTATTGCCAAAGAATACAGATTAAACCGATATGGAGATGAGTGACAATGAAAAGATTTTTAAGTTTGCTTTTAGTCAGTTTGTTGTTCAGCGGCGCGGCCCGGGCCGATTTTACGCAGGCAACCGTCAACCGCAGCACGGTTCCGTTCGGACAAAGTTTTATGCTGACCGTGGAAACCGATGTCTCAAATCCGCAAAAACCGGATTTCGGCGTGCTGGAGAAAGATTTCAACATCTATTCCCAAGGCTATGTTTCCAACGTTTCGTTTATCAACGGGCAACAGACGTCCACTTCCGGCTGGCAACTGATTTTAATGCCTAAGCAAAAAGGCAGTTTTACAATTCCGGCTTTTGACATCAACGGCGCAAGCAGCCAGCCGATAACCATTAACGTAACGGAGAGCGGCGGCACGGCCGATGACGGAAATGCGGCGCCGACATACAGGATGAGCGCGCGGATAAGCAACAACGCGCCTTATGTTCAGCAGGAAGTCATTTATAAAGTCAGCCTGTTTGACGGCGGCGGTCTGCAGGGAAGCGAACCTACTTTTACGACCAGCCGCGACTGGGTTATCCGCTCTTTGGGAGAACCTGAAGTGCGGCCGATGGTCGTCAACGGCAAAAAAAGCCGTGAAATTGTTTTCAGCTATGCCCTGTTTCCGCAGAGAAGCGGCAGACTGGAAATCCCGCAGGCTCATTTTGAAGGCTTTTACCTGACCAAAAACAAACGCAGCATTGATCCGTTTGAGCGTTTGTTCGGCGATGACATACGCAGCGCCCTGCTCGGCGACACGGACTTTTTTGCGGCCAGAAATCCGGTGCGGTTGTCTACCGAACCCGTCAGCGTCGAAGTTAAGCCAATCCCGGCTCAAAACAACGGACATTGGTGGCTGCCGGCCAAGGACGTGGTTCTGGCGCAGCAGTGGGAACCGCAAAACCCAAAATTTAAGGTCGGGGAAGCCGTCAACCGCACGGTATACATTAAAGCCGACGGAGTTTTGGACAATCAGCTGCCGGATCTGAAGTTTGCTGCAATCAAAGGCCTTAAACAATATCCGGAAAAACCCGAAAGCGAAATGAAGGCAGAGAACGGATCCGTCGTTTCAATTGCCAAAATTTCAAACGTATATATTCCGACCGCCGCCGGCAAAATGACCATTCCGGCCGCAGAGGTAGACTGGTTCAACGTTAACAGCGGCAAGTATGAAAAAGCATCGCTTCCGGCCATGGAGATAGAAGTGGAACCGAGCGCTCCGGGACAGATAATGCCAAGCGAAACGCCCGCGGCAGCACCCGATGCAAACGAGATAAAAAGCGACACGCCTGAAGAGCGCAGCAAAAACATCAAGAACATTGTCCAAGATACGAAAGCCCTGATTGGCGGAGAAGCCGCAACGACAGGCTTTACCAATACCGAAATCGTCATTCTGCTGCTCGGTGCATTCGGCTTCGGCATTTTAATCAGCTATATGCTGATGAAACCCAGCGGGAGCAAAGAACACGAAGATATTCGCGATTATCGCCGACAACTGGTTAAGGCCGCTCAGGCTAAAGATCTCCGGACGCTGCGCGACGCCATATTGGGATGGTGCCGGCAAAAATACGGCGCGGCAAAAGTCAGCAGCTTTAACGACGTAAACAAACTGGTCAAAGACAAAAGCTTTGCCGAGGAGCTTGACAAACTTACGGCGGCTCTTTATGCCGATAACGGCAGCGAATGGGACGCCGGTGCGTTCTTGAAAAGCTTTGAAAAAATTGACAAGAAAAAAATAAACCAAAAATCCGAGGCAAAACTGCTGCCCGACTTATACAAATGACGGTAAAATGTTCAGCGAAGACTTATTTGAAATAAAAAACAGCGATTTGTTCATTGTCGATTTAATGTACGCCGGCCTTGAAAATATGACTATGTGTCCGGTTTATGAGCGCATCGGTTTCGGCAACCGGGCCTTTGTCCGTAAAGAAATGCTGGAAAAGCTGGAGAAACTGACGCCGTTCCTCCGCCGGCAGCAGCTGAAACTCAAAATATGCGACGCCTACCGGCCGCCGATCGCTCACGAGATGTTGCACGACATTGTTCCCATTCCCGTTTTTTTCGCCGACTCCTGTCAACGTTCCCTGCATTGCCGGGGCGCAGCCATAGACTGTTGCCTGTGTTATGAAGACGGCCGGGAACTCGTTTATCCGACCCGGATTGACGCCTATGAAAAACAATATGCCGAACAGCTGATGAGCGGGAACGAAGAAAATTTTTCCCGGCATCTGCAAAAAGCGCGGCACGATTATCAAAATCCCGATATGCCGGATGAAATTGCCAACCGCAACCAGCTGAAAGAACTGATGGAAAGCATCGGACTTGAAGCCATCCCTCACGAATGGTGGCACTATAATCTACCTAACGGCGCCGATTATCCGCTGATTGTCTGGAAAAAAGACTGATTTTAATCCGCGGATATTATTTGAACTGGGCGTTATAAAGCGCTTTATAGGCGCCGCCCTCAATCTTGAGCAATTCGCGGTGAGTCCCCTGTTCAACCACTTCGCCGTTGTTAATGACAACAATATTGTCAGCATTCTGAACGGTTGAAAGGCGGTGGGCAATGACAAAAACCGTGCGGTCTTTCATCAGGTTTTCAATTGCCTTCTGTACTACGGCTTCCGATTTGTTATCCAAAGCGGAGGTAGCTTCGTCCAAAATGACAATCGGCGCATTTTTGATGAAAGCGCGGGCGATGGACAGACGTTGACGCTGGCCGCCCGACAAAAGGCTGCCGCGTTCGCCGATTTCGGTGTCCAGCCCCCGCTCCGCCTCCAGAACAAAGTCTTCCAAACAGGCCATTTTCACCGCGTTCATAACCTCTTCTTCCGTGGCGTCTTCCTTGCCCAGCAGAATATTGTCGCGAATGGTGCCGGAAAACAAAAAATTATCCTGAAAGACCACAGCGATTTTATCGCGCAGGCTTTCGACCGTCAAATCCCGGATATCGGTTCCGTCAATGCTGACCGCACCGGAAGCAACATCGTAAAAACGCGGGATAAGGTTGACAATCGTACTTTTGCCGCCGCCGGAATTGCCGACCAGCGCCACGGTGGTTCCGGCTTTGATGTCCAGATTAATGTTTTTCAATACCGGAACGCCCGGATCGTATTCAAAGCAGACGTCCTTAAATCTGATGGACTTTTTGACTCTTTCCAGTTTTTGGGCATCCGGTTTGTTGGTGATTTCGGGTTTCAGTTCCAAGATGTCGGTAATGCGCTCAATGGCCAGAAAAGAAAGCTGGACGGCATTAAAGCTTTTGCCGATGTTTTTTATCGGGTTATAAAGCATAATCAGCGCAGTGATGAAAGATACAAAACTGCCGCTGGTGATGGTGCCGTTGACAATCAGATAACTGCCGTAACCGATGACGGCGCCGACGCCGATAGAAACGGTTACATGCATCATCGGCGTCAGCCAGGCGGTTTTCTGCACCATTTTTATGCCGAGTTTGAACAGACGGCGCAGCGTTTCATCATATTTTTTATAGATTTTCTGTTGCAGATTGTAAGAGGCTATAGTTTTGCTGCCGGCATAGGTTTCGTTATATTTGGTCAGCACTGCGGCATTTTCCTTAACCGTCGCCTGCACAATGTTTTTAATCAAACGGCGGACATAAGCCAAAGGCAAAAGCGACAGACTCAGCACAATGATGGCGATAATCGAGAGCTGCCAGGAGTTGTAAATCAAAACGCCGATCAGAGACACGGAAGAAAAAATGCGCGAGGTGAAAGTGCGGATATTGTCCAGCAGTCCGGTGCAGGAAGTGTCGACATCCTGCGAAAAACGCTGAATGATGATGCCGGAATCGTTTTTGTCATAAAAGGCGGGCTCCAGGTAAAGCAGTTTGTGGTACAGCGCCCGTTTGACGTCCTGCGTGATTTTCATCCCAACCCAGGAGTTCATATAGGCGGCGATATAGTTCAACGCCCCCTGAAAAACCGTAAACGCCACAATGACCAGCGGGATAAAAGCCGGAGACTGAGCCGACTTGTCAACCAGCACAATGTCCATATAAGGCTTTAAGGCCAGCGCGATAACGGCATCCAGCGCACCGATGGGAATACACAGAGCAACGGCAAAAATCGCACGAAACAAATATGGCTGCACATACGGCCACAGCTTTTTATAATGGTCGGCAAAATTCATTTGCTTGGCGTCAACGGTCGCTTTTAAACTAACAGTCATATCTTATCCTTTGGTCGGTTACAGCAGGCGCAGGTATTTGAGAATAATGAAAACAGCGCAAAACTCAAGAAAAATCATCAACCAGAAAATATGGCGGAAGCTTTTTTTCTGCGTTTTGTGGCGAAAAATCTTCTGAGCCAGCAACGCTCCGAGCCAGCCGCCAAGAAACTCCAAGATGTGCAGCGTGTTTTCCGGGACGCGCCATTGATGCCTGACGGCCGCACGCTTGTCCACATAATAGGCAATAAACGTCGTGATATTGACAGAAACGGCATGAAAAACCAAAAACAGCAAAAAAGTCTTATAGGCAAAGGGCGTCACTCGAAAATAATGCGTCTCGACAAAATAGGCGGCCAAAATGACCATGGCGGCGTGCAAAATATAAAAACTGTTTTTTTGCAGCGGACGAATCAGAGCCAGCAGACCGATTAAGATTGCGGTGAACGTAATAACCATCGTTTAATCCTGTTTATTTTAGATTCCGAAATCCGGCCAACGCGGTTCAAAACAACATGCCGGAAATTTCCGCAAGGCCTATTTCGGACCGTTATACTGGCGGCAGTTCATATATGAAACATTGCGGCGGTTGAACTCTATCAGAATGCGGTTAACAATATAAGGATCATCCTGATAGGTAAACAAACCGTCACAGAGCTCCTGAATCGGCGCCCGCCCGCTCCAGGCATTCAGCTGCTCGGGATTTTGAAAATCCGAACGTCCGTGAGAACAGGACGCCACAAACATCAGGGCAAAAAATAAAAGTTTTTTCAAAGCCTTTTCTCCTAAAACTTGGAATTTGCCCCTAAAATAACCCAGATTAAAATAAAATGCAAATGTCTTTGAACACATATCCGCCCGGAAAAAGTGAATAAGTAAAAAAATGTAAGTGAGAATTCTGAAAATTGAATTATAGTGAATGGCATGACGAATAATTAACGGGAATCCGACAATGAAAAAAACTCTTATCCAATGCGGAATGATCATGCTGCTGGCCGGCTGCCAGAACGTTTTTGAAAGCAAAACGGTCGAGGTGCCGATTGACCCAGACGAGATGCTGATTGTCAATGAAGAAGACTTTTCTGACTATGACGTCACGCCCGAGGTTTATGCCATTGCGGCGACGCGGGCAACCAACAAAATGCTTGACGAAACCGAAGCTTTGTATATGCGGAAGGAACAAAAGCCCAAGCTTTATATTGCACCGATAAAAAAGATGAAAGAAAAGCTTCCCGACGGTTTTTATTTTGCGCGCAAAACAACCGAAGACATTATCGATGGTTCCAGAAACTATACCGTGGTTGAAAATCTGGAAGACGCCGACTACAAGCTGGAAGTCGAGGTTGACGCCGTGCCCAACCCAGAAATGCGCTCGCCGGTGATTGACTATACCCTGAAACTTGTCGACCTCAGCGACAGCACGGATAAAACCGCGGCCGCCGGCGAAGAAAAGAAAGACGCCGCCACAGACGACGGAAAGCAGTCCCAGGATAAAGATAAAAAAGATGAGACCGCGGAAGACAAAGACAGCGAACCGTCCGGCGACGAACAAAAGGAAGAAGACAAGGACAAGAAAATTGTCGGTTCCTGGACATCAACCATGAAACAATTGCAAAACGACGACAAGAGCTGGTGGTAAATGAAGTTTTCCGTTTGGAAAATTTTGGGTTTTGTTTTGGCGCTGACCGCAAACGCGGCGGCCGCGGACGATATTGACGGCGGCATGGCTTTGGATTCAAGCTCTTTGGACGACGACGTTATCTCCGTTTATTCGGAGGCCTGTGAAAAAATCAAGCAGGACGAACCTAAATCTTCGGTCAGAATGAGAGCGACGGACAAAGCTTCTTTCAATGCCGTCAGCAAGGTTCCCGAAGTCAGCGAACTGGCAGAGGAATTTGACCGGCATAATTTTAATGTTCTGGTTTATAACATTGTTGACAACTATGTCTAAGATTTGGCCGTACGCACAACCAAGCAAGACAGTGAAAACATCTGTGTGGAAGTGACCGGTTATGTCAAAAAGGAAAATGTCGTTCAAGCGGCGGAAAATATGCGTCAGGCCAAACAGGAGCCGCAGACGGAGCAAAACGGCGAGCTGACGGAACAGGATTTGACAGACAACGCTCCCGATCAGGAAGCGGCAGCGGAACAGCCGAAAACGGAAACATCCATGCCCGAAACGCAGCAAAACCTACCGCCCGACGCGGCTGCCGGACAAACGAACATTAAAGAAGACGGCGCAAAGGACAAGAAAAAACTGCTGTACATTGCCCCGGTCGAGTTTTACAACAATACGACTTCCGAAAGCCATACGCAAAGCATTCGCGAACTGTTTGCCGACAATCCCGATTTTTATATCACGGACAAAGAAGATCTGGCGGACTATGTTGTGCGATCGAAAGTCCTGCGCGCCAAAGTGGATCCGATAAACAGCAATACCAACCGTTTGCAGATGGTGCTGGCCATGGGCGTAAAAATCAAGGACAGCGGAACAACCTCGGTTGAGCATCAAAACCGTTTCATTCTCTTTTCCAGCGAGGAAGACGAGCAGAAAGTGGCGGCCGATCTGATGAAAAAGCTGTTTAAAAAGGCGTCAGAACCGGTTTTAAACAAAATAGAAAACGATATCCGCAAAAAATCAGACAACGGTTCTTTGATTACGCCCAACAAATAATCAATCAATGCCGATGGCCGGATGACTGCTGACCGGCAGCAACTTCCAACTGTAACTTGAAAGTTTTTCAATGTTGGCCGAACGGTAGTATTCGTTCAGCTTCTCATTCAGGGTGCTTTCCAGCTGGCGCAGAACGGCACCGTCTCCGCCGACATATATTTCAGAAACGATTTCGCTCATAACGCCTTCGGTAACGTCATAATCATAAACGCAGATGCTCTCCTTGACGTTTTCCATGATGATACGCTGAACGTTCTTGAAATGGTCGGTATAGTTATAGTTTTTATAACGGGTGAGAATCTGCATATAATCGCTGTCATCTTCCGGTGCATTGGGATGCGTAATCAGCCGCTCAAGCAAATAGACGTTGCCGGTCATGGTGCAAAGCTTGAGAAGCAGCGGATAATAGTAGTCGATGGAGGCGGTCAGGGTTTCAAATCTCGGTTTCAGCAGAACCGAGGCCATCTCCAACAGACCGAGATTGAGCAGCGCATTGATGTATATGTATTCTTCAATGTCCTCCAGTTCGCCGCCGACTTCCCATAATTTATACGCCAACGCCTTGGCCTTGGGATGATTGCCCAGCATTATCTGAGACTGCATAAACGTAATCATGGCCAGCGTATCTTCAGGATCCGCGGAAAGTTCGGCATAAATCGAACGCTCAATGCCGGAAATGATATCCGTACGGTTAAACGGCGTATTCATCAACTGAGAATACAGGAACAACACCTGGTCGTCTTCATCATATTCTTCGGCAAAGGACGGCTCGACCGCCAGAGAATCATCTGCAAAACCCTGCGGATTTTTCAACAAATCGGCACTGGAAATCTGCATATTTTTATCATTATTCTCAACCATAAGCCTCAACCTTTTACTTTTTTTCCAGCATAAACGTCACCGGTCCGTCATTTATTAAAGAGACCTGCATATCGGCCTGAAAAACACCGGTTTTTACTATAATACCATAAGAACGCAGACAGTCTACAAAATATTCATACAAAGGCCGGGCCGTTTCAGGGCGGGCGGCGGTTTCAAAACCGGGACGGTTGCCGCGCGAAGTGTCTCCGGCCAGCGTAAACTGAGAAACGGCCAGCAGCTCTCCTTTGATATCTAATACCGATAAATTCATTTTCTGCCGTTCATCTTCAAAAATCCGCAGATTGACGACTTTTTTGGCCAGCTCTGCCGCCTGCTTTTCAGTATCATCTTTTTCAACGCCGAGCAAAACCAGCAGACCGGCGCCGATTTCGGAAAAAAGGCGGCCGTCGATTTCCACGGATGATTTCTTTACTCTCTGCACCAGTGCTTTCATAAAACATACATTCCTGTTTTTCAATTATCGGTTCTTATTATATTGTAATTAGGTTTAAGATAGATTAAAATTCGAAATTATTAAAAAAAATTCAATATTTTCCAGGAATGAAAAATGCTTAAAAAATATATTGCGCTGCTGTTAATCTGGAATCTGGCCGGATGCTCCTCTTTCGGCCGCGGCGTGGCCGAAGCAATTTTGGACAAGGATGCGGAGGTTGACACCAGACAATGCGAAATCCGGGGCGGCAAATTTGCCGGTATCGAATCATATTTTTCCAAAGGCGAAGCCGTCAAAGTGCTGATGATTCACGGCGTGGGCACCCATCATCCGGGATATTCGGCAAGAATCCGCGACAATTTGAGCAAAGCCCTCAATCTGACGGTTTTGTCGCGTTCTCCCAAAGACATTATCCTCATCGACCCCGACGATCCCGATACCGTCATCGGCAATCTGCGCGTCACCCGCATGAGAGACGAAGCGCGCAAGCATGACCTTTTGTTCTATGAGCTTACCTGGTCCGATATAACAACCCCGCACAAGAGTTTTCTCTCTTATGACATGACTAAGGAATATGCTTACAAAAGAGCCGCATTCAATAACACCGTCAAAGGTTTTCTGAACGACACGGGGCCGGATCCGATGATTTATCTGACCGATAAAAACAACCTGATCCTGAACGCGACCAAACAGTCAACCTGCTGGATGCTCGGAAAATCATGGGAACAGCTCAAAGACAAGCAAAAACAGGTCTGCCGGGTTTCTTCTTATAAGCAGATACAGAACCTGAATCATGAAAACATCATCTTCATTACGCACAGTCTGGGCAGCCGAATCCTGATTGACACGATTATCAGCATCGCCGACGACGTCAGCCGCGACGACATCAAGCACCACCGGGAAGCGCAATTGATTATCAATGAACTCAAAAACAAAGAATTTACGGCGTTTATGCTGGCCAACCAATTGCCCATTCTGCAAATCGGCCGGCCGAAACCGAAGATTAACCACAAAATCGCCGAATATTGCAAAAAAGACGGTCGGCATTACAACGACAGGATTTTTAAAAACCTGAACATCGTCGCCTTTTCCGATCCCAATGACATTTTAAGTTATAACATTCCTCAGGACTTTGTCGACGAATATATAGATTCGAGAATCTGTCCGATGGTTACCAACGTGAACATCAACATCGCTACCGAAATATCGGCTTTCGGCGTCGGCGTGGTCAACCCGATTTCCGCGCACACCGGATATGACAACGACACCAGGGTGATAGATATTATCTCCAAAGGCACGGACGATATTAAAAATGACAAGATATTGTCCGAGCGCTGCCGTTTTTATGAGCTGGAAGACTGAGAGAGGCTGAATTTATGAACGCAGAAGACCAAACGACCGAAAGGCAGTGTTTTTTTCTGGACGGCAGAGGCGGAATTTATTCAGGCGATAACAAACTCAGTTTTGAAAGCACGCCTCCGCCGGTATGGGAGAATCTGGACTACCGCAATCCTGAAACCTATAAGATTCTGGTTGAAGACTATGCCATTGATCCGGCCGTGGCCGACGCACTCTGCGATGAGGACACCAGACCGCGTTTTTTTGCCCATGACAACGGAATGCTGATTATTCTGCGGGCCATCAATCTCAATCCGGGCAGCGATCCCGACGATATGATTTCACTCCGAATCTGGATTGACGAAAAGAAGATGATTTCGCTTGAACACCGTCGCCTCAAAGCCGTGGCAAAGCTGGCCGACAGTCTGGAAAGAGGCAAGGGTCCCAAAAACCTTATGCAATGTTTTCTCCTGCTCAGCCGATATGTGGCCGATGTCATCAACGACACGGTCAACGGCATTATTGACCGAACCGACGAACTCGAGGAAAAAGTTATTGAAATCAAAGAAATAAATGATTTCAGCATCAGCGGAGAAATTACCGACCTGCGTCGGGAAACCATTTCTCTGCGGCGATATCTGGCGCCAATGAAAGATTTGTTTCAAAATATGCAAAACGAAAAACACCCACTGATTACGCCGCGCGGAAAATCGGCCATGAGAGAACTTTCCAACGATATGGCCAAGGCTTTGGAAGATTTGGAATACTGCCGAGAGCATATTACGCTTTATCATGAAGAACTGCAGGGAAAAATGAGTATCAGCATGAACAGGATTATGTATATCATATCCATTTTTACCGCGGTATTTCTGCCGCTCGGCCTTTTGACCGGCCTGCTCGGCATCAATGTGTCCGGAATTCCTTATGCCGACAACGATTTTGCGTTCGCTGCAGTCTGTATTATTCTTATCATTATCGCAGCCGCACTGCTCGCCATTATGAAAAAACTGCGCTGGATGTAGTTTTATTCATAAAACATATAAGAAAAGAACACGGCAGCGGCTATACCCGCCAAATCTGCCAGCAAAGCGCAGGGCAGCGCGGCGCCGACCCGGGTAATTTTTACCGCACCGAAATAAACCGCCAGCACATAGAAAGTGGTTTCGGTCGAACCTTGCACCACGGCTGAAACAAAGGCCGGAAAACTGTCGGCACCGTAAGTCTGCATGGTTTCAATCATCATGGCCCGGGCACCGCTGCCGGACAGAGGCTTGAGCAAAGCCGTCGGCAGAGCGGCGACAAAACCGGTATCAACGCCGAGCCAGGCAAAAAACTTTTCAAAACCCAAAACCAACAAATCCAACGCGCCGGAAGTCCTGAACACGGCAATGGCCACCAGCATGGCCACCAGGTAGGGAATGATGCGGACCGCAATTTCAAACCCTTCTTTGGCGCCGCCGATGAACGTTTCATAGACATTCAGCTTTTTTACAAGCCCCGAAAGAATAAAAACAGTAATGACGGAAAACAGCAGAAAATTTCCGCAGTCTCCGGAAACGCGGAGCCGCTCGTTCTCCGGCAGAGATAAAAAATAGCCGGCGACAGCGGCAATAAACGCGGCAAACCCCAGCAGATAGGCCATAACGACGCGGTTGAAAATGTTGAGCCGTTGCACAACGGCGACGGCCAAAAAACCGACCAGCGTCGAAACGGAGGTTGCAAACAAAATCGGCATAAAAACCGCGGCGGGATTTTGCGAACCCAGTTCGGCACGATACATCAGAATCGTAATCGGAATCAGAGTCACGGCCGAAGAGTTAATGACCATGAACAAAATCTGCGCATCGGAAGCCCGGTCTTTGCGGGGATTGAGTTCCTGAAGCTGTTCCATGGCTTTCAACCCCATCGGCGTGGCGGCATTGTCCAACCCCAAAACATTGGCAGCTATATTCATAATCATCGAACCCATGGCCGGCGAATCTTCCGGCACGCCGGGCATAATCCGGCGGAACAGCGGGCGCAGCGCCTTGGCAAGCAGTGCCGTCAGCCCCGAACGTTCGGCTATTTTCAGCAGTCCGAGCCACAAACACAATATTCCGGTCAGATTAATACAAATGCTGAAAGCGGTTTTGGCCGAAGCAAAGGTTGATGAAACCAACTGCGTCCAAACTTCCCCCTGCCCCAAAATCAGGCTCTGATAAGCGGCTAAAACGAACGCAATTAAAAAAAACGAAACCCAGATTATGTTCAGCATCGGCATCTCCTTGGTTTTCAAAGTTAAAACAAAATGATGAAGATATTTTTAATAAATATTAATGAATCCGTTTTAGCCTTGAAACAAACAACGAATCAGGAGATTGCAGATATGGAAAACATAACGGAATATTTAGGCTGGATTATCGGCGGACTTGTCGTCGTATGGTTTTATTTTACCTATGTCGGCCTCATCAAAAAGAAGAACCGGCTGAAAGAATCTTCTTCCGGCATTGACGTGCAACTCAAAAAACGCTATGACCTCATTCCCAATTTGCTGACCATGGCCGCCAAATATATGGAGCACGAAAAGTCTCTGATGGAGGAGATTACCAAACTGCGTTCCGAGGCAATGGCCATCAACTTCCAGACCGAACCGGCAAAAAAAATCGAGCTTGAAAACATGCTGTCGCAGAGAATGAACGACTTTAAACTGCAGGCGGAAAATTATCCGGACATGAAATCCAACCAGACCATGCTGAATGCCATGGAAAGCATGAACGAGGTTGAAGAGCACATTGCCGCGGCCAGACGTTTTTACAACTCTAATGTTACCGAGCTTAAGAACGCGGTTGAAATATTTCCGAGTTCTCTGGTGGCCAAAATTGTCGGCGTAAAAGACGAAATGCCGTTTTTTGAAGCGGAAGAAGCCGCAAAAAAAGCGGTTGACGCCAGCGGATTTTTTAAATAAATGCCCGAAGAAAAAAGCATAAACGAACTGCGAAACGGTTTTGAAACCTTTTACCAAACCGTTTTAAAACCAAGTTTTTCGGGGCTGGAAGCAACCCGGAAAAAATATCTGCGCCTGTTTTACTGCGGATTGTTTCTGACCTGTGTCGCCGTGCCGCTGATTATGCTGCGGATGCTGTCATTTTATGCCGGGAGCGACACTTCGAACTTTCCGGCCGCAACGCTTCTGTTCAGCATTATGGTGCTGGTTACGCTGACGGCGACGCCGATTAAGCTGTATAAGAAAAAAGCCAAGAATCAGGTCATGCCTGAATTTATAAAATATTTCGGACAATTTGACTATCGTTATCAGGCCTGTATCAGCGAAGATATTTTAACCCGGTCGCTGCTGTTTGGGGAATATAACGCTCGCGAAGGAGACGATTTTTTCATCGGCCGCTACAAAGATACGGAAATGGTCATTTCCGAAGAGGAACTGAGCCTGCACAAAGTTTCCGCCGACGGCAAACGACGTTATAAAAAAGTGATTTTCGACGGCATTGTCATTCTGCTGTCTATGAACAAAAATTTCTCAGGACAAACGATTGTGCTTAAAGACCGCGGCCTGTTCAACGCTTTCAACAAAACCGGCGGTCTGCAAAAAATCGCGCTGGAAGACAGCCGTTTTGAAAAAGAGTTTGAAGTTTACGGTTCCGACCAGCTGGAAGCCCGCTATCTGCTGACGACGGCTTTTATGGAGAGAATGCTTAAAGTCCGCGACGCTTATCATGCCGGCAAAATCCAGTTCAGTTTTTTTGACAACAAGTTGTTGATTACGGTCGATGTCAGACAGGACATGTTTGAAACCACGTCGCTGTTCAGGAGCTGTACCGACCGCAACATGATTGACCGGGCATTTGAACAGTTTGCCTCGGTGATGGAGATTATAGACATCCTGAAACTAGACAAACGTCTGGGAATGTAGCGTTATTCTTCCAAATTGAGAAAACCGCCGGCCTGCATATTATAAAAACCGTAATAAGCGCCTTTTTTGCGCAGCAGCGCCTGATGCGTTCCCTGCTCAACGATGCAGCCCTTGTCCATTACGACAATTTCATCCATCTCTTTCAGCGTCGACAAGCGGTGCGCAATGGCAATTACGGTTTTCCCCCGCATCAGTTCCTTAAGCGAATCCTGAATATATTTCTCGCTTTCGCTGTCCAAGGCCGAAGTTGCCTCGTCCAAAACCAATATCGGCGCGTTTTTCAAAACGGCGCGGGCAATGGCTATGCGTTGCCGCTCACCGCCGGAAAGCATTACGCCGCGCTCACCGACCTTGCTGTCATATCCTTTCGGAAGCTTTTGAATAAAATCGTGGCAATAGGCCTTGCGGGCCGCAGCCATTACCTCTTCGTCGGAAGCGCGCAAGTTGCCGTAGCGGATATTTTCCATAATGGTACGGTTAAACAAGCTCGGATCCTGAGGAATGAGAGCAATACTGCGCCGCAGCGAATCCTGCGTAACCAGAGAAATATCCGCGCCGCCAATCGTTATTCGGCCCTTTTGCAGGTCATAATATCGCGACAATAACTTTACCAGCGTGGATTTTCCGGAACCGGAACGGCCGACCAGTCCGATTTTTTCGCCGGATTTAATCTTCAGGCAGAAATTGTCAAACAACGGTTCCGAACCTTTGTAATGATAAGTTATGCGGTCAAAAACAATTTCGGTATCGTTTACAAGCAGCGGCTTGGCACCTTTGACATCGGTTACCTCGCAGGGTTTTGAAAGCAGCGCCAGCCCGTCTTTAATGCCGCCGTAGTTTTTGAAAAACTGCAGAAAATTCATCGAAATGTTGTTATAGATATTGCTCAGGGTCAAAATAAGCGTCTGAATCAGAACATACTGCGCTATTGTTACCTTGCCCTCATACCAGTACCACAGAGGCAGAGCGAAAAAGACGGCCTGCAAAGCCGATCGCAGCAGACCCTGGCCGATGAACAGCACGCCGAACTGTCTGGTTTCCACCCGGTCGGCATAGGCGGCTTTTTTCATGGCGCGAAAATAGTTTTTTCTCTCAAAACGATAATTGCTGAAGTTTTTTACCAGCGAGGCGTTGGTTATGCTGTCGACCAGCACGCCGTTGGAAGCAGACATGGCATTGGCGCGTTTTTCGGTATAAGGCGACAAACGCAGGCTCAACTTCCATAAAACCAAAATCAGCACAACATTCAGGACCAGCATAATCAGCGCCAGCTCCATATTGATGTCGGCAATGAACAGAAAGGTCGCACTCAGCGCAATCAGCGGCGAAACGGCACCCCAGATAATCTGATAATAAATGCCGTAGCTGTTGTCGATAATGGTTTTGATTTTTCCGGAAATATTGCCGGCCATCTCTTCGGCAAAAAAAGCGGTGGAATGATTATGCGCATAGGCAAACAAATCTTTGGCTATGCGGCTCATATAAACCGGCAGAAAAACGGACTCTATCAGAATCATTACGTTGAGCAGCAAACCTTTGGCAAAAAAGAACACGGCGGCCAGAGAGGCATATATCAGAGCCTGATTCAGAATCGATGAACGGTCTCCGCCGCTTCCCAAAACGCTGATAATCTCCGAACCGAAATACAACGCGACGCGCGTGGCCACTTCTCCCAGAGATATGACCAAAAGCACACTGAAAAACAAAACTTTGAGTTTGGAAAGATATTTCCACAAAAACCTGAAAACGCCGGTCTGCATATTTGAATCCGCCTTTTTTTTTAATCTTGTGCCGACATTATTCGATAAATTTTCATAAAGGTCTACATATATTACGGTTGGTTTATTTGATACCGGCAAGCAAGCCTGTTCCGACGGCAGCCGTTTTGAATCCGGCTTCACCCAGCAGCTTTTCCCATCCGGATATCGCAGCAGTCGGCACGACCATACTTCCGCCCGGCAGCAATATACGATATGCAAGCTCACATATCTTGGACGGATTATCGCAATTACAATTTTCGTCAACGATAATCATATTAACCATTTTGCCGATGGTGGCAAGTTGGTCGGCCGGCATTGAATATGCCTCAACATTGGCAGCCGTTTTTTCCATGGCGTTTTTGCCGAGCGTGTCCACGGCAATGAGCTTACGGACCAGCGGCGCCAAAACCGCGGCCGAAGAAACAGGTTCTCCGCTCAAATTCATAACAACCGAAGCCGAACCGGCGCCGTATTTTTCCAAAAGCGTCCGGTAAATTTCCGGGGAATAAACGTTTTTGCCGATAGCGGCCGCTGTTTTTTCATTCATGTCAAATCTCCTGTCTAAGGCCGGGGCATATCCCGCTTGGCATTTTCCTTCTTGCGTTTCTTTAATTCCGTCAGTTTGTCGCTGACGATTGAGGTGTCGCGGCCGGTTTTGGCCAAACGGTCATACATCCGCTCAATTTCCTTTTCCAGATAGGCCTGCTCAATTTCGTTGGCCAGATCGCTGCGTTCTTCGGCCGTGCCTTTCCAGCTGGTCTCTTCCATGCGGGCGATAATATCTTCAACGTGAACCGAACTGTCTACTTTCTTTTTGATAAAATACGGCAGTTCGTAAATCAGCTGGCGCGTAGAAGCATAAACCTCCGCAGTGGTCTTGCCTTTTTTGTAGCGCAGCTTCAGCAAACGGAACACAATGCTCAGCTCGTTACTGTCATCGACAATGATAAAGGGAACCGGATCGGCAAAGCCTTTGGCCGAAATTTCTTTCAAAAACTCCACGATATGGTGAAAATAGCCGTCGACATTATAAAGAATAAACGGTTTTATCGGCAGCAGGCCGTCCTGCATGGCCACACAGTCATAAGCCAGTTCATCCAGTGTTCCGACACCGCCGGGCGCAAATACCACAAAATCGGCGTTAAGAAGCTTTTGCTTACGCTCTTCCAGACTTTGGGCGACAATGATATCTTCAATCTGCCCCAGAATTTCATCCGTTTGATAGAGGCTGTAATATTCTTTGGTGGTAATTCCCTGAATCGGCGTCGTTTTGCATTTTTTCTTGTTCCAACCGTCCAAAACGCCGCGCGCTACCGCTCCCATAATGCCCGAGCTAGACAAGCCGAAATCCAATTTAAAATCCATTTTGGCGATCTGGCGTCCAAGGTTATAGGCCTCTTCGACGAAAACGGCATCATTGCCGGAGCGCGAACCGCCGGCAACAAAGACGCGCAAACCTTCCTGAGCATTTTCTTCGACGAAAGTTCCGACAACTTCCTGCACGCTCTGATTGTCACAATTTTCCATATCTACCTCAACCAAGAATTACAACTCTTCTATATCGCCGCGCGCCTGATCGGCATAAAATTCTTCGGCAAATTCGTTCAGGCGCCCGTCGCGGATGGAATCGCGCAGCCCCTGCATCAGGCGCTGATAATAGCGGATGTTGTGCCAGGTCAGGAGCATAACCGCCAAGACTTCATTGCACTTTTGCAGATGATGAATATAGGCGCGGCTGTAATTGCGGCACAAAGGACAGTCGCAGCCTTCTTCCAACGGTCTGGGATCCTCACGGTGGCGGGCATTGCGAATGTTAACGGTTCCAAAACGGGTAAAGGCCTGCGACGTGCGGCCCGAGCGGGTCGGCATAACGCAATCAAACATATCAACTCCGCGCAAAACGGCACCGACGATATCGTCCGGCCGGCCGACGCCCATCAGGTAGCGCGGTTTGTCATCGGGCAGCATTCCCGGCGCATAGTCCAAAACCTTAAACATGGTCTCCTGCCCTTCGCCGACGGCCAGACCGCCGATGGCATAACCGTCAAAACCGATTTCTTTGAGCTTTTCGGCAGAGTAACCGCGCAGATCTTCATAATCTCCGCCCTGCTGAATGCCAAAAATGCCGTAACCGTCGCGGTCAATAAAGGCATCGCGGCTACGACGGGCCCAGCGCATGGACATTTCAACCGATTTTTTAACCACATTGTGCGGCGCGGGAAGCTTTACGCATTCATCCATGCACATGGTAATGTTTGAATCCAGCTTGTGCTGTATTTTAATGGATTCCTCCGGGCTGAGGAAAAACTTTTTGCCGTCAACATGGGAACTGAAAGCCACGCCTTCTTCGGTAAGTTTGCGCAGGCCGGACAGGCTCATGACCTGAAAACCGCCGGAATCGGTCAAAATCGGCTTGTCCCAATTCATAAATTTGTGCAGGCCGCCCATTTTTTCCACCAGATCGGCGCCGGGACGCAACATAAGATGATAGGTGTTTCCGAGCAAAATTTCGGCACCCGTCGCGGCAACGGATTCCGGCATCATGGCTTTGACCGTACCGCAGGTTCCCACCGGCATAAAAGCCGGCGTGTTGACTACGCCGTGTTTGGTATGAAGTTTTCCGAGGCGGGATTTTCCCTGGCGTTTTAAAATTTCAAATTTCAGCGACATCTTTCTCTTTCTTTGTTATCCGACAGTTTTGATAATCGCTCCATAATGCCCCGGAATATCCGATTTAGCAAGAGGGATAATCAACAAACCGGCATTTGGGAATTTTATTCGTCAACATCGCCGCCGGCATTTTTATCCAGCGCATAACCCGTGGCTCTTACAGTGCGGATATAATCCGACCCAAATTGATTCAGAGACTTGCGCAGGCGGCGGATATGCACGTCAACGGTGCGGGATTCGACATAAATGTTGTCGCCCCAGACATTTTTGAGCAGATATTCGCGGGAGAAAACCTTGCCCGGCGTTTCCATCAGCATCCGCAGCAGACGAAATTCCGTCGGTCCGAGATGGATGTAATTTTCACCGCGGTAAACCTTTTTACCCACCAAATCCATACGGATGTCTTCAAACTCCAGCTCTCCTTCGTCAACAGGCTCCGGCGCCCGGCGCAGCTGGGTTTTGACCCGCGCCATCAGCTCCGGAATGGAAAAGGGCTTGGTGACGTAGTCGTCGGCACCGGCGGACAGCCCCTTGATTTTGTCTTCTTCCTCGCCTTTAGCCGTCAGCATAATTACGGGAATGTTTTTGATATCAGGTTTGCTGCGCACCAGCTTGCAGATTTCGACGCCGGAAATTTCGGGCAGCATCCAGTCCAGAATAATGACCGATGGTTTGTTCTTTTCAATCTCGCCCAAAGCCTTATTGCCCCGCGACTCCCAAGCAACGTCATATCCCTCTTTTTCCAAATTGTACTTAAGGAGAAGCGCCAGCGCCTCTTCGTCTTCAACCACCATTACCAAATGTTTCATCAGTAAAACTCTCCCACCTCTTAAGGAAATAATACAAAATGCTAAGGCATTTGTCTTAAAATTACCTTAAAGCACTGATATTTTTCTGATAATCTCCGCCGGCAAAAACCGAGGTTCCGGCCACCAGGATGTCAGCACCCGCGGCAATGCACTCGGAGGCGGTCATCGGGTTGATGCCGCCGTCAACTTCAATTTCAATTTTTTGCTCGCCGATCATATCCTTAATGCGGGCGATTTTTTCCAGCTGGTTTTCAATGAAACTCTGGCCGCCGAATCCCGGATTGACCGACATCACCAAAATCTGGTCTACCTTATCCAAAACATAGGGCAGAACATTTTCCGGCGTGGAGGGATTAAGCGAAACTCCGGCCTTGATACCGCAACGGCGGATGGAATCAAGCGTTTTGTCCAAGTGGCGGCAGGCTTCAAAATGAACCGTAATTATATCCGCGCCGCTGGAAGCAAACCAGGGAACCATTTCATCGGGATTGTTCACCATCAGGTGAACATCCAGAGGAAGAGAGGTATGGGGACGCAGAGCCTTAACCAAAGCGGGTCCGAAAGTCAGATTGGGAACAAAATTGCCGTCCATAACGTCAATGTGAATCATGTCGGCGCCGGCTTTTTCAAGCGCTTCAATTTCGGCGCCGAGACGCGCAAAATCGGCAGAAAGGATACTCGGGGCTATTTTGACCATGACTTAACTCCTTACTTCAGTCTTTTCGGTTATCATAAAACACTCTGCTTTTAAAAGCCAGAAAATTATCTTAAACATCCTTGATTTATAACTTTTGATGATTACCTCTTCTTGTGATCAGACACACAAACAAAATTTTCTAACGGAGAAACAAAATGGGACAAACGGCTCAAAAAATCATCAAAGAAAACAAAGATGAAATTCTAAAACTTTTAAATATCGCCTTTGCCGAAGAATGGCTGGCCTATTATCAATACTGGGTCGGCGCACAGGTAGCCAAGGGACCTATGCGCAAGACGATTGCCGACGAATTTTTGGAACACGCCAAAGAAGAACATGACCACGCGCAGCTGCTCTGCGACCGCATCATTCAACTCGGCGGCGTTCCCCTGCTTGACCCCGACGAGTGGAAAAAACACGCGCTGTGCCAATATGACGCCCCGACGGACGAATATATAATGAAACTTTTGGAGCAAAACCTCAAAGCCGAACGCTGCGCCATTTCGCGCTATCAGCAAATCTGCGAACTGTGCATGAGCGGCAAGGACATTGACACGTTCCACATCTCCAGACACATTTTGGAAGAAGAGCTGGAACACGAACAGGAAATCGAAGATTATATTGCCGACATTGAATCCGCCATGGAACATATGAAAAAGTGAAACAGACATAAAAAAATCGCCTGCGGAAGATTTCTCTTCGGCAGGCGATTTTCTTTTACAATTCAGGAAGCGCTACGGGGGAGCTGAGCCTTTCGTCCATCGGTGCCGGTTTTGGCAGAGGATCCGGCTCAAATATTTTTCTGGCCATTGCCGGAGGCGCTGCGGAAACCGTATCTATCATCCGGATATCTATCTCGGAAAATTCATTCTCCGAATAGTCCCGAACACAACCGCCGACCATAGTAAAAACACACCCAAAAAACAAAAAAACTAAAAAAGATCTTCTCAAAAATTCCATACGCTTATTTAATTTAAATGTTTGTAATGCGTCCCGTTAAGGATTAAAACATAATGCTTAAAGGACAAATAATAAATTCACAAGGGCGGATTTTTAATCCTTTTTGCCAAAAAATGCAATAAAAAAAACCGTAATTCTTCACGAATACGGCTTTTCTGATTGTTTTTTCGGCATTTTAATTTTCAAACCTGACAGTCAAAACACTGCCGTTTGAAAACACATATTCTTTGTTCCGCGGATACAGTTCCCAATTCTGCATTTTTTGGCAGGAAAGATAATAAAGCGCCTTTTGCTCCGTTTTGAAGACAACGCTTGTTCCCTGCTCCGGGGTGTCTTTCCATTCCACGCTTTCGACTTTGTCTCCGGGAGCCAGTTTGTATACAACGGTTACGTCGCTTGCAGGCTCTTCGGCAAAAGAATAGTCATCGGCAAGCGGCAATACTGACGGCTGAGTTCCGTTGTCCTTAAAATCCGGCTCTGCCTCAAGCGCCGGCAAATCGGAGGGAATATCATCCGCATTTTGGTTGAAACACTTCATTACCGCCACCATTACTATCGCGGCAATAACGATTAGGAAAAAATCTTTTCTTTTCATATATTTATATTTTTAGTCACAATAATCTGCAATTTGTTTCGTTATATCACAAACCGGCAGTCGTGTCTAGACAAAATTCTCTAAAAAAAACAAATAAAAAAGCCTTTTAAAAGAACATTCTTTTAAAAGGCCTTCATCTGAACGAATCAGGGGGTGACAAAGTTTACGCCGACTTTTTTTCCGGCATATTTATATTCCCAACGCTGTTCGTCCCATTCAGAACTCCGATTACCCGGAAAATGCAAAAAAATACTGTAACGCGTGTCATCCGGCCGGCGGACGACAAATCCCACCGTTGAATTTGCAATCCTTTCGCCGCCCAAAACAGACATAACGACATATTCATCCTTTTTCAGGGCAATTCGGACATTTTGCAAAGTCTCAAATTCTTCGGAAGAAATGAAACGCTCATAGAGAAAACCTTCTTTAAAATTCAGTTTTCCGCCCTGAAGCGAATCGCAAAATGCGGTTTCCTGCGGCGTCTTTTGCGGCAGAGGCATATTTTTGATCCAAAACAGCACCGCCATAAGAACCACCGCAAACAAACAAATCACTCTACCTGATTTCATAATCTTCACTCTTTGGGAATTTTTTTCATCAGGTAAATTGCAAAACGATGGCCGCTGATTTTGAACTTATCCAGCGCCATCGGCCCCGGATCGCAGCCTTCATCAAGCTTCAGCCAATAAATTTCCACATGGCGGCGGAAAGGTTCCTTTTTTTCAAAGACCTCTTCCAGACGCACTTTCCACATTCCCTTTTCAGGATCAAACGCACTGGTGTATTTGACGTCGTAGACAAAGCGGAATTCGCAGACAACGTCTTCATCAAGAGAAACGACTTCACATTCCTCCTCAACATTCTCCACCGGTTCGGCTTGTGTTTGAACCTGAGCGCCGATACCGACACATAAAAATGCAGCAAGCAAAAAGAATAAAAATTTTTTCATACAATTTGAATTTTGAATTAAACATAAAAAATATCAATAATCTTGTTTTATCTTATCTTTAACACCGCTTATCTCAATTGGCAATAAAAAAGACCCCTCTTTGCAGAGGGGTCTTAATATCTGAAACCAACAGACTAGATTTCGCCCGCGGCATAGCGTTTTGCCATTTCGGACATCGGAACGGCTTTAATCTTGTCGGCATGGCCGGCAGCACCGAACGCAACATAACGCGCTTCGCAGACTTTCTGCATTTCTTCAATAGCGGGTTTGAGGTATTTGCGCGGGTCAAACTCTTTCGGGTTCTCGGCAAAAATTTTGCGGATAGCGCCGGTAATGGCCATGCGGCAGTCCGTATCAACGTTGACTTTGCGAACGCCGGACTTGATGCCGCGGACAATTTCTTCAACCGGAACACCGTAGGTCTGCGGAATGGCGCCGCCATAAGCGTTAATCAGATCCTGAAGTTCCTGCGGAACGGAAGAAGAACCGTGCATAACCATATGGGTGTTCGGCAGTTTTTTATGAATTTTTTCAATAACGTCAATCGCCAGAATCTCGCCATCGGGTTTGCGTGTAAATTTATAAGCGCCGTGAGAGGTTCCGACTGCAACGGCCAAAGCGTCAAGTTTGGTTTCGGCGACGAAACGAGCCGCTTCGTCAGGATCGGTAACCAGACGTTTTTTATCGATCACGCCTTCCGCACCGTGGCCATCTTCCTTGTCGCCCTTGCCGGTTTCAAGAGAACCGATTACGCCGAGTTCGCCTTCGACGGAAGCGCCGACCGCATGAGCACGTGCCACAACTTCTTTGGTGACATGAACGTTATATTCGTAAGAAGAAGGAGTTTTTCCGTCAGCTTCAAGAGAGCCGTCCATCATAACCGAAGAATAGCCGTTGACAATTGCGGACTGACAGATGTCAATTGAAGAACCGTGGTCCTGATGAATGCAGATCGGCAGTTCGGGGAACATTTCAATACCGGCCTGAACCATGTGGCGAATCATCGGGTCTCCGGCAAACTTGCGGGCGCCGGTAGAGGTCTGCAAAATGACCGGAGCATTTACTTTTCTTGCAGCCTGCAAAACGGCAAGAACCTGTTCCATATCGTTGATGTTAAACGCCGGAACACCGTAATTGTTCTCGGCGGCATGGTCAAGAATCTGACGCATTGTAACTAAAGGCATATTTTAACTCCTTAATGTGTTTTTATTACTGCGCTAAATATATCCTCTCAGCACATATTTGCAAGAAAATTTTATCAGTTACGCCGGGGCACCCGAAAACAAGGCAGCAGACAACAAATTCCGTATCTCCGCAAGAAGATGAATTTATGGCGGTTTGTCACAAAACTTTAACAAAAAAAAACTTGCTTTCCCAACAAAATGTTTCTATTTTAAGCCTAGAAAACGTTATATTTATATTTAATTTTTATCGTATGGAAAAAGTATTATTATTTCTGGTGCCGGCAATTATCGGCGCTTATCTTACCTGTCGCACGGCACCTCTGGCTGCAAGAGAACGAAAAGGCGGATGGCTGCTCCATTTTCTGGCCAGCAGCGGTATCATGTTTATTGCTTTCATTCTGAGCTTTTCGGTTTCTGTCGTCTGGGCTATCGCGGCTCTCGTATTTTGTGCCATAACCATTTATGCGACGGCGTATTCTTTGTATCGTAAAAAAATGAAAGAACATGATCCGGAAAGAATTGCACGGCAGATTGATGGTCTGGAAACAAACCAGAATCAAGCCATGAGAAGCACATTAAATCTGTTTGCCGTCAAAGACTGCGAAAAAAACAAACGGCTTCATTATCAATATTGGTTTGAAATGTTTAGTTTTCGCTTTTCGAGTTTTTGTATTGCAATTTTGTGCATACGAGTGTTTTTAACGACTTTATGATACCTTGAAAAACACAAAAAGAAAACAGGCTGCAAAAATTTTGCAGCCTGTTTGTTATATTCAGAAACTATTTGAGACAGTTCCTGACGGCGTCAACCACTTCGTCTACCGTAATTCCGAAATATTTATAAAGCTCTTCCGCAGGGCCGGAAGCTCCGAAGCCGTCCATGCCGATGATGTCGCCGTTAAGACCGACATACCGTTCCCAACCGAATTTGGAAGCGGCTTCAACGGCAATACGCGGCGCCGCTCCCAGCACCTCTTCCTGGTAGGAAACATCCTGTGCATCAAACAATTCCGTGCATGGCATGGACACGACGGCGGTTTCAATACCTTCTTCCCGCAACTGTCTTTGCGCCTCTACGGCCAAAGAAACTTCCGAACCGGTGGCAATAATCGTCGCTTTGCGTTTTTTGCCCTTGGCAACGTCAGAAATCACATAGCCGCCTCTGCGAGTGAGATTTTCTTCGGCAGACGTGCGCAACAGAGGCAATCCCTGACGGGTCAGCGCCAGAATGCTCGGCGTATTTTCGCTCTCAACGGCAATCTGCCAGGCTTCGGCCGTTTCAACCACGTCACAGGGGCGGAAAGTATAAATGTTCGGCATAGCGCGGTAAGAAGCAAGATGTTCCACCGGCTGATGGGTCGGCCCGTCTTCGCCGACGCCGATGGAATCGTGGGTCAGAACATAAATTGCCCGCAAGCCCATCAATGCTGCCAGACGCATGGCCGGCCGCATATAATCGGAAAAGACAAAGAATGTGCCGCCATAGGGGATTACGCCGCCGTGCAGCGCCAAACCGTTCATTATTGCGCCCATGGCATGTTCCCTGATGCCGTACATAATGTTGTTGCCGTTATAGTCTTCGGCAGTAATGGTCTTCATGCCTTCGACAAAAGTCAGGTTGGAAGCGGCCAGATCCGCCGAGCCGCCTATGATTTCGGGAACGTTCGGCACAATTTTTTCCAAACACATCTGCGAAGCCTTGCGGGTAGCAACTTTGGTCTGTTCGGCGATGGCCTTTTCCTTCAGGAGATTCAACTCTTTGTCCCAGTTTTTGGGCAGTTTGTTTTCAATCAGATCCAAGAATGCCTTTCCCTTGGCTTTGGCACGCTTCTGCCAATCGGCATATTCCCCGGCATTGCGGGAAGCGGCGTCGCGCCAGTCTTTTAAGATATCCGCAGGAACAACAAACGGCTCATAGTTCCAATCCAAAAATTTGCGCATGGCAGCAATTTCCTCGGCGCCGAGCGGCGAACCATGGCATTTGCTGGTACCGCATTTGTTGGGCGCACCAAAACCGATTTTTGTTTTGCAGGCAATCAGGGTCGGTTTTTTGGATTTTTGCGCTTTGCGCAAGGCTTTTTCTATTTCGCCGTAATTATGTCCGTCAATTTCAATCGTGTTCCAGCCGACGGCTTCAAAGCGCTTAATCTGGTCAACCGAACTGGCCTTGTCCACCGTGCCGTCAATCGTGATGTTGTTGTTATCCCAAAGGACGATCAGCTTATTCAGTTTCAGGTGACCGGCCAAAGAAACCGCCTCTTCGGAAATGCCTTCCATCAGGCAGCCGTCGCCGTTAATGACATAGGTATAGTGGTTGCAGACATCTTCACCGTATTTGGCGGCAATAACGCGTTCGGCAATAGCCATACCGACAGCGGAACTGATGCCCTGCCCCAGCGGGCCGGTAGTCATATCAATGCCCTGAAGGTGGCCGTACTCCGGATGGCCGGCAGTTTTGGCTCCGAGCTGGCGGAAGTTTTTGATATCATCAAGGGAAATATCCTTGTATCCCATCAGATACAAAAGCGAATACATCAGCATAGAACCGTGACCGGCGGAAAGAACGAAACGGTCGCGGTCAAACCAGCGCGGCGCCGCCGGATTAAGCTTAATAACCTTTGAAAAGAGGACGGCGGCGACATCGGCCATGCCCAAAGGCATTCCCGGATGACCGGATTTGGACTTCTCAATGGCATCGGCGCTGAGAAAGCGAATGGCATCGGCCATTTTGCGTATAGACTGTTCTGATTTGCCTAATTTCATTAAACATCTCCCTGATTGCAAGATAAAAAACACACTAATCGCAGCTAAAACAGCCGTTTTGCTCTTGAGGCGCAGGCTGATAATATTTTACGTCAACGGGCGTTCCGTCTTCATAGACTTCCTGCGGATAAACCTTGAGTTTCACCGCCGGCTTTTCCGGCTGCGGGCTGCCTTCATAATATTCAAAATCGACATCAAATATCCGCCGGTTATACTTTTTTTCTTCTTTTGACAGGTTCAGCCCGGCATTGATTTCAAATTCATATTTCATATAATCGGGAATTTTCAATTCGACAGGCTGTCCCCGAAACTCTTTGCTGCGCACGCCCTGAGGCAAAGCGGTTCCGACAAAATAATCCCGGCGGCCCAAATATTCCGGCGGCCCTTTAAGCGTCTCGGTAAACCAGCTGAAATGCACGTCGCTTTCATCGGTTTTGCGCAGTTTGGTCACGACAAAAATCGGCGTAATGCGGGCTTTCTCGCGGTTGACGCGCTTGTCATAAAAACAATAGCCTTCATAGCCCTTGAACTCGACCTCAAAATCATCCTGATAATTTACTTTTTGGATCAGACGCGAATTTTCGCGGCTGAGGGTGACCAACGGACAGAGCCTGTCCGGCGTTTCGGCACAGCCGCCGAGCAAAACAATCATTAAAACCGGCAGAAACTTTTTAAGCATAAACCTATTTGTCCTTAAAATAATGAATATACCGCCACTATATAAGTTCCGTTTTATTTTGTAAACAGGGCAACAAGCTCGCTGTGGTTAGAATAGCTGAACTGGTCGACAAGCGTGATTTCTTCCAGACGGTACCCGCCGGAAATCAGCAGATTGGCATCGTTGACAAAGCTGTGCGGATTGCAGGAAACGGCAATTACCCCGGCCGGCGCGGCTGCTCCCATCGCCGCGATTTTCTGTACCTGCGCGCGGGCGCCTGCCCGCGGCGGATCAAAAACGACAAGGTCAAAACCGTTTAATTCCTTCTCGTCCAGCGGATATTTAAACAAATTTCGGGTCGTGATATCAATATTGGAAATCATATTTTTGTTAACGGAACGACGAAAACCCTCCAGCAGCTCAACCGACGAATCCACGGCCAAAATTCCGGTTCCGGGCAGCCGTGACAACGGGTAGGAAAAGGTTCCGACGCCGCAAAACAGATCCGCAATTTTTCCACCGGCATTACCCGCATATTTCAGCACCGTATCAATCAACGCCTTTTCGGAAAGCGCCGAAGCCTGCAAAAAGGTTCCGGCCGGAATAAAGACTTCATATCCGGCAATGCCGATGACCGGTTTTGTCTTTTCGACAACCGCTTCCGGCACAGCGCCCGGCCGCCGGCGGTGCGAGATGCGGATAACATTATCAAGCTGCTGACTGAGTTCAAAAATTTCCATTCGGTAATCCAGATTGAGCTCAGCGTCAAATTCAAGCACCACGTCCAGACCGTTGTCGGCTTCGGTTACGGCGACGTCTCCGGCGGTTATAAAAGAAGGGGGCATTTTGCGCCCTTTGGAGGCAGAAACTGTTTTTACCGAGCAAACGGCGGCGGCCAGTTTTCGCAGTCCCGGCAGACCGCGGTTGATTCCCGGCGTTAAGAGACAACAGCGGTCTATATCGACGATCTCGCTGCTGGCACAGACGTTAAAACCGAAAGAAAGCCTTCCCTTTTTCATCTGAAAGGCAAAAGTTGCCCGGCGCCTTTGCCCGTCACCGACAAAAAACGGTTCGGCAAAACGAAAATCCTGCGCCTGCAGATTTTGCAGAATGGTTAAAACCGCGCGACGCTTCTGCTCCCGATATTCTTCAAACGAAAGATGACGATAGACACAGCCGCCGCATTTTTCACTGAAAGCGCAGTCCATTCCGTCCCTACTTCAAATCTTCGGCATCAACGCCGATTAATACGCTGTCATCTTCGATTTTCGGATTTTCCGACTGGATATGTTTGGCCTCGATACCGTCCAGCAGAGATATTTCCTCGTTTTCTTCCTTGTCAAAAATCGGATGGCGGTTATTGACTTCATTTTTGATCCGTTCCTGCGTTTCCTTGTTGTCAAAGGCTTCAAGCTCTTCCTTGTTGAAGACCTCAACGCGGTTGCGGCCGTTTTCCTTGGCTTTGTACAAGGCTTCGTCGGCGGTCTTGATCAGGGTATCGATGTTATCGGAAACTTCAAAGGAAGAAATACCGATACTGACCGTAAAGCGAACCTCGTCGCCTTCGTCCGAATGGACCACGATTTCGGAAATCGTCTCACGCAGGCGGTCGGCCACGGTTTTGGCTTTTTTGGCATTGACGCCGGCCAGATAGATGACAAATTCCTCACCGCCGTAGCGCGCCACAATATCCACGTCGCGCAGCGCCCGCTCGCAGGTGGAAGCCAGTTCAATCAGAACCTTATCACCGGTCTTGTGTCCGTATGTGTCATTGACATTTTTGAAATGGTCGGCATCAATCATCAATACGCTGTAAGGCTGGCGTTCCGCCTTGGAAGCCAGAATACGCTTATAGACTTCATCTTCGAAATAGCGGCGGTTAAACAGCGAAGTCAGCGGATCGCGAATGGCCTGGTTTTTGAGCAGGACTTCTCGGTTTTTGCGCGATGTGATGTCCTGAAAAGCCGCATACAGAGCAACATCGTAGTTATAGTCGATGATGTTGGCCGAAGTCAGCAACCAAAACGGCGTGTCTCCGCTCGGGGTTTTGACCAGGACTTCAAAATCCTGAACCTCCCGTTCCTGCTCCAGACGCTCGTTTAAGAGGCGGCGGTTTTCAGAATCGGCAAAGAAATCTTTCAGGCGATAGCGTTCCAGCTCTTCCTGACGAATGCCGAAAAGTTTAACGGCATTGGTATTGGCCAAAATAATACGATCGTCGCTCAAGCGCGAAATGATAATCGGAAACGGCGAAGACTTGATAATTTCTTCAATCCGACGGTTGTACTTTTCAATCTCGAGCTGGCTTTCCGCCCATTTTTTTGCGTAAAAATCGCCTTTCATCATGACCAGCGCAATGCTTAAAAGCAAATAGACCACAATCGGAATATACCAGGCAACCGAGACAAAATATTCCACGCCAAACATTTTCAGAGCCAGAATAACAGCAACTGAAGTCGTTACCAGTCCGGCGAAGATGAAACCGCCGTGATGTTTCTGGTGAATCTGACTCAAAAAGCTGACGGAAATATAAGCAAAACCGGTAATCGGGAAAATCTGGCGCATATTGGCAACCATATAGCCGTCCGGAGAAATAAAAATGAAATAAATAATTGCAATCAGGCCCACGGCGCCGAAAATGCTGATTACCGGCATATCGGGAATGTTGTTGACCAATATCTGGGAAGCGGCCATCGCCAAGAGAATCATCGAAATCAGGTTGAAAAACAGCTCGACAAAGACCCAGCCTTCAATCGGCGCGCCCTGAGAATAAAGGCGCATGGTCTGCCAGCTGATAGCCACGGCCACGAACTCGACCGCCAAACCCCAGAAGAGCAGCCAGACACCGCGGCCGAGCTTGGTTCCGACCGAGGCATAAATGCAAGCGCCAAATAACAGAATCAACGACAGAACCGTTAAAATCACATTTGAAGTGCTGTTAAAAATACCGATACTTCCCATTATATGACATCCTTCACACTTAAATTAATTCTGGCAACAGATTATATTGATATCGTTAATATAAATTAAAGCTTAAATTAATTTTACAAAAAAATGATGATTATTTGAAAAAAATATTATACTATGCGCTATAGAGAATTGGTTTCCCGATATTGACATTGAGGATTATTAATTATGAACAGGAACATTCCCAAACATTTCAGCAACAACTTCAGACTCAACATCGACAAGCTTCCATCCAAAGAATCCGACCGGCTGAACCTTTACATTCTGTTGCCGGGGCTGTTTTTGGGCGCCGCTCTGTTCTGTCTGGGACTGTTTGAGTTCATTAACGGCAGCAACAACAGCCAGCCCCTGTTTGACAAACTGATGCTTGATGCCGGCGCCGAATACGATTCATTTGTCAGCCCGTGGTTCTTTGACGCGGTACTGATGCTTCTCGGCGCGGGAATCGTCATTTCGCTGTTTTTGTCTCATCTGCGCTACAAGAAGATATATTTTGACGGCAAATCCGTAACCATGATTCAGAGGTCAGCCATCGGCAAAAAGAAAACCTTCCGCGAAAACATTCAAAACTATGACGGCGTTATGTTGAGAATCGAATTTTTCCAGTGCGGGTTTATGAACAAAAACAAATACATTATAGAACTATACCACAAAAACCCCAAGAAAATCGTTCCGCTGTATATTTCGACTTCGGAAAACAACGTCCGCAAAATATGGGAAGACTATGCCCGCAAACTCAACCTGCCGACCATGATTTACACTGACGAGGGTCTGGTCAGACGCGAAGTTGCCGACCTGAACAAAACGCTTCGGGAAATGAGCGAGGTCTGGGATTTGAAAAAGAAATTCAACGAAAATACCAAACCTTCTTCCTGTGTGGCCGTTACGCGCAAACCGGACAAAACCATTATCAAAACCCGCAAAATCATTTGGGACGCCTATAATCTCATCGCCTGGTTCTTCATCTTCATATTCGTCATCGTCGGCTTTATCGTCAGTTTCGGCGCTCAGAATTTCTCCGTTCCGGCGCTGACTGCTTTCTACGCCGTTGAGGTCATCGGTCTGACCACCGCCGTATTTGTCCTCTTCCGCAAGGACAAGCTGGTGGTTAAAAGAGATAAAATCGTCAATACATACAAATATATGCTGTTTTCCATCAAGCACGATGAAATCCGAAAAGACGAGATAGAATCGGTGGACGTTACTTTTAACCCGGCGACAGAACGCTACTTTGTCGCCATCATTTCCGACAACAAAACCATCATTTACGGGAAAAAACTGCCGATCAGCGACCTCAAATGGGTCAAAAAGTTTTTAATCAACGAGATTGTTAAGGACTGACAAACGAATATATTAAAGCACAAACGCAGCTTCGGGCAATAAAAGTTGGTAATGTTTGGAATAATTCCTTTGCCATATATGCGTTTTACATTATAAATAAGAGAATACTGAGATTACGGTCAGAGGAGAAGATGACAATGAAAAAGAAAAAAGAACCGGAAAAGCATAACGACTTTGAAGATGCTTTCATCCGTGAAATCGACGAAGAACTGAAAAACGAACATTTGAAAAAATTATGGGACAAATACGGACTTTTTATCATCCTGTTTGTGGTCATTGCCATATCCGCGGCCGTCAGCTTTGAGACCTTCAAAGCCTGGCAGGAAAAGCGCAATCAGGAATTTTCCGACGCCTATGCCTACGCACTTAACCTGCAAAACCAAGGTCGTTATGCCGAAGCCATGGAAGTGCTGAACAATTTGACCAAAGCCAAAAAAGGCATCTATTCCGACGTGGCAGAAATTCAGAAAGCCAATGTTCTGTTGGAACGAGGTAAAGTTACCGAAGCTCTTGCCGTTTTGGAAAAGGTTACAGCAGATGAGGACTTCAATCCGCAGATGAAAGACGTGGCTATCATCAAGCTGGCGTCCTTTAAGCTGGATTATGCCCCGAGCGACGAAATCAAGACGATGTTGAACCCGTTCATTGAACAAGAAAGCACATGGACCAACATTGCCAAAGAGATGCTGGCGATGCTGGCCATTCGCGACAACGACTTTGAAACGGCAAAGAACCTGTATCAGGAAATCAGCGTGGCGCAAAACACGTCCGATACGCTGAAAGCCCGCGCGCAGGATATGCTCAACGTTTTGGAGCAGGCGCAAAAAGACAACGATAAAAAATAAACCAGACCAGAAGGAAGATTTTGATGAATTTCAGGAACTATAAAAGATTAGCGGTATGCGGACTGGCAATAGCCCTTTCCGCATGCGGATTATTCAGCAAAGACAAAGTTCAGCTGGACGGCGAGCGAATCGCCGTATTGAGAGAATCGGCCATGCTGGCGCCGGACTTTAAGGCGAACGAAATTAAAATCAAGCTTCCCAAACCCCATACCAATGCCAAGTGGAGTCAGGCCGGCGGCAATTCCATTCATATGATGGGGCACCTGCAGGCCGGAAGCAAACTCAAAAAATTCTGGAAAAGCGGCTTTGGCGAGGGAAATTCAAAACGCGATTATCTGCTGGCCGCGCCGGTTATCGCCTACAATGTGGTTTTTACCATTGACGCAGATGCCGAAGTTCGGGCTTTCCGACTGGACGACGGCGATGAAATATGGTCCAAACGTGTCAAGCCGCTGAACAAAGACGAGCGCGACGTTTCGATGAAAGGCGCAGGGCTGGCCGAATTTAACCGTAAAATTTATGTCACGACCGGATTTGGCGGCGTATTTGCTTTGGATATGAAAACCGGAAAGCAAATATGGCGCTTTGACGAACCGTCTCCGATCAGAATCGCTCCGACGGTCGCGGCCGGAAAGGTTTTTGTGCAGACGATAGAAAATTCGCTGATTGCTCTTGACGCCGAAAACGGCAAAGAACTCTGGCGTTACAAAACATCAACCGAGGCCACGACGCTGGTCGGCGGCGCCAGCCCCGCCTACGATCCGGAACAAGACGTGGTCATCGCGGCGTTCTCAACCGGCGAGCTCAGGGCTTTCAAAGCCAGCACCGGATCCTCGCTGTGGAGCGACCTGCTGGTAACAAGAAGAAGAACCAATACGCTGGCTAATATTAACGGCATCAAAGCCAGTCCGGTCATCGACGGCGATGTGGTCTATGCTTTAGGCCACAGCAACATACTGACGGCCATTGACCTCAGAAGCGGAAACCGCATTTGGGAAAGAGAAATCGGCGGTATTAACCAACCTTGGATCGCAGGAAAATATCTGTATGTCCTGAGCAGCGATTTTGACTTGATCGCCATGGAAAAAAGCAGCGGAAAAATTGTCTGGAACACCAACATTCCGGTCAATATCGACGAAGACAACCGCGCCGGACTTTTTGCCAACGGTCCGGTTCTGACCAGCAACCGGCTGATTGTCAGCACTTCCAACGGATATATCTTTGCCGTTTCGCCGTATGACGGAAAAATCCTCGGTTACATCACGTTGTCCGACGGCGTTGAGGTTTCTCCGGTCGTGGCCGGCGGAATTACGATATTCACGACCAATGACGCGGATATCATTGCCTATAAGTAAAGAAAGCAGGAACGGATATCATGACGCTTAAAGTAGCCATAATCGGACGTCCTAACGTCGGTAAGTCGACCTTGTTCAACCGGCTGGCCGGGCGCAGGGTGGCCATTGTGCACGACAAACCCGGCGTTACCCGAGACCGGAGAGAAACCGCCGCCAAACTGCGGGATATGAATTTGCAGATTATTGATACGGCCGGATATGAATATTCCAAAGAAGACAATTTGGAAAAAAGGATGTGGGAGCAAACCAAACGCGCAATAAGCGACGCCGATGTCTGCCTGTTTCTGTTTGACGCCCGCGACGGTTTGCAGCCTTATGACGAACATTTTGCCCAATTGCTGCGGCAAATGCATAAACCGGTGATTCTGCTGGCCAATAAATGCGAAGGCAAGCTGCAGGAAGACAGCATCGGCGAGGCCTACAAGCTCGGTTTCGGCCAGCCGATCCCCTTTTCGGCAGAACACGGTCTGGGTTTGCAGGACCTGTATGAAGCGCTGCACGAGCATTATAAAAAAGACGAAGCGGTTCCGACAGCGGAAACTGACGGAAATGAAGACAACGGCATTGAAGAAATCAGCGAAGAAGCCTGGAAAAAGCGTACAATTCAACTGGCCATCGTCGGGCGCCCCAATGTCGGCAAATCAACACTGGTCAATGCGCTGCTGAAAGACGAAAGAATGTTGACCGGTCCCGAAGCCGGCGTTACACGCGATGCTATTGCCAGCGCCTGGGAATATCAGGGAAGAAAAATAAATCTGGTGGATACGGCAGGCTTGCGCAAACAGTCAAAAATTTCGGATTCACTGGAAAAGATGTCGGCCGCGAGCACCAAACGCGCCGCTTTTCTGGCACAAGTCGTGGTTCTGGTTCTGGATGCGGACGCCGTACTAGACAAACAGGATCTGACCATTGCCCGTCAGGTTTTGGACGAAGGCCGCGCTCTGGTTATTGCCGTCAACAAATGGGACATTGCCAACCGCAGAGAAGCGATTGAGCAGCTTAATTATAAACTCAAAACGTCGCTCACACAGGCCGAAGGGGTTCCGACAGTTACGATTTCCGCCCTCAAAGGCGAAGGTCTGGACAAGCTGATGCGAGCCGTATTCAAGGTTTATGACCGCTGGAACATTCGAATTCCGACCGCGCCGCTGAATAAATGGTTCGGCGACATGATTGACAACTATCCGCCGCCGCTCGGCAAAAACAACCGCCGGATTAAACTGCGCTACATTACACAGGCCAAGACCAGACCGCCGGCATTTTTTATTTTTTCAAGCAACCCCGAAGGGCTGCCGGACGCATATTTGCGCTATCTGGTAAACAACCTCAGAGAAACTTTTGATATGGGGGGAATTCCGATCCGGATGACGGTGCGCAAAACGGGTAATCCGTACAAAGACAAAGACTGAATTAAAGAAAGCTCCGCAAAGGAGCTTTCTTTACATATTGACAGAAGCGTTCTTCGCCGGTATTTTATAAAAACTTTTTTTATTAAACAGAGTATTAAATATCTTAATTATTGTGCGTATGAAAAAGAAAATCAAAAACTCACGGTCAGCGGCAGATTTTCTGCGGGAAAATTTTGCAGAACTTTCAACCAAAAAAGAATTTGAACCTCAGTTAATGAAATTTGCCACAGAAAATTTCACGGTCAAAGAGACGATTTCTGGGCTGAAAAACTTGACGGACAAGAATTTGCCGCCGTTACGCCCGAGGGGACGCAGTTGCGCCTGCATCGCCGGGACAGAATCGAATGGTTTCCTTATTGCGGCGAACGCCTGGACGAATATACGACCATTTTGTTTTGGCGGGAGCAGCCTTATCT
>CALXRQ010000010.1 GCA_944390895.1 uncultured Alphaproteobacteria bacterium
GTCTTCCCGTGGTCTACGTGACCGATCGTGCCTATGTTGCAGTGCGGTTTGCTCCGCTCAAATTTCTCTTTTGCCATTTAGATTCACTCCAAATAAAATTAAATATTAAATAAAAAAAATTTCTAAATTTTAGAATTGCGTTTTAGAGGAACAGGTGGAGTGATTTTGAAAGCGAGAAAAATTTTAGCGTAGAAATACTACGTGAATTTTTCGAGACTGAGCAAAATCGCTCCAGATGTCCTATAAAACCAATATCTTATGCGTTCTTGGCTTTAACTTTATCAGCAATATCTTTAGGTACTTCCGCATAATGGTCAAACACCATCGTAAACTGCGCACGCCCCTGAGACAGAGAACGCAGCGTGTTTACATAGCCAAACATATTGGCCAGCGGAACCTGAGCATCGACGACGCGGGCATTGGCACGCTGATCCATGCCGTTAACCATACCGCGGCGGGAGTTCAGATCGCCGATGATATCACCCATATATTCTTCCGGTGTAACGACTTCAACTTTCATTACCGGTTCCAGAAGTTTCGGGTTTGCCTGACGCATACCTTCGCGGAATGCGGCACGGGCGGCGATTTCGAAGCACATTACGTTAGAGTCTACTTCATGGTATGCACCGTCATACAGGGTACATTTGACGCCGCTGACCGGATATCCGGCAATAACACCGGCATCCATAGCCGAACGCAGACCTTTTTCAACACCCGGAACATATTCTTTAGGTACGTTACCGCCGACGACGGTATTTTCAAATTCAAAACCGTTGTAACCTTCAATCGGTTCAAATTTGATTTTAACCTTCGCAAACTGACCGGCACCACCGGACTGTTTCTTGTGGGTGTATTCAATATCGCAGGGTTTGGTAAAGGTTTCGCGATAAGCGACCTGAGGCTCGCCGACATTGCATTCAACCTTGAATTCGCGTTTCAAACGATCGACAATGATTTCAAGGTGCAATTCGCCCATACCTTTAATAATGGTCTGACCGGAATCCGGATCGGAAGAAACGCGGAAAGACGGATCTTCCATAGCCAGACGGGACAAAGCCAGCCCCATTTTCTCGACATCGGCCTTGGTCTTCGGCTCAACGGCCAGCTCAATAACCGGATCTGGAAATTCCATGTTTTCCAGAACAATCGGTTTAGCCTGATCGCAAAGCGTATCACCGGTAGTCGTGTCTTTCAAACCGGCCAGCGCGATAATATCGCCGGCATGAGCTTCTTTCAGATCCTCACGCTTGTTGGCATGCATCAAAAGCATACGGCCGACACGTTCTTTTTTATCTTTAACCGAGTTATAGATATAAGAACCGGCGGTCATGGTACCGGAATAGATACGGGTAAACGTCAGCGAACCGACAAACGGGTCGTTCATGATTTTGAAAGCCAGAGCAGCCAGAGGCTGATCATCGGCAGGATGTCTTTCTTCGACAGTATCCGTGCCCGGTTTAACGCCTTCGATTGAAGGAATGTCCAACGGAGACGGCAGATAGTCGATAACCGCATCCAACAGAGGCTGAACGCCTTTGTTTTTGAAAGCGGTTCCGCAGAATACCGGAACAAAATCCTGAGCCAGCGTACCCTTGCGGATACATTTCTTCAGAGTTTCGACAGAGATTTCCTTGCCTTCAAGATAATCTTCCATTGCCTGTTCGTCCTGCTCGACGGCAGTTTCAACCAGCATATGGTGATATTCCTCGGCCTTTTCTTTCAGATCTGCCGGAATTTCTCTTTCTTCGATCGGAGAATCAGCCGTATCGCCGGTGTAGATAATTGCTTTCATTGTCAGAAAACCAACCACGCCGCGGAACTCGGCTTCAGCGCCGATCGGCAGCTGCATGGCCAGCGGGCGGGCGCCCAGACGGTCGACAATCATGTCGAGACAACGGTAGAAATTGGCGCCGATACGGTCCATTTTGTTGCAGAAGCAAATACGCGGAACGCCGTATTTGTCAGCCTGACGCCATACGGTTTCAGACTGCGGTTCAACGCCGGCAACAGAGTCAAAAACGGTAATTGCACCGTCCAGAACGCGCAGCGAACGCTCGACTTCAACCGTGAAGTCAACGTGGCCCGGCGTGTCAATAATATTGATTCTGTGACCTTTCCAAAAGCAGGTGGTAGCGGCGGAAGTAATGGTAATACCGCGCTCCTGCTCTTGTTCCATCCAGTCCATGGTGGCGGCGCCTTCATGCGTCTCGCCGATCTTGTGGTTAACACCCGTATAATATAGGATACGCTCAGTCGTAGTTGTTTTACCGGCGTCAATGTGAGCCATGATGCCGATGTTTCTGTACATTTCAAGCTTATGTGTACGAGCCATTTTCGTTTTCCTATATTAAAGTTAGAATTTGTAGTGAGAGAAAGCCTTGTTGGCTTCGGCCATTCTGTGGGTGTCTTCGCGTTTCTTAACGGCGGAACCCTTGTTGGCTGCAGCGTCTAACAATTCGTTGGCAAGTCTTTCTGTCATGGTTGTTTCGGAACGCTTCTTGGCGGCATCAATAATCCAGCGGATGGCCAAAGCCTGACGACGGTCGGCTCTGACTTCGCACGGAACTTGATATGTAGCACCGCCGACGCGGCGAGATCTAACCTCAACAACAGGCTTTACATTATCAAGAGCATCATTGAAAATTTTCAGTGCGTCTTGTTTGGTTTTCTGAGCAAGGATATCAAAAGCCGAATAAACGATCTTTTCGGCAACGGCTTTTTTACCGTGCTCCATAACATTGTTCATAAATTTGGTTACTACTTTATCACCGTATTTGGCGTCAGGTAGTACGTTTCTTTTTACAGCGCTATGACGACGTGACATTATCTATTCTCCTATTTAGGTCTCTTTGCGCCGTACAGAGAACGACGTTGACGACGTTTGGCAATACCCTGAGTATCCAAAGTACCGCGGATGATATGATAACGAACACCAGGCAAGTCTTTTACGCGGCCTCCCTTAATCAGCACCACTGAGTGTTCTTGCAAGTTATGACCTTCACCAGGGATATAGCTGATTACTTCAAAGCCGTTGGTTAAGCGAACGCGAGCCACTTTACGCAAAGCGGAGTTCGGTTTTTTCGGGGTAGTTGTATAAACCCTTGTACAAACACCGCGTTTTTGTGGGCAAGCTTTCAAAGCCGGAACTTTGTTTCTCTTGACTTTTGGTGTTCGTGATTTACGAATTAACTGATTAATTGTAGGCATCACTAATTTCCTTAAGTATTAAATTAAATAAAACAACCCAATTTCAAACAAGTAAAAGGGCACAACCATGCCCTCCCTCTAAATTGAGTCTCGGCATACTAGACTCAGCTTTTAGAATAGTCAACCCTTTTTTATTTATTTTTTCACTTTTTGAGTCTAAAAAACGGAGTGTCACGCAGAAAACGATTCGGCAAACGCGCGGAACGACTCTCTCATATTATATATACGCAGTTTCCGTTCATACCGGCGGCAGTATGTCTTTTGAGTCTATTTTGAGTCTAATTCCTTATATGTTTTGCCGGTCAAAAATCGTGCCGTTTTTTGATATAAGTCGTAAAAAAAACTTGCCATCGGGCAAATAAAATAATACTCTCCGCGTTAGGTATCAACAACAAAGGACATTTTGAAATGACTGCTGGAAATCCGGACATTATTTCGGCCAAACGTACTGTAGACAAAGAAATTGAAGCCCTGCGCATGATGGAAGATCAGTTGGACGACAACCTGACCAAAGCGCTTGACGTGATGCAGAAAACCAAAGGACGCGTCATCATCACCGGCATGGGAAAATCCGGACATATCGCCCGCAAGATTGCCGCCACCATGGCCTCGACCGGAACGCCGTCTTTCTTTGTCCACCCGGCCGAAGCCAGCCACGGCGACCTCGGCATGCTGACCGAAGATGACTGCGTCGTTGCCATTTCCAACGGCGGTGAATCCAAAGAGCTGTCAGATATTCTGATTTACTGCAAAAGATATGGCATCCCTTTGATTGCCATCACCAAAAATCCCGAAAGTTCTTTGGGCAAAGCCGGCGACATTCTGCTGCGGCTGCCCGACGACGGCGAAGCCTGCCCGCTGGGTCTGGCACCGACATCTTCAACCACTGCCACGCTGGTTCTGGGCGACATCTTGTCCGTAGCTCTGTTGGAGCGCAAAGGCTTTACCAAAACTGACTTCAAGCAGCGGCATCCCGGCGGCAAACTCGGCTCCTTCCTCAAAAAGGTTTCCGACCTTATGCACAAAGGCGACGAAATGCCTCTGGTATCCGAAAACACTTCCATGCAGGAAGCCATGCTGGTCATGACCTCCAAAATGCTGGGTTGCGTCGGCATTGTCGCGCCCGACGGGAAATTAAAGGGAATTATCACCGACGGCGACCTCCGACGCTGCTTAGGCCCCGACATCCTCTCCAGAAAAGTCTCCGAAGTCATGACCTTGAATCCCAAAACCACTACGCCGGACATACTGGCCGCCGAAGCTCTGAAAATCATGAACAACACCGGCAAAGGCATCACCCAGCTGTTTGTCATTCAGGACGACAAGCCGATCGGTATCATTCATATGCATGACTGCCTGCGTGCCGGAGTAGCTTAACCTTGATTGACATAGATAAAATAGATTCCCTGTTTAACGAAGATGCGCGAAAAAAGGATGAAACCGAAAAGGACGCCCTTCTTCGGCACAGCGTGTGGGTTCGCAGAGCCAAGCTGCTGCTGCCGAGCATCGCCGCGGTTTTAATCGGTCTCCTGATTCTGCTGCCTTCGTTCAGCAATGACGAAAAAGAATTTTATCTTGACATCACACGCCCCCGTAAAGGCGAACTGGAAAAGCTTCACGTTGAAAAAACCGTCTTCAACATCACCGACAAAGACAATAAAGTCCACAACTTTACGGCCGACAACATTGACGAAACCGCTCCCGGCTCCAAACTGATCAAACTCACCAACCCCGACGGCGTCATGCCCACGGCCGAAAATGACTGGGTTAACATCAAAGCCCCGACCGGATATTACAATCAGTCGACCAACCAGTTGCAGCTGACCGACAACGTCGAGGTTTTTTACAGCGAGGGAATGAATATAAAAACGCCCGACGCCACGTTTGATTTTGCCGCGTCAAAAGCCTTCGGCAACAGGCCGGTGACCGCTCAGGGATATATCGGTGATCTGGATTCTCAGGGTTTTGAGTTTTACAACAAAACCGGCATTATCGTTTTTACCGGCAAAACCCATATCAAGTTCAAAGAAGAAAGCCTCAAAGGAAAACAGGATGAATAAGTTTGCACTGATACTCGCCGCCGTCTGCCTTTCGGCGTCAGCCGCTTCGGCCCAGTTCATAAACCTGACGGCCGACAAACAGGTCGAATGGGATTCTAAAGCCCAGAAAATGACTGCTGTCGGCAATGCCGTCGCCACCAAGGACAATATGAAAATAAATGCCGACAAAATGGTGGCTTATTACGCCAAAAACACTTCGCCGCAGGCCAAAAACAAAACCACCGTCAGCGAAGTCCATGCCGAAGGCCGCATAACCGTAAGTTCCGACCGCGCTACGGCCTACGGAGATATCATGGATTATAACATTGCCGAAGACGCCGTTGTTCTGCGCGGCGCTCCTGCCAAAATCAAAACTGACCGCGAGACCATCACCGCCGACGACAATATCACCTATTATCCGGGACGGCAAAAGGCCGTTGCCACCGGCAACGTGTTTGCCCAAGACCAAAAGCAAAACAAAATATATTCGGATAAAATGGTTGCTTTCTTTAAAAAGAACGACAAATCGGGCTCGCTGGAAATGGAAAAAGTTGAAATCTACGGCAACGTAAAAATCAAAACTCCCGATGCCGACGTCATCGCCGACAAGGGAATGTATCTGCCCCAAACCGGCATTGTCAAACTTTTTGACAACGTCCTGATCACGCAGGACGGCAACAAACTCCGCGGCGACTTTGCCGAAACCAACCTCAACACCGGCATCAGCAGGCTCTTGGCCGGCAAGACCTCCAACGGACGAGTCTCCGGCGTTTTTAAAGAAAAGAAAAAAGGCGATGCAAAATAACACAAACCAGGAAATGAAACACTCATGAACAATAACAATTTAGTCTCCAAACTGGAAGTTTTCAACATCGGAAAAAAATATAAAAACCGCCCGGTTTTGCGCAACGTGTCCCTGAACGTCAAACGCGGCGAAGCGGTTGGCCTGTTGGGTCCGAACGGTGCCGGCAAAACCACCTGCTTTTATTGTGTCACCGGATTGATTACGCCGGATTACGGCGACGTGCACATTGACGGCAAAGACATAACCAATCTGCCGATGTACCGCCGCGCCCGCATGGGCATCGGCTATCTTCCGCAGGAAGCTTCCATTTTCCGTTCCCTGAGCGTTGAAGACAATATCAAGGCCATTCTGGAAATTGTTATTGAAGACGAAAGCAAACGCGAAAATATGCTGGAAGAACTCTTATCCGAATTTTCCATCGCCCATCTGCGCAAATCTCCGGCCATAGCCTTGTCCGGCGGCGAACGACGCCGTTTGGAAATTGCCCGCGCTCTGGCCAGCCAGCCGAACTTCATTTTGCTGGATGAACCTTTGGCCGGTATTGACCCGATCGCTGTCGGCGAAATCCGCAATCTGGTTTCGCAACTCAAACACCGCGGCCTCGGCGTATTAATTACCGATCACAACGTCCGTGAGACTTTAGATATCACCGACCGTGCTTATATTCTGCATGGAGGTACCGTATTAATGGAGGGTACGCCTGAAGAAATCGTCGCCAACAAAGAAGTCAGAAAGGTTTATCTGGGCGATAACTTCTCCATGTAATTTTTTAACCTGGAGCAAGCAATATGGCCATAACGCCAAAGCTCGAAATACGACAGTCTCAATCTCTTTTAATGACTCCGCAGCTGCGGCAAGCCATTAATTTGCTGCAGATGTCAAATCTTGAGCTTTCGGAACTGGTTGAACAGGAACTGCAAAACAATCCCCTGCTTGAACGCGAAGACGATGCGCTGGCCGAAGATATTTCACCCATGCCGCAGACAATAGACGACTATCCGGAAGACCGCGCGACAACATCCGATGAAGATTACGCCCCGGATATGGATTACGATAACCGGTTTGACGATTCCGGCAGTGACCGCGAAGGTTATGATTTCGCCGAAAACGACTATTCCTGGGACGATTATAATCAGCGCAAAACCCGTGGCGCTGAAGGCGATTTTGACTACTTCGAAAAAAGGCTGAGCGATGAAAAATCGCTCTATCGCACGCTTTTCGAACAAATCGGACTCAGTTTTTCCTCCGCTCGGGAACGTGCTGTCGCATTGCAGCTGACCGAACAATTGGACGATGCCGGATATTTTCGCGGCAGCGCGGAAGAAACGGCCCGAAGGCTGAATCTCCCGGTCGAGCACATCCGAGAGGTTCTCAAAGTGCTGAAAACTTTCGAGCCCTCCGGCATCTTTGCCGAAAACCTGAAAGAATGCCTGAAAATCCAACTGTGCGACATTGACCGGCTGGATCCGTCGATGGAAAAACTGCTCGACAATCTGGAACTTCTGGCTGAACGCAACTACAAGGAACTGAAAAAACGCTGCGCCGTCAATGATGAAGACCTCGCCTCCATGATTGCGGATCTGAAAGCCCTCAACCCCAAACCCGCTGCCGGCTTCAACCATGACGTCAACAGCTACGTCATTCCCGACGTTTTTGTCCGTACCAACAAGGCCGGAGACTATCTGGTTGAACTGAACGCCATGACGCTCCCCCGCCTGCTTATAAACCGCCGCTATTACGGCAGCATAAAATCCGGCGGCGTCGACAAAAACACCGGACGCTATCTCAAAGAGCAAATCGGCAGCGCCAATTTTCTGGTGCGGGCGCTTCATCAGCGAGCGGTAACCATATTGAAAGTAAGCGAGGAAATCATCCGCACCCAGCGCGAATTTTTTGAAAAAGGAATTGAATATCTCCGACCCATGATTCTGCGCGACGTGGCGGAAAACATTGAAATGCACGAAAGCACGGTCAGCCGCGTCACCGCCAACAAATACATTCATACGCCCCGCGGCATCTTCGAACTCAAATACTTTTTCTCGACGGCCGCCGGCACCTTAAGCGGCGACGAGGGAACCTCGACCCTCAGCATTAAACATAAAATAAAAAAACTGATTGACGAAGAAAAAACCGAAGACATCCTTTCCGACGACAGGCTGGTAGAGCTTCTGACGCTTCAGGGCATAAAAATCGCACGGCGTACCGTTGCCAAATATCGTGAGGCTATGGGCATCCCGACCTCAGGTCAGCGCAAGCGCGAAAAAAGAAACCGCTTGTGAAAAATGCCGTCCGTCCTCCCCGGAAGTTTTAGGTTGACATTTAGATAAATATGTTATTATCTCTTTTTCTGATTGTAATCGGCATCAAAGTATAGTAAATTGATGTTGTAGAAATTTTAATATATTTTGCAAGGAAGAATTATGAAAATCACATTAACTGGCAAACAAGTTGATATTGGCGACAGACTTCGCAAACATGTTGAAGAAGCCATCGAAAACTCTGTTAACAAATATTTCCCGGCTCCGATTAGCTGCACTGTAGCATTCTCCAAGGAAGGCGAAGATTTCAACGCCGAAGTTACGGTTCATCCTGCTAAAAATATCGTATTAAAAGGTTCCGGCACCGCCGGCGATCCTTATTCTGCATTTGACAATGCCAATGCACACATTGCAACGCGCCTGCGTCGTCACAAAACCAAACTGAGCGACCACAAAGGCAAAACCGGTCTGGCCGAAATGGGAAGTGAAGCCGTATTCTCCCTGAATGAAGAAGCCGAAGAAATCGATATTGACGACGCTCCGTTGACCATTGCCGAACTCGAAGCTCAGATTCCGGTTTGCACCGTCAGTGACGCCGTTATGCGTATGGACCTGATTAATGAATGTGCATTGATGTTCAGAAACAGCGCCAACAACCACATCAGCATGGTCTACCGCCGCAAGGACGGAAACATCGGCTGGGTTGAAACCAAAGCGTAAACCAGTTTTAACAGCAAAAGGCACAAAATTTATGAAACTTTCAGAAATAATGTCTGGAAACAGCATTTTTATGGGGCTGAAATCAAACAGCAAGCGACAGCTTCTGCAGGATTTGGCAGATAAGGCCGCTGAAATTACCGGCATAAATGAACGCACGATTTTTGACACCGTTCTGGAACGGGAAAATTTGGGTTCGACCGGTTTTGGCGAGGGTACGGCCCTGCCGCACGGAAGGTTTGAAGGGCTGGACCGTGTTTACGGTTTTTTTGCCAAGCTGAACTCCCCGGTAGACTTTGATGCCATTGACGGCAAACCGGTGGATCTGGTGTTTATGCTGCTGTCTCCCGAAGGCAACGGCGCCGATCACCTTACCGCCCTGGCGCAGGCTTCCAGAATCCTTAAAGATGAATCTCTGCGTAGCAAACTCAGACAAATTTCATCTGCTCAGGAAATTTATGCCATTCTGAATAATCACGAATAAATTGGCTGACATAAAAAAACTCCCGTAAAAAAACGGGAGTTTTTTTTATTTTGTTTTTTTCTTAATGGACGGACTGCGGGTTAAGGTCATTTTGTTTGGCCACGATAAAAGCGAACTCCCGGTCATCCGTCATCGCTATCTTTTCACCGTCCGCGGCATAAATTGACCACATACATTTCCCGTCTTCCATACCCGGTTTTATAAACGCCACGTTTTCATCGTTCCAGGACATCAGATCCGAAATCGTTTCTTTATCAAAATCGTCAATATTCTTTTTCATTTCTTTACCCAACGCTAAATTTTCATGCCGGCATAACTTATCGACACTTTATTAATTATTAACTAAGATTAGGTTAATATAATCCAAATTCTCCAATTTTCCAGGATGACGGCAATGTTTGTCAGCTTAAATAAAAAATTTATTTACACGATTGTCACCTTTTTCCTTTTCACGGCAATCCTCTTCGTTTACACCTTTTACATAATTTACGGCGTACGCTTTCAGGAAGAACAAAAATCCAACCTGACCCGCAATCAGCAGTATCTGGAACTTCTTTACGAAAACAACGGACTGCGCAGCGAATTGGAAAATATAATCAAGAACCACCCCGACATAGAAATATCCACTGCATTGAGAAAAAAAATAATCAACAGTGACCAAGAAGTCAAATTGCAGGATACGATTAACCGCGAGCAGAAACGCACCGAAGAAATGATTAAAAACTATGATGACCGATATTCGACCATCAAGGAAGGCGCGCGTCTGGTCGTCATCAGCTCCATTCTGATTTTTCTGGCCATTGTTCTGCTTTGGTTTCTCATCCGCCGCTGGGTGCTCTATCCGTTGAACCGAATCAGCGAGGTCAGCGGCAAAGTCTCTCAGGGTAACCTTTCCAGCCGCGTGGAACTGAGTGAACAGCGAATTTTTTTGGACGAAATTGACCTTCTGGCAGATACTTTCAATACCATGTTGAAAAATCTGGAACAAAGTATCAGGGAGATAAAAGAAAAAGAAAGTTTTCTGCAGTCTCTGATTGACGGCATACCCGACGGTCTGCGCGTCATAGACGAAGACTACAACATCATCATAGCCAACAAAGCTTACCATAAACAAATCGGCAGACATAAAGGCAATAAATGTTACATGGCCTCGCAAAACCGAACCGAACCATGCTCCAGCGCAATGTTTGCCTGCCCTCTGCATGAAATCTGCCGCAACCATAAAAACAACGTCCGCGTAATTCAGCAGTTTACCTCGCATCCTAACCGGCATCTCGCCATCAACGCCGCCCCACTTCGCATTGAGGAAGAAAATAAAACCTATATCATTGAAGTCATCAGAGATCTGAGCGACGATATTAAATTCTCACATCAGCAGAAACTGTCTTCTTTGGGCTTCATGGCCACCTCGGTCGCGCATGAGATGAAAAATCACCTTGGTTCCATCCGTATGATAACCGAAAATCTTCTGGATAAGTTTTACCGGCACAGACCGGACGAGGACGAAGAGAAAAAACTTCTGAGCCTCATTCACAATCAGCTCATTGAATGCATAAACGTTCCGGAACGCCTGCTCAAACTTTCCAGATTTTCCGGCGACAAAATGCAGGACATCAATTGCGCCGACAGCATTCGCGATGTTGTCGCTCTGCTGGATTACGAGGCCAAACACAACGGCATCACCATTGATTTCCAGACTTCTTCGCCCGGTATAACCATAAAAGGCTTTGAACCTGACTTCAAAATGGTTTTGGTCAATCTGATCCTGAATGCCATCAAGGCAATCAGCAACAACGGCATCATCAAAATCGAACAAACGCATACGGTTAAATACGTAACCATCAAAGTCACCGACAACGGACACGGTATCAGCCGCGACAATCTGCAGCGTATTTTCGAACCGTTCTATTCGGAAGGCAAAGATATCCGTTCCGGAGGCACCGGACTGGGGCTGTCCATAGTCAAGTCCATAGTCGAAAAATTCAAAGGCAGCATCGACGTAAGCAGCGAAGTAAACGTCGGAACTTCTTTCACGCTTAAGTTTCCGCGTTCAGACAAAAAATAAATTGCAAAAATAAAATTATGGCGTTATATAGGATAACAACAATAAAAAATAAACAGAGGACTATTTTATGAGTAAAGAAGAACTGCTGGAATTAACCGGCGAAGTCATCGAAAAACTGCCTAACGCCATGTTTCGCGTCAAGCTGGAAAACGGCGTGGAAATTCTGGCCCATACCGCCGGCAAAATGCGCAAGTTTCGCATCCGCGTAATGGTCGGAGACAAAGTGGATATAGAAATGACCCCTTACGACCTGACCAAAGGCCGCATTACCTTTCGCCATAAAGACCAATAAAAAAAGCGCTGTTTACCAGCGCTTTTCTTTTAGCCGTTATACATATTTTATCAGCATAAAGCTGCCGATCAGCAGCACAAAAAACAATATGGCCAACATTCCCAGGTTTTTCTCGATAAAATCTTTCATCGGCTCGCCGTATTTTTTCAACAGCCAGGCCACCAGGAAAAATCTTCCGCCGCGGGCCAAAACCGAAGCAATAGTAAAAACCCACAGGTTCAGTTCAACCACACCGCTGGCTATGGTGATAACCTTATACGGGAAAGGCGTTATGCCTGCACCGAAAACAATCCAGGCGCCCCATTCGTGATAATAGTCCTTAAAGACGTCAAACTGATGGGCATAACCGTAAAAATCCAGCAACGGTTTGGCAATCAAATCAAAAAAGAATACGCCGATGGCATAACCGAAATAGCCGCCCAGCACGCTGGCAACAGTGGTAACGCCGGCAATTTTCCACGCCTTGTTCGGCGTCGCCAGAACCATCGGAATCAACATGACATCGGGCGGAATGGGAAAAAAGGAACTCTCGATAAAAGATACGGCAAATAAAAAATACAACGCAGTCTTGCGCGATGCCAATTCAATCATATAATTATAACAGCCATGAACGCAGCCGCGAGCCAGACCTATCGTTTTCTTGACAATAACCATAATCCATCCTTTCTTTGTTTACCACAAAGCATATGGCATTATCATCTAAAAAGACAACATAAAATGCTATTTAATTAACAGAGCTACAACAAAAATTTTTGAATATCGTCACTCCGCTCGGCTCGAAAAACATATTCATGTCCGAGCATCAATTTGGCATTCTCAAAGTCTATGCCCGAGTGGCAGATACAAACAATATGCGGATGATTTTTAAACAAATAGCGCTTGGCAGCAGCCAAACCGTGCACCGGAAAATATTTGAGGCTGTTTTCAACGATGGAGCGTTCCAGCGGCGACTTCAACGCGTCAAAATCTTCAAGCAACAGAATATCGTCATTTCTTCCGCCCAGACAATAAGCATCCACAATTTCAAACAACCGGTCCAGTTCAAGAGGCTTTTGCAGAAAATGAGCCGCTCCTTTGGCTATTGCCAGATCAACATCTCGGGAAACCGTCATCATAACGACCGGAATTTCGTTCAACAGGGCGTCGCCGTGAATCACACCGAGAATTTCCCACCCGTTGATAACCGGCATATTAACATCCAGCAACAGAATATCCGGCCGAATTTCTCGGGCATATCGCAAAAACTGATACGCATTGGTCGTTGCAAAAACCTCATAGCCTTTGGCTTCAAACAACTCCTGATACAAATCCAGAATAACGCCGTCGTCATCAAGCATAAAAACCCTGCCGGAAACATCCATTGCAGCCCCCATATCATACGGATAACATCAATGTAATATATATAGTCGGCAAATTTCAGTTTTTAAGACGGTTCTGTTTCAAAAAAGCCTCAAAAGTATTTGTAAGCAGCATAGCGACCGTCAATGGCCCGACCCCGCCCGGAACCGGGGACAAATAAGAAGCCTGCGCATATACGTCCTCAAAATCAACATCACCGCACAGCTTTCCCTCCGTACGGTTAATGCCGACATCAATGACCACGGCGCCTTTTTTCACCCAGTCTTTTTTCACCATTCGCGGACAGCCGCAGGCCGCAACCAGAATATCGGCCCGGCCGGTAATCTCTTTTATGTTCTCGGTTTTAGAATGAACCACCGTCACCGTGCAATTATGATTCAGCAGCAAAGCTGCCAACGGCTTGCCGACAATGTTGGAACGGCCGATGATAACGGCGTGTTTACCGCTCAAATTTCCCAAAACCGACTGCAGCATATATAACACGCCTTTGGGAGTCGCGGCAACAACGGCATCTGCCGAATTAGCCATCAGCAGTCCCGCATTACAGGGACTGAAACCGTCTACGTCTTTCAATGGACTAATCGCCGACAACACGTTCTGCGGATTAATCTGCGGCGGCAGCGGCAATTGCACCAAAATGCCGTGAACATCTTCCGCCCTGTTGAGGCTGTCAATCAAAGCCAGCAGCTCCGTTTCCGGGGTTGTCTCCGGCAAATGATAAAAATCGCATTTCATGCCGACGGCTTCAGCCGCTTTTTTCTTGTTGCGGTCATAAATAAGGCTTGCCTCGTCATCGCCGACCAGAATAACCGCCAGACCGGGACACACGCCCCGCGCTTTAATTTCTTCGGCCAGCTTCTGTCTGACCTTTTGAGCCAGAAATTTTCCATCGATAATTTTTTCCCTATTCATCAATACCCTCGCTTTTCAGCCAGGCTCTAACCACCGGCAATATGTCTTCGGCCTTTCCTCGGACCAGCACTTTCTTGTAACGGTCCGTCTCTCCGCCGACAACTTCAATTTCAGACTTGGCAATTTTGATTTTGGAAGCCAGAAACTTCACCAGCTCGGCATTGGCCTTGCCTTTTTCGGGCACACTGACCACGCTGATCTTCAAATGACCGTTTCCGTCCGCGTCAACAAAAACCCCCTTCAATAAACAAGAAGAAGAGTTAGGTTGACACCTAACTCTTAAAACCACTCCTTGTTTGGTGACTTCCGCAATCACGCAAGTTTCCCGCTATGACAATAGGAACTGCGACAATACAAAAGTCAGACGGCTGAAAAACAGCAGAATCAGCAACAGAACAAACGGCGAAAAGTCAAAACCGCTGATAACGACGGCCGGAACTTTTTCCTTGATCTTGTCATAAACCGGATGGGTAGCCTTTTCCAAAAGCTCCATCGTTTTCTTAGCATACTTGTTGGTAGGTTCCAAAATCTTGAAATGAATCAGCCAGTGCAAAACGATTTCCACCACCACGATTTTAAAATACAAGCTGACGACTAATCCAATAATATAGAAAAAAGGCTCAAATAAAGCACCCATAATTTATAACTCCTGATAATTTTGTTAACTTAATCCTTTCGCTTCCCGCATTTTCTGTTGCAACAGCATAAAGTGCTGAGAATTGAATCTCTGAATTACTTTTGATTTTGGCCTACTAACGGCAGATTGTCTACCACTAAGTTCATTTATCCTCTTAATAACATCAGCCTTGGTTCTGGTTTTGTCAACCAGATGCTCCTCGCTGGCGCTGTAATCGGGAACAAAAGACTTAACGCCGAGACGATACAGGAAACGGTCCGGAACTTCCTGCCCGCGGCGGCGGCATTCCAAAACCAAAGAACACATCTCGCGCCGGATTTTGTCCTCTTCCTGACTTTCCGCGTTGGCGTTAACCTGCTTTGACGGCGTCGTTGCCACTTTCACCAGATTCATAATCTCCTGATGGGCGGCCATACGCTTCTGAATCTCCGTCAACCGCTCGGCGTTTTCAAATGAATCGTTTTTGTTTTTCAGGGCTAAATCGCGCTGATAAATCAAATCGCGCATCCGCTGTTCCAGATAACGGGCATAGCGGTTCCGTTCTCTTTTTTCGGCTTCGGTGAGATGTTCGCGCAGAGACAGGGCGATAACGGCCTGTGCGCAGCATACGCCGAGTTTATACTCGTCGTCGCTGAAAATGCTCCGGTCGCCATAAGCGCGGCGGCGCAAAAATTCGCAATAAGTATGCCCACGCTCTTTGTCTTTCTCGTCGTTGGCCCTCTCGGCCAATGCTTCTTCCTTGCTCTTCGTCGAAACCTTAATTGCGCTGCGGATTTCCATCAGCTTCGCCAGTTTAACCTGCAAAAATGCCAGCTGCTCTTTGGCATACGGATTATCGGGGCGGCTGGCATAAAGCGAAATGCAGACTCTCATGTCCGTTTCCCGCTGATCCAGATCGCCGAGAAAGTTTTCCCGGAGTTCAATATCGCTGTCGGTAATGTCGCCGTCGGTCATTTTCGTAATAACGTCCTGAGCCTCGTAAATCCAGCGATAATACTCTTCCTGCGGAGACGTTTCCGATTCCATTGTCTGAATGGAGCGGGCAACGCTGACGGCCAGATCGTCAAAACTGACTTCTGTTCCGCCGATTTTGATTTTCTCGTTCTTGTTTTGAGTGTCCATCAACCGCTGGGCTACGATTTCTTTTTCTTCGCCGCTTATTCCGCTGAAAGCTTTGTCCAGCCCTTTTTTGATGACTTCTTTTTTCTTGTCCTGCTCTGAATAGACTTTTGTCGGCGCCGGTGCGCTCACGCCTCTCAGAGCATTTAACTGTGCAGCAGGAGCATTCATAATGCTTCTCCTTAAAAAATTTGATTAAACTTCTTCAAAAATCAACTTTGCCTGTTCCAGCCAGATAACCCGGTCAATGACCCACTGGCTGATTTGCTCGATTTTTTCGAGTTCCACGCCCATCGCCAAACCGACTTTCCCGATCAAAAGCGTCTCACTGTCGGAAAGCTCGCTGTCGGCATGAGCCAGAACGCACATTTCCTTAATCAGCTCAAGAGCCGCGCGGCGGTTGTCGATAATTTTTACGGCATCGACAATTTCCTCGTCGTTGTCGATCTGAAGAACTTCTTCCACTCTCTGAGCCGGCACGCCGTATATAAGCGCAACCTGTTCAATAAACTTCTTTTCTTCCGGATCCAAAAACCCGTCGGCATTGGCCAGACGTGCCAGAGCCTTCATAAAGGCAACTCTCTGTTCTTCATTCAGTTTTGTTAAACAGGTCATATCGTGCTCCATTCCTAATGCGGTCATTACAAAACTCCCAATAATTTGTTGCTGACCGAATAATAGCCAAAAACTGGTTAATTTTCAATAAAAAAGCGAAAACAATCTTTTTCGCCCTTCAAAATTCGGTACAGCCGCCAAAAAAGATTTGAAATTAGTTTGCGGATGGCTTAAAATTACAGATTAACGAACCAATAGAATTATCAGGATTTCAGAGTGAGTAAAAAACAATATTATATCAAAACTTTCGGCTGCCAGATGAACGTTTATGACTCGCAGCGGATTGTCGGTATTTTGGAAACGCTGGGCTACACGCCCGCTTCCGGCCCCAAAACGGCGGATCTGATTATTTTCAACACCTGCCATATCAGAGAAAAAGCCGCGGAAAAGGTTTTTTCCGACTTGGGCCGTATCTTTGCCCTCAAACAGGAGCGTCTGGCCGCCGGGCTTGACACCGTTATCGGCGTCGTCGGCTGCGTGGTTCAGGCCGAAGACGAACAAATTGCCAAACGCGCGCCGTTCGTTGACTTCGCCACCGGCCCGCTGACTTATCACCGTCTCCCCGAAATCCTTGCCAAAATCGGCCGCAAGCGCGGACAAACCGTCATCGACACCGAATTTCCGGCCGAATCAAAATTTGATTTTCTGCCGCAAAACCGTTCGTCCGGCGGCTGCGCCTATCTTGCCATTCAGGAGGGCTGCAACAATTTCTGCACTTACTGCGTCGTACCCTACACCCGGGGAATTGAGTGCTCCCGTCCGGTGGAAGACGTATTGGCTGAAGCCCGGCGTCTGGTTGAAACCGGCGCGCTGGAAATAAACCTCCTCGGACAAAATGTCAACTCATACCACGGCGAAGACCACGCCGGCAAAGAGAGAAATCTCGCCCATCTGCTGCGCCGGCTGGCCGAAATTGAAGGACTGAAGAGGATCCGCTATACCACCTCCTATCCGGCCGACGTCGATGATGAACTCATCGCCTGCCACCGGGATCTCCCACAGTTAATGCCTTACCTGCACTTACCGGTACAGAGCGGTTCCGACAAAATCCTCAAAGCCATGAACCGCCGCCATACCTCCGGAGATTATCTGCGCACGGTTGAAAAACTGTATGCCGCCAACCCCGATCTGCGGATGTCGTCCGATTTCATCGTCGGCTTCCCGGGCGAAGAAGACGCCGACTTCCGGGCTACGCTGGATATTGTAAACCGCGTCAAATTCATTCAGGCTTTCTCTTTCAAATACAGCCGCCGGGCAGGCACGCCCGCAGCCCTGATGCCGGGACAGGTTGAAGAAAAGATCAAAAAAGAGCGCCTTGACATCCTGCAAAATCTGCTGTTTTCGTATCAGTTAAAGTTTAATAAAGATTCTGTGGGTAAACTGATGCCGGTGCTTTTTGACATGAAAGGACGCCATGCCGGACAGTTGATCGGCCGCACGCCCTATATGCAGAATCTGCATGCCGAAATCGGAAAAGAATATATGAACAAAATCGTTAACATCAGAGTAACCGAAGCAACAACAAACTCGCTAAGCGGAAAAACGGAAGGATAAAGACCATGGCAGAAATCAGCTTTGAACTGTATAACAACCTGTTGATTCAACAACTGGTCGGCCCGCAGGATTCTAATCTGCGGCTGATAGAAAAAATTCTCGGCGTCGAGATTTCCTCTTTCGGCAACCAGATCAGCATCAAGGGCAGCCAGGATGCGATTGATCAGGCCAAAACGGCCATTGACGTCCTTTACAACAAGGTCAGTAAAGGAATTGAAATCGGCGAACAGGAAGTCAAGGCCGCCGTCCGCATGAGCGACGGCAGCGCCGCGGTTGCACTTTCCGAAGATCAGAACCTCAACGACATTGTTCTCAAGACCAAAAAACGCCATATCTATCCCCGCTCGGCCACGCAGGCGCAGTATATTCAGGAAATGCTGAAAAACGAACTTGTCTTCGGCCTCGGCCCCGCCGGTACCGGCAAGACCTACCTGGCCGTTGCCTTAGCCGTTTCAATGATGCTGGAAGGCAAAATAGACAAGATCATTTTATCCCGCCCGGCCGTTGAAGCCGGAGAAAACCTCGGCTTTCTGCCCGGAGACCTCAAAGAAAAGGTCGACCCCTATCTGCGGCCGCTGTATGACGCGCTGTATGAAATGCTGCCGGCCGAACAGGTCGACAAGAAAATCGCCGTCGGCGAAATTGAAATCGCGCCGCTGGCTTTTATGCGCGGCCGCACCCTGACCAATGCTTTCGTCATTCTTGACGAAGCTCAGAACACCACGCCGATGCAGATGAAAATGTTTCTGACCCGTCTCGGCGAAAATTCCCGCATGGTCGTCAACGGCGACTTAAGTCAGGTCGACCTGCCCCGCGGCGTCATTTCCGGCCTGCGCGACGCTCTCGATACGCTGAAAGACACGCAAGGCATCAGTTCCGTACGTTTTGCCGCCTCCGACGTTGTCCGCCACGGCCTGGTTGCCAAAATCGTCAAAGCCTATGAAGAAAGAAGCCAGAAGCAATACGGCGATGAATAAGCTTAACTTAAATATTTCCGTGGAAGAACCGGGCTGGGAACAGGCTTTGGCAAACATCAAACACGTTTCGGAAACGGTCTTTGAAAAAACTGTCGATTATGTCCGTCAACACGAAGAAATCGACTTTCTGGAAACAAAAAAACCGCTTGGCATCAACCTGGCTCTGAGCAACGACAGGGAAGTGCACCGTCTCAACGCCGAGTTTCGCCACATGGACAAACCAACCAACGTATTGTCTTTTGCCAACATTGACGATCCCGGTTTCGAAGACTCTCTGCCGCTCTGCGCTGAAATTGAACTCGGCGATATCATTATCGCTCTGGAAACCATGCAACGCGAGGCCGGAGAAAAGGAAATCTCCCTGCATGACCACTATTGCCACCTCTTAACCCACGGCATTCTCCACCTGCTGGGCTTTGACCACATGGAAGACGACGAAGCCGAATATATGGAAAGCTTCGAAATCGAGATTCTGGCCGGGCTTAACGTCAAAAACCCTTACGAGGAGTAGCTTAAAACACCATGAGTGAAGAAAACAATCACCCGAAAACCAATTTTTTCAAAAACATTTTCGGCCGCAAATCCTGCGAAACCGTTCGTGAAACGATTGAAGATCTGATTGAGGAAGCCAACACCAACGGCGAAGAACAGTTCAGCGAGCATGAACAGTTGCTTCTAAACAACATTTTATGTCTCAAAGACAAAAAATGCGGACACGCCATGGTTCCGCGCGCCAACATCATCGCCTTTCACAAGTCGGGAACCGTCGGAGAACTGGCCGAATTGATGGTCACCCGCGGTCATTCGCGTATTCCGATATACGGTGAATCCCTTGACGATATCATCGGCGTGGTACACGTCATAGATTTGGTAAAATGTCTGCTTCAGGGACAAAAAGACATCAAGGTCGAAAAAATCGTCAGCCGCGAGGTCAAATTCGTTTCGCCCTCCATGCGGGTGCTGGATCTTTTAAGCGACATGCAGCTCAACAAAATTCACATGGCCATGGTCATCGACGAATACGGCGGCATTGACGGTCTCATTACCATTGAAGACCTGCTGGAAGAAATCGTCGGCGACATCGAAGACGAATACGACTTTGAAGAACATCCTTCCATTCTTAATCAGGAAAAGGGAATGATTATCGCCGACGCCCGCGCCGAACTGGATGAAATTAAAGAAGCCGGCGGCATTGACCTCTATGCGGGAATAGAAGAAAGCGAAGAAGCCGACATCGATACCCTGGGCGGACTGGTTTTTCACATTGCCCAGCGCATTCCCAGCCGCGGCGAAGTCATTGACGGATACAACGGCGTCAAATTCCGTATTCTTGACGTCGATCCGCGCCGCATCAAAAAAGTAATGATTCTCATTCCCGATATTCTGAAAGCGCAGACCGCGGCCGAACAGCAGGAGCGTAATGAAAAAGCTGATTGACAAAGTTGCCGGATATCCCAGACTGCTTGCGCTGTTTTTAGGACTGCTGGCCGTACGTGCGTTGCCGCCGTTTTACTGTTTTCCAGTTTTGTTTGTTTCTTTCGGCGGCCTGTTGCTGCTGATAAATGCCGCCCCCTCGAAAAGAAAGGCTTTCGGCATCGGCTACTGGTTTGGCTTCGCCTACTTTGCCTGCAATATGTCATGGATCGGCAATGCCCTGCTGGTTGACGCACTTCGTTTCGGTTGGCTGTATCCGGTAACCCTGTTGACTGCCGGCGCCTTTTTCGGCCTGTTTACGGCCATTCCCGCCGCTTTGAGTTTCTGTTTCAAAAACATTTATGCCCGCTGGCTGTCTTTCTCGGCTTTCTGGGTAATTTTCGAATGGATCAGAAGCTTTATCTTCACCGGTTTTCCCTGGAATCTTTTAGGATCTGTCCTGGCTTTTTCCGACGAAACCGTTCAGCTGGCATCCGTCGTCGGCACCTACGGGTTGTCTTTGCTGACCTTAATGCTCACCTCGGCGCCGGCGCTCTGTTTTTTTGCACCGTCAGTGCGCAAAACTGCCGGCGTTTTATCATCAATTGCAGCAACGGCGGTTCTGGTTTGGATATTCGGCAGTTGGCGGCTGCCGACAATTAACGAAGAAAAGCCAGAAACCATGATTCGCATCGTCCAGCCCGCCATTCCCCAGACCATGAAATGGAAAAAAGCAGAATTGGAAAACAATTTCAGAGAATACATCAGATTGTCCCGGCAGCCGGGACTGGAACAAATCGATTTTGTCATTTGGGGAGAAACCGCCTCGCCGTTTCCGCTGGATTTTGAACCGCAAAAGCTTCACGACGTTACGGCTGCCGTTCCGACCGGCGGTTATCTGATTACCGGCCTTGTCCGCTATGAACTGGACGGCAAAAATTTTGCACCCGTTAATTCCATGTTTGTCATTGATGACAGCGGAAAAATTATCGATTTTTACGACAAGTCGCATCTGGTTCCTTTCGGCGAATATATTCCTTTCCGCCGCTGGCTGCCGGACTGGATACGACCCGTAACCAATGTTGTGGCCAATTTTTTGCCCGGATCCGGCCCCAAGGTCATAAAAGCGGAAAAACAGCCTTCCTTCGGTGCTCTCATCTGCTATGAAATAATATTTCCCTCGCAGATTGTCGATGCCGCCAACCGCCCCCAATGGCTGGTTAATCTGACCAACGACGGCTGGTACGGCGTCTCTCAGGGACCCTATCAGCACCTGGTCACCGCCAGACTGCGAGCCGTTGAAGAAGGGCTGGCAATCGTTCGCGCCGCCAACACCGGCATCAGCGCCGTCATATCGCCTTACGGACAAATTACCGCCTCATTGGATCTCGGCCAAAAGGGAATCATTGATGCCGGACTTCCCCGCCCGATGTCTCTGGACACCGCCTACGGGCGTTTGGGCAACCTCTTGCCCTTAACATTATGCATGTTTAATATAATATTTGCTTTTCTTCTACACAGGAAGGATATATAAATCATTGATATTTACTGAACAAAATATTATATTAGCACTATAATCAATTAACAATATAACATATTATATAAAATATGTGTTGACGTTATTATGCTAAAATCATATTTTATGGTATGGTGTAATATAAAGGAAAATTGAAGATGACTGCAGAAATTGTAAAAAGATCAAGTCGCGGCCGCACACCTCAGGGCGAACCAAACCCCATTGACGTGCACGTCGGCAATCGTATTCGGTTAAGACGTACTCTTCTTGGTCTCAGCCAGGAAAAATTAGCGTCTCTTTTAGGACTTACTTTCCAGCAGGTTCAAAAATACGAACGCGGTATGAACCGCGTGGGCGCCAGCCGTTTATGGGATATCGGCAAAGTTCTGGAAGTTCCGGTCGGCTTTTTCTATGAGGACATGGACAAGGAAGTTGCCAACCAGAGTCCGCGTATGTTCAGTATTCCTGACAGTACGCCGGCCGAATTGTCCGACAACACTGAAGAAGTGGACTTGGATCCGATGCACCGTCAGGAAACGATTGAACTGGTTAAGGCCTATTATAAAATTGCCAATCGTAAAGCAGCCAAACATATGTTTGATTTGATTGTGGCAATGTCCAAAACCACTTACAATAATGACGAAGAAGAATAAATAAAGTTTCATATCATCAAAAAAAAGCTGGTAAAACGCCGGCTTTTTTTTTATGTTAAAAATTAATTTTAACAAAACGAGGTTGACAATGAAACAGCTTTTTACCAGTGAATCCGTTTCCGAGGGACATCCGGATAAGGTTTGCGACCAAATATCCGATACCATATTGGATGTTTTTCTGCGCCGCGATCCCTACGCACGCACCGCCATAGAAACCCTGGCCACCACCAATCGTGTCATTATTGCCGGAGAAACCAAAAGCAGCATTGCCGTTTCCGCGGAAGAAATTGAAAATGCCGTACGTACCTGCATCAAAAAAATCGGTTACGAACAAGACGGTTTTAACTGGAAGAACGTAGAAATTACCAACCTCATCCACGGACAGTCGGCCGACATCGCTTTGGGTGTCGACATCAACGGAGCCGGCGACCAGGGCATCATGTTCGGCTACGCAAAAAAAGAAAAAGGGTTCGACACCGAATATATGCCGCTGGCCATTTACCTTTCCAACCGCATTTTGCATAATCTGTCTCAGGCCCGCCATTGCGGTGAAATCAGCGGCCTTGAACCCGACGCCAAAAGTCAGGTAACGCTGGAATACGATGGTCCCATCCCCGTCGGCGTCAGAAAAATCGTCGTATCCACACAGCACAGCGCCGACCTTTCCCAAGGCGAAGTTCGAGAAATCGTAAAAAAATACATTCAAAAAAGCCTGCCCGAAGGCTGGATGCCCTCTGACGAAAACATACTTATCAATCCGACCGGACGCTTCGTCATCGGAGGTCCCGACGGAGACACGGGATTAACCGGCCGCAAAATCATTGTTGACAATTATGGCGGCTATGCACCGCACGGCGGCGGCGCTTTCTCCGGCAAAGATCCGACCAAAGTAGACCGTTCGGCAGCCTATATGCTGCGCTATCTGGCCAAAAATATTGTTGCCTCCGGAATCGCCGACGAATGCCTTTTGCAGCTGTCTTATGCCATCGGCATCGCCGAGCCTTTGTCCCTGTTCATAGACTGTAAAGGTTCCAATCGTGTTGACGAGACCTGCATTCTGCAAACTATCCGCAAAAATGTCGACCTCACACCGCGCGGCATCATCAGCTGCCTGAACCTGCGCCGACCGATATATGAACCCACCGCCGCCTATGGCCACTTTGGACGCGCCCCCCGGGAAGACGGAAGCTTTTCCTGGGAAAAACTGGATTTAACCGAGGAATTTAAAAAATGCTTATAACCGAAAAAACCACCTATCAGGAAAACGGCGTCAACATTACGGTTGAACCCAAACCGCACGCCTCTCAGTTTACGCCGCGCGACAGTCTCGGCCGGCCGAAATTTTACGGGCGCCGCAAAGGCCGCGTCGTGCGCAAAGCCAAAACCACGTTGCTTGACGCTTTTCTGCCTCAAATCAAAATTAACGAACACACGGTCTTTGACAAGCAGACCATGTTCGGCAAACCGGTAGAGGGCGTATGTCTGGAAATCGGCTTCGGCGACGGACAGCATCTGGCCGGACAGGCGTTAAACCACCCCGAACTCGGCTTCATCGGCGCAGAAGTGTTCCAAAACGGCGTTGCCAATCTTTTGACGCTGATTACCGGCATCAGGGAAGGAAACCGGCTCCCGGAAAAAATCTGCCTGCTTCCGGAGCGCACTGACAACATCCGCGTTTTTGACGATGATATCCGCCTACTGTTTGAACGCATTCCCGATGGCTTTCTGGATAAGATATTTGTATTGTTCCCGGATCCCTGGCCCAAGAAACGCCATGCCCACCGCCGTTTCATCAACCCCGACAATCTCAGGGAAATATCCAGGATTTTAAAAAAAGGCGGTATTTTAAGAGTCGCCACCGACCATAAAATCTATAAAGGCTGGACTCTCCGCCAGCTCGCCGCCGTTCCAGATTTCAAATGGTGTGCCAAATGCGGCGCCGACTGGAAACATGAACCATCAGACTGGGTTCAAACCAAATATCAGCAAAAAGCCTTACGAGAAGGACGCCGACCGGTATTTCTGGATTTTGAAAAAATTTAATATATTTTCCCAATAACCGCACTTTACTGGGAAATGATTGTCGGCTGTAAATTGGGTTCCGTTACGGTTGAAACGTCTTTTATCGGATAAGCCTGCACATCAATAATATCGTTCCCCGATTGATACAATTCATTTTCAATCTTATCGCTCGGCTGCGGCAGCGGAACCTCTCCCGGCTTCCATACGCCCTGATTGCTTTCCTGCACAATCGGCGCGGGCTGCCGGAGTTCCGGTCTTGCTCCTGCGCCGGAGCTTGAGTTTGGCTGCGGCGTAACAAACGCGCTCGGAAGCGTTTCGGTATCGGAATCAGCAATCGGATCTCCAAGCGGATTTCCGGCCTCGGGACTTTGTTCCACCAAATCTTCATTTTCGCCGCCGGAAACGTTTCTTGCCGCCCCCCAGACAATGGTCGGCTGAGCATCGTTCGGGGCTTCTTCCTCAATATTATAATTGTTTTTAATTTCCCCGGCATCGGCATTTACCGCACAAACCAACCATAATGCCAAAACCAGACTGCCTGCCGCTTCATTCATTTTTTTCTCCGTTTTCAAAGTTTCCCGGTCATTGAAATAATCATCTTAAAAATAAATTCAAGCGTCTCAAACACGCGCATAAAAAATAGACAAATATATTGACAAATAAACAATAAGAAATATAATCCCCTCATAATCAATTAAATATTGGAGAAACAAAAGATGTCTGACTATCTCAAGGCTCAAGACCTGCTTGACGATATTCGCAGCGTCAAAAATATGCGCCACGAAAAATATAATTTCAACGGATACTTTCTCGGCGCGCTGTATCACCGCGGACATGAAATCATTCGCGAATATATTGATGGCCGCAAAAAAATAAATACCGAAGACGCCCGCATTTTGGAAGAATACATCTATGAAATGACCCGCGACCGTTACGGACATCTGGATCGTTACGGTTCCGAGGCAATGTTGCGCCTGCAAAAAGAGCACGGCCTGTCTCGCAAATACCGCATCAACCGTCCCCGCTGGAAAGACAAGCTGCGCGCGTCATTATCTCCGCTGCTGCACGTCTCGGTCAAAAAAACTGAACTCGGCACAGGCTTCAAAAAAATCTTCAACAAAAGCAAAAAATGGCTGCTGGCCGGAACCATCGTCGCCGCCGGAATCTTCGGCGCCAAAACCTTGCTCAAAGAAAGTCGACACCCGATTCGGGCCGAAGTGTCATACACCGTCATACCCGACACCGCAACCTCGGCTTCCGTCATAGCGGATACGGCTGTAGCCGTACGGACGCCAACGAAAGAAAATATGCCTTCGCAAATCGCCGATAACAAAATCGATAGCATTTGGAAAAACTATTACGACAGCGCGTTAAAAATCCATCTGGGAAGCGCCGGACGCGACAGTCTCTACCAACGCGTATCTTCAATGATCAAAGAAAAAAGGCTTGCTCCCGACCCTGCTTTCAGCGTCAGCCGCTATGCCCATTCGATAACTATGTGGAATCTGCTGAAACCCAATAGCGCGGAAAACAAGTTCATCAAAGAAGCACTCAACGGCAAAACACTCTCCGCCGAAGAAAACCGCCGTTTTAACAATCTGATCCGACAGGCCGGAGAAAAAGGAAAAGGACTGACGGGCACAGGCAAATTCAGTAATTACAATCACCGCAGCCGGGCTGTTCAAAAAGAACACATCCTTGCCGTACAAACCGTCAATCAGCTTCTGAAAAAACATACACGTTAAACAAAAAGCTTTGATGCCACAAAACATCAAAGCTTTTTTCATACAGCAGAAAAATAAAATAAAAAAAACTCCCGGAAAACCGGGAGATTTTTTTTGTAATACATCCAGCCGTTACTCGGCAGGAGTTTCCTCTGCGGCATGATGTTCAAGCTGAGCCTGTTCGGCTTCTTCTTTAAGCGCCTGAATCTCTTTGTCGTTCTGTGCGGCAACTTTACGCAGCGCGCGCAGAACCGTACCGGTACCGGCCGGGATCAAACGACCGACGATAACGTTTTCTTTCAGACCGCTCAACTTGTCAACCTTGCCTTCAACGGCAGCTTCGGTCAGAACGCGGGTTGTTTCCTGGAACGAAGCGGCGGAAATGAACGACTTGGTTTGCAGAGAAGCCTTGGTAATACCAAGCAGGATCGGATCAGCTTCCGCCGGATTCTCACCGTTGGCAATGACTTTGGCGTTTTCCGCTTCAAAGATATCGCGGTCAACCTGTTCGCCGACCAGGAAGGTAGTATCGCCGGGAGCGGTGATTTCAACCTTGCGCAGCATCTGTGAAACGATAACTTCAATGTGCTTGTCGTTAATCTTCACACCTTGCAGACGGTAAACGTCCTGAACTTCCTTAACCAGATACTCGGCCAGTTTCTCTACACCGAGAACACGCAAAATATCGTGCGGTGCCGGAATACCTTCTACCAGCATATCGCCTTTCTTGACGATATCGCCGTCCTGAACCACCAGGTGACGACCTTTCGGAATCAGATATTCAATCGGATTTCCTTTCTTCGGAACCACGCTGATGCGCTGTTTGGCTTTATAGTCCTTACCGAACTCAACCATACCGTCAATATCGGAAATGATTGCCTGATCTTTCGGACGACGGGCTTCAAACAGCTCGGCCACACGCGGCAAACCACCGGTAATATCTTTGGTTTTGGAGCTTTCTCTCGGAATACGGGCCAAAACGTCACCGACCTCGATTTCCTGACCGTTGTCAACCGACAAAATGGCGTCAACCGACAGATAGTAACGAACTTCCTTACCGCTGTCATAAGTAACCGGTTTGCCTTTGGCGTCCTTCAGGATAATGCTCGGTTTCAAACCGGCATTGGCTGCGCTTGAGCGCCAGTCAATAACCACTTTGGAAGTAATACCGGTCGTCTCGTCAACAGATTCCTTAACCGAAATATTATTGATAAGGTCAACCAGTTCAACCTTACCGGCTTTTTCGGAAATGACCGGAACCGTAAACGGATCCCACTCGGCAACTTTCTGGCCTTTCTTGACTTTCTCGCCTTCCTTAACCAGCAGTTTGGTACCGTAAGGAACATGATGACGCGATTTTTCGCGGCCCTGAGCATCGACAATCACGATTTCGCAGTTGCGGGAAAGGATAATACCGTTGCCTTCCTTGTTATAAACCAAATGTTGATTTTCCAGATTCATCACACCGGCAAACGGAACTTCAACCGAAGCCTGTTCGGCGCCCTTCTGAGCGGCACCGCCGATGTGGAAAGTTCTCATGGTCAGCTGCGTACCCGGTTCGCCGATGGACTGAGCGGCAATAACGCCGACCGCCTCGCCGATATTAACCGGCGTGCCGCGGGCCAGGTCACGACCGTAGCAGGCGGCGCAGACGCCGTCTTTGGTTTCGCAGGTCAGAACCGAACGGATCTTAACCTGTTCAACGCCGGCCTTTTCAACCGCTTCAACGTCATTTTCGTCAACCAGTTTGCCTTTGGGCACAATCAGTTCGCCCGTTTCCGGATGAACAACGTCTTCCTGAATGGTACGTCCGAGAATTCTCTCGCCGATGGAAACGATGACATTGCCGCCGTCAACCACCGGACGAACGATAATGCCTCTTTCGGTTCCGCAGTCGGTCTCGGTAATGACGACATCCTGAGCCACGTCGACCAGACGGCGGGTCAGATAACCGGAGTTAGCGGTTTTCAGAGCCGTATCGGCCAGACCCTTACGGGCACCGTGGGTAGAGTTAAAATACTCAAGCACGGTCAAACCTTCTTTAAAGTTTGAAATAATCGGCTGTTCGATAATCTCGCCGGACGGTTTGGCCATCAAACCGCGCATACCGGCCAGCTGGCGCATTTGGGCGGCAGAACCGCGGGCGCCGGAGTGAGCCATCATATAGACGGAGTTAATGTAGCCGTGATCGGCCTTCGAAATGTTTTTCATCATTTCATCGGCAATCTTATCGGTGCAGGCAGCCCAGATATCGACGACTTTGTTATATTTCTCGCCTTTGGTAATCAAACCGTTCTGATACTGCTGTTCAAACTCTTTAACCTGTTTTTCGGTTTCGGCAATCAGTTCTTTCTTGGCATCGGGAACAATCAAATCGTCCTTGCCGAAAGAAATGCCGGCCTTGCAGGCGTTAGTGAAACCAAGAGTCATAATCTTGTCGACAAACAGACAGGTCTCTTTCTGTCCGCAGTGACGATAGACAATGTCAATGATTTCGCCGATTTCCTTCTTCTTAACCAAACGGTTGACCAGAGAAAACGGAACATTCTTATGTTTCGGCAGAATCTGAGAAACCAGAATGCGGCCCGGCGTCGTTTCGACAATACCGGTTTTGATCTCGCCGTCATCGGTTACATATTCCATACGGCATTTGATTTTGGCGTGCAGATCAACCGTTTTGGCATACAAAGCCATCTCGACTTCATCCGTATCGGCAAAAACCGAACCTTCGCCGGTCAGACCTTCCGCTTCATAAGTCAGGTAGTAAATACCCAGAACCATGTCTTGAGAAGGAACGATAATCGGCTTGCCCGATGCCGGAGACAAAATGTTGTTGGTAGACATCATCAAGACGCGGGCTTCCAACTGCGCTTCAACCGACAACGGAACGTGAACCGCCATTTGGTCGCCGTCGAAGTCGGCGTTGAACGCGGTACAAACCAGCGGATGCAGATGAATGGCCTTACCTTCGACCAATACCGGCTCAAAAGCCTGAATACCAAGTCTGTGCAGGGTCGGCGCACGGTTCAGCATAACCGGATGCTCGCGGATAACTTCCTCCAGAATATCCCATACTTCCGGACGTTCTTTTTCAACCATTCTCTTGGCAGCCTTAATGGTTGTTGCATGACCGTACAGTTCCAGTTTGGCGTAAACGAAAGGCTTGAACAGTTCCAGAGCCATTTTCTTCGGCAGACCGCACTGGTGCAGCTTGAGTTCCGGACCGACCGTAATAACCGAACGGCCGGAATAGTCAACGCGTTTACCCAAAAGGTTCTGACGGAAACGGCCCTGCTTTCCTTTGAGCATATCGGACAAAGACTTCAGCGGGCGCTTGTTGGTGCCGGTAATGGCGCGGGCGCGACGGCCGTTGTCAAACAGTGCGTCAACGGATTCCTGCAGCATCCTCTTTTCGTTGCGGATAATGATATCCGGTGCATGCAGTTCCATCAGTCTCTTCAAACGGTTGTTACGGTTGATGACGCGGCGGTACAAATCGTTCAGATCTGAGGTCGCAAAACGACCGCCGTCCAACGGAACCAACGGACGCAGCTCAGGCGGAATAACCGGCAGAACCGTCAGAATCATCCATTCCGGTTTGGTGTTTGATTCAATGAAAGCTTCAATGATTTTCAAACGCTTAACCAGTTTCTTACGCTTGGCTTCCGAAGCGTTGTCTTTGAGCTCGGCGCGAATGGCATCTCTTTCGGCTTCCAAATCAATGGCGGCCAAAATCTCTTTAAGTGCCTCGGCGCCGATACCGGCGCGGAAAGCATCCTCGCCGTATTCGTCAACGGCTTCCTGATACTGTTCCTCGCTCAAAAGCTCGTTGACCGACAACGGGGTCAGACCCGGTTCAATCACGATATAGCTTTCAAAATACAGAACGCGTTCCAAAGCCTTCATCGGAATATCCGTCAGCATTGAAATTCTGCTCGGCAGAGATTTCAGGAACCAGATATGAGCAACCGGAGCGGCCAGCTCAATATGACCCATTCTCTCGCGGCGGACTTTGGAGAGCGTGACCTCAACGCCGCACTTCTCGCAGACGACGCCACGGTATTTCATTCTCTTATATTTGCCGCACAAGCACTCATAGTCTTTAACCGGTCCGAAAATACGGGCACAGAACAGACCGTCGCGCTCAGGTTTGAACGTACGATAGTTGATGGTTTCCGGTTTTTTGACTTCACCGTAAGACCAGGAACGAATTTGTTCAGGAGAGGCAATAGAGATTTTAATCTGGTCAAAAGATTCGCCAGAAACCTGCTGACCGAAATATTTCATTATATCATTCATTTATATCTTACTCCTTTACCTTAAACTTCTTCGTTCAACAATTCGACGTTCAAGCACAGAGATTTGATTTCCTTAACCAAAACGTTAAAGGACTCAGGAATTCCGGCTTCAAAACCGTCATCACCGCGAACGATTGCTTCGTAGACTTTGGTACGGCCGTTAACATCGTCGGATTTAACCGTCAACATTTCCTGCAGCGTATAGGCAGCGCCGTAAGCCTGCAGAGCCCATACCTCCATCTCGCCGAAGCGCTGACCGCCGAATTGAGCCTTACCGCCCAGAGGCTGCTGGGTAACCAGACTGTACGGACCGACGGAACGAGCGTGCATTTTCTCGTCGACAATGTGGTGAAGTTTAAGCATATAGATGATACCAACCGTAACCTTACGGTCAAATTTTTCACCGGTACGACCGTCATACAGGTCAATCTGACCCGAAGTCGGCAAACCGGCCAGAGACAGCATTGAGTTGATGTCGTCACCCGAAGCGCCGTCAAATACCGGCGTTGCCATCGGTACACCGCGTTTCAGATTGGAAATCATCTCTTCCAACTCAGGCTCGCTCAAGGATTTAATGTCTTCCTTATACTGTTTCTCACCATAAACGGCTTTCAGTTCGTCATTAAGTTCCTTGATGGATTTTTCGCCTCTCTTGTACTGTTCCATCATCTCGTTAAGTTTTTCGCCGAGAGCTTTCGCAGCCCAGCCGAGGTGGGTTTCCAAAATTTGTCCCACGTTCATACGGGACGGAACACCGAGCGGGTTGAGCACGATGTCAACCGGAGTGCCGTCTTCCATATAGGGCATATCCTGCAGCGGCAGCACGCGGGAAATCGTACCTTTGTTACCGTGGCGTCCGGCAATTTTATCACCGGTTTGGATCTTACGTTTGGTGGCAATGAAGACTTTAACCATCTTCAAAACGCCCGGCAGCAGATCATCGCCGCGCTGAACTTTCTCAACCTTGTTGTCGAAATGCTTTTGAATCTTTTCGATACGGGCGTCAAAAGCGGCAACCAATTCTTCAATCTTGGACATGACGTCTTCGTCTTTAACGACAATCTTACGCCACTGCGAAGAAGGAACGGAATCCAAAACATCGGCCGTCAAAGTCGTGTTCTTGGAAATGCCTTTCGGCGCGTCAACCACAACATGGCCAAGCAGCATGGATTTCAGACGGTGCTCAAAGCTGGTGCGGATGATGTTGATTTCGTCATCGCGGTCTTTGGCCAGAGCCGAAATTTCTTCCTGCTCAATCGACAAAGCGCGTTCGTCTTTCTCAACGCCGCGGCGGGAGAAGACGTGAACATCAACCACAATACCCTCAATACCCGGCTGAACGCGCAGAGAAGTATCGCGGACGTCGCTGGCTTTTTCACCGAAGATGGCGCGCAGCAGTTTCTCTTCCGGCGTAACCGGAGATTCGCCCTTCGGCGTAACCTTACCGACCAGAATGTCGCCGGCCTTAACCTCGGCGCCGATATAAACGATACCGGCTTCGTCAAGGTTGCGCAAAGCCTCTTCGCCGACATTCGGAATATCGCGGGTGATTTCTTCCTGTCCGAGCTTGGTGTCGCGAGCCATAACTTCAAACTCTTCAATATGCAGAGAAGTGAAGACATCATCGCGGGAAATGCGCTCGGAAAGCAGAATAGCATCCTCATAGTTCAAACCGTTCCAAGGCATGAAAGCAACCAGAACGTTCTTGCCCAGAGCCAGTTCGCCCATATCGGTGCAGGGACCGTCGGCCATAATGTCGCCGGCCTTAACCTTGTCGCCGACCTTAACCAGCGGAACCTGATTGATGCAGGTATTCTGGTTGGAGCGGCGGAATTTCTGCAGCTTGTAAATATCAACGCCGGCATCGGTTACATTCTCGCCTTCGGAGGTAACCACGATGCGGGTTGCGTCAACCTGAGAAACAACACCGTCACGTTTGGCAACCACGGTAGCGCCTGAATCTTTAGCCACGGTGCCTTCAACACCGGTACCGACCAGCGGAGCCTCGGAACGAAGCAAAGGAACGGCTTGGCGCTGCATGTTTGAACCCATCAATGCACGGTTCGCGTCATCGTTTTCCAAGAACGGAATCAATGCGGTAGCAACGGAAACCAGCTGTTTCGGCGATACGTCGATAAAGTCAATTTCCTCGGGCTTTGCAAACTCAAATTCACCGGCTTTGCGGCAGGCGATCAGATCATTTTCAAAATGTCCGTCTTCTTTAACCTTGGCATTAGCCTCGGCAATTTTGAACTTGCCTTCCTCATTGGCTGACAGATAAACGACTTCCTTGGTAACCACACCGTTGACAACCTTGCGGTACGGACATTCAATGAAGCCGTATTTGTTAATGCGGGCATAGGTTGACAAGGAGTTGATCAGACCGATGTTCGGACCTTCAGGCGTTTCAATCGGGCAGATACGTCCGTAATGGGTCGGATGTACGTCTCGGACTTCAAATCCGGCGCGCTCACGGCTCAGACCGCCGGGGCCCAATGCGGACAAGCGGCGTTTGTGCGTAATTTCCGACAGCGGGTTGTTCTGATCCATAAACTGAGACAGCTGAGAAGAACCGAAGAACTCGCGAATGACCGAAGCAATCGGTTTGGCATTGACCAGATCCTGCGGTTTGACATTGTTCAAAACCTCTGAGGACATTCTTTCGCGAATGGCTCTTTCCATACGCAGCAGGCCCATGCGATACTGATTTTCCATCAGCTCGCCGACCGAACGTACGCGGCGGTTGCCCAAGTGGTCAATATCATCAACTTCGCCTTTACCGTCACGGAGCTCGACCAAACGTTTGACAATGCGCAGAATATCGTCTTTGCGCAGAACGCGATAGGTATCCGGAGCTTCGTCAAAGGAAATGTCGAGAGCAACATTCATCTTGACGCGGCCGACCGAAGACAGGTCATAACGCTCGTTGTCAAAGAACAAGCCGTTAAACAACTGGTCTGCCGTTTCATATGTAGGAGGTTCGCCCGGGCGCATAACGCGGTAGATATCAAGCAAAGCCTCTTCACGGCAGGAGTTTTTGTCGGAAACCAATGTGTTTCTGATATAAGGTCCGACGTTAACGCCGTCAATAAACAGGGTCTTTACTTCGCTGATCTTGGCTTTGGTGATTTTTTCCAAAATTTCTTCGGTAATTTCGTCAGCCGCTTCGGCGATGATTTCGCCGGTCTTGGCTTCAACGACGTTTGCCGCCAAAAACTTGCCGAGCAGCTGATCGCCGGCAACCTTATAAAATTCAAGGCCGGCTTCCGCCAGTTTCTGAGCCGAACGCGGAGTCAGCTTTTTGCCCTGCTCCAGAACCACTTCGCCGGATTTGGCATTAACCAGATCAAAGTCAAATTTAACGCCCTTCATGCGGGAAGGTTCAAATTTGACCTTCCAGGCTTTCTTGTCGGCGGTATACGTGTCAACATCATAAAAGTAAGAAAGAATTTCTTCCTTATCCATACCTTTGATTTCGGCCGGATCAATTTTCTTGCCTTCTTTGGCCAGCTTGGCGATTTTTTCTTCGGTTTCTTTAGAATACAAAGAATACAAAACCGAAGTAACCGGCAGCTTGCGACGGCGGTCAATACGGGCATAAATCAGGTCTTTGGCGTCAAACTCAAAGTCCAGCCAGGAACCGCGGTAAGGGATAATGCGGGCGGCAAACAGATATTTACCGGAAGCGACGGTTTTACCCTTGTCATGGTCAAAGAACACACCCGGGGATCTGTGCATCTGCGAAACGACGACACGCTCGGTACCGTTGCAGATGAAAGTACCTTTGTCCGTCATCAGCGGAATGTCGCCCATATAAACGTCCTGTTCTTTAATGTCGTGGATGGACTTGGCGCCGGTGGCCTCGTCGGTATCCCAAACGACCAAACGCAGGGTAGCTTTAACCGGAGCGGCATAGGTCATGTCACGTTTGATACATTCGTCAACGTCATACTTCGGCTCTTCGAGTTCATATTTTACAAACTCCAGTTCGCCGTTGCCGGAAAAGTCTTTAATGGGGAAAATTGATTTGAAAACTTCTTCCAAACCGAACTCGCAGGGCTCGGAGCCCGGGGCTTGGATAAAGCTGTCATAAGAACCTTTTTGAATTTCGATTAAGCTCGGCATATCTGCAACAGCATCGATTCTGCCGAAACTTCTTCTTACACGTTTTTTGCTCGTATAAGATTTCAACATTGTGCTTTTATCCTTAGGTTATGATTCTGCGACAATACCAGCGGAACAAACCGCATCCCGACCGCAGAAGGTTATGTAAAAAAATCGATTTTTAGGGATGTGAAACGCGCCAAACCCTCGAATGAAAATTCACTTGAACGCGATTCGCAAAATAATAAATTTTAAATTCGTCTACTTTTATACCCTTGAGTCTAAAATTGCAACAATTATTCGCTTATCCGAGTCAAGAATTTTATCTTTTTTGCACAACAAAATTTTTCAAAAGAGTCTAAAAGACTCACTTTCCGCTTTTAGGCGATTCGTTTTCAGGTTCGAAACTCCGCCCTTGCCAAAAGCAACCATTTTTGTCGAAGAACTCACAAAATTTCTAATAAAAAAATAGAGATGGCATGATCACAATCTCTATTTTTATCCTTCTCAATTTTTCATTTTAGAGTAAAATATATATTATTGATAAGCACAACAATCATTACCCCTATATGACCATCTTTCAACTTTACCATCTTTAATCATATATTGCGTTGTACACCAATCTGTAAAACAGCCATATTGAGTACAATACGTATTGCTTTCCCTATATTCTAAAGAACGTTTTTCAGGGGTATCATATACAGATGTTGGATTTCCAATATGCTCAATTAATTCATTTTCATCCATATCTAATCTTGAATTTAACAGATGCTTGTAATTAGCTTCCGTACAACAACTTGATAAAAACAACACCATTAAACTTAACGAAAATATAATTTTCATTTGATTATTTCCTTTTTCTTATCCATTAGTTAAATTATTTGCTAACTCAACCTCAGTTAATGAAGAAGCAATTATTCTATTTAATTCTACTTTCTCCATCCCCGTTAAATTCATTAAAGCTTTCATATATTCAGGATTGCCAATTTTAATTTCAGCATAACTATATAATACATAATGCCGTATCCGAGAATCTTTGTTAAATTTTGCTTTTTCTGCAACATTCATTCCCTTTTTTTCCATGTTTATATAAATACCGTCTTGAGAATATTTCCACATAGCATTTGTAGCAAAATCAGTTGTTGAAGATGTCGGATATATAAATAAAACATTCGCCCAAAACACAGGATTTAATTTTGATTTATTTTGCATTATCGTATCTTCGTAACCTTTAGCTTTTGCAACGATATTCATCGGCCCACTATGCCTATCTATTTCAACAACACAAGGGGTTTTATTACAAACTAACGCACCATCAGCATATATTTGAATTCTTTCTTTTACATTGGAATCAAAAGTTATTGACTGAGATGAACTGCTGAACATTGTACAACAAGCAGATAAAAGTAAGACACTAAAAAATGGAATATATTTCATCATATTAAAACACCCCTATATAGTTGCAAAAAAACACCACCTTGATGAGAGGTGGTAGGAAGTTGAAACCTATTAATGGTAATAGTGTAGCGTATTTGATATAAGTATATACCTTATTAACTACCTTCCTACCAAATAGGCAAAAAGGTAGTTTTACATCCGCCTTACGGACAACCATTAGAGGGTTTCAAACCTCACATCAGTAATCAACTGATGCAAAATTAGGTTATTTCACAAATTTGTAAAAGTCAAATGTTATTCCCCCAATATGTCACTATGAATCTAATCTGAATACGCTCACGTTCCCATATAAAAAAACCTCCCGCGGCAACGGGAGGTTTTTTATTTCATTCTGAAAAGAAATTACTTCAGTTCAACTTTAGCACCAGCGGCTTCCAGTTTCTTCTTAATTTCTTCAGCTTCAGCCTTCGGAGCGCCTTCTTTAACAGTCTTCGGAGCACCGTCAACCAGATCTTTGGCTTCTTTCAGGCCCAACTGGGTGATAGCGCGGATTTCTTTAATGACGTTAATTTTGTTAGCGCCGGCTTCGGCCAAGATGACATCGAATTCATCTTTTTCTTCAGCAGCGGCACCGGCAGCAGCACCACCGGCAGCAACAGCAACGGCAGCAGCGGCAGAAACGCCCCATTTTTCTTCTAACATTTTTGACAGATCAGCAGCTTCCATAACGGTCAAAGCTGACAATTCATCTACTAACTTGGCTAAATCGGCCATATTTTTTCTCCAATAAATTAAATTAAATCAAATTAAAAATCTTATTACTCATTCGCTTACCATTTTTTATTTTTAGGACAGTTAGTACGCCGTTAGTTTTGAGCGAAGTGTACAACAAAAGGTACATGAACGAAAAACTAACAAGTAATAACGACATAAAAATAAAAAATAACTAAGCAGCTTCTTTTTCGCTGTAAGCCTTGGTAACTCTTGCCAGCTGAGCGGCAGGAGCCTGCAGCAAACCGATGATTTTGGCTCTGAGTTCGTCCATGGACGGAATAGAAGCCAGCTTTTTGATCTCTTCGACGGAGAGAACGCCGGTTCCCATAGCGCCGCCAACAACAATCAGCTTTTCATTGGTTTTAGCAAATTCGACACAAGCTTTGCAAGCTGAGATCGGATCAGAGGCGAATGCAATTGCAGTCGGACCTTTGAACAGATCAACCAGATTTTCAAACTTAGTGCCTTTAAGAGCCAGACGAGTAATGCGATTCTTTGTAACTTTAAAGCCAGCGCCTGCTTTTCTGACATTATTACGCAATTCTGAAACTTCCGCAACCGTCAAACCTTTGTAATGAGAGACGACAACGATTTCAGCATTCGTAAACAGTTCATTCAGTTCGCTGAGCAATTGTGCTTTTTCTTCGCGATTCACTTATTGTCTCCAAATAAACATCATTTTCATGATGCATTTCAACACTTTCCGCAATCAAAGAAAAAACAGATTACTCTGTCCCTCTGATCACGGGACCTAATCTGTCCAGGAGAAAAAAGATATAAATATTCTCTACTCCCGTCTATGCAGGATATTTAGGACTTCCCGAACATCTGAAGTTCGTTTGGTCACCTGCAGTCTTGGACAGTTTTCAAGAGGGTTGATACAATCTCTGCTCTTGAGAGCGGGTGGTGATAAGTTCACCACCCAAAACTTAAAATATGGAGCAATGGTTTTGATAAGAGGTCTTGCTACGCAGTAAGTTTTGAGCGACATGTACACTAAAAAAGTACATAAGCGATAAACTTACAAGTATGAAGGCCTCTTTGCAAAGCCCCAAAAAACTACAAAGCCGATACATCAACTTTTATGCCGACACCCATCGTGCTGCTCAAAGACACTTTCTTCATATAAGTACCTTTGGCGCCGGCCGGTTTGGCCTTGATGATGGCGTCGATAAAGGTTTTGGCATTGTCATAGATCTGCTCTTCGCTGAAAGAAGCCTTGGCAATACCGGCATGAACAATACCGTTTTTCTCAACGCGGTACTGAACTTCACCGGCCTTGGCTTTCTGAACGGCATTGGCAACATCCATGGTAACCGTACCCAATTTCGGGTTCGGCATCAAGCCTTTCGGACCCAGAACGCGGGCAACTTTACCGGCCATACCCATCATATCCGGGGTTGCTATGCAGCGGTCAAAATCAACCTTGCCCGACAAAATGGAATCAATCAGGCTTTCGGCACCGACAATATCGGCACCGGCAGCTTTGGCTTCGTCGGCTTTTTCGCCCTGAGCCAAAACCGCAACGCGGATTTTCTTACCGTTGCCGTGCGGCAGAGAGCATACGCCTCTGACCATCTGGTCGGCATGCTTCGGATCAACGCCCAGATTAATGGCGACATCAATGGTTTCGTCAAATTTGGCGGTAGCGTTTTCTTTAACGATTTTAACAGCTTCTTTCAGGGCATAAGCCTGATCTTTGTTAACTGTCTTATATGCATTTACGATTCTTTTTCCCTGCATCGTCCTACTCCACTACCTTAATGCCCATAGAATATGCCTGGCCTTTGACCATGTTCATAGCGGCCTCGACGGTCGCGCAGTTAAGATCCGGCAATTTGGCTTCGGCAATTTCCTTAACCTGAGCCATCGTAATCTGGCCGGCAACCACCTTGGTCGGTTCTTTGGAACCGCTCTTAACGTTGGCAGCCTTCTTAATATAATAGCTGACCGGCGGAAGTTTGGTTACGAAGGTAAAAGATTTGTCTTCAAAAGCCGTAATAACGACCGGAACGGGAATACCCGGTTCCATTTTCTGGGTAGCAGCATTAAACTGTTTGCAGAAATCCATAATGTTCAAGCCTTTTTGGCCGAGAGCCGGACCAACCGGAGGAGAAGGGTTAGCTTTGCCTGCCGGAATTTGAAGCTTGATCAAACCTAAAATTTTCTTTTTAGACTTAGCCATTTTATACCTCAATTTTCGGGTTCGTGGTCCAGACCATGGCTGGTCTCCCACGAAATTATGTTAACAAAATTTACGATTCGCTCTCCCAAAGATATAAAAATCCTTTTCGAGAGTCGCCTTTGTATACCACAACAAATTCATTTTGCAACTACTTTTTACAAAAAATTTACGACAACGCCCTGATTCGATTCAGAAAAAAACAGCGCATCATTTTTTGTCTAAAATTGTTGATTTACACAAACAGATATGCTATAAAGAAAGTAATAAACAATTATTATGGATTAAGCTTGTGCCCGGTTAACCCGGTTTCTGTAATAATTATCTCGACAAACCGGAATATTAACCCTTAAAAAAATAATGTTATGAGAGCCGAGGAACTTCTCTATATCATAGGTTTTGATGCAGAGAAAAGCTATAACGCTGTCGTAAAAAGAGTAAAAGACAATCAGGTTGTCTTTGAAGTAAAAAACCGAAGAGGAGCAGTTTTCCCCGCCGTTTATCACGTGCTCGGCGGCAACATCAATCCTCATCAGATCTTCAGACGCAACGAAATTGTCGAAGTCGAGCTGAAAGGCGTCAACCGCAAAAACATTCTTTCCGTGGTTCCGCTTTATCTGCCCACAGACTTGTTCATCATGGAAAACCCCGTCGGTTCTGTCGTTGACGGAACAATTGACCAAATCCGGGGAGAAAACATGAGAATATACCTCCGGCCCAACGTATTTGCCTTTGCCAAGCGCTGCAAACACGCCCGCACCGGCCTCTCGGTCAAAGTAAAATTATCAGGTTACAAAGCCATAAAGGTCATCTGCGGCTTTGTCGTCTGAACAGTAAATAACCCATAGCCCCGACCGCAAGGACGGGGCTTAATTTTTATAGACACCGCAATTATATTTTGTTATGATTGGTTCCATCCAAATTTTCGGGGAGAAGGTCCATGGCTGACAAAATATACCGCTGCATAGGCATTATGACCGGCAACTCGCTCGACGCCGTAGACGCCGTTTTGACCGAATTTCGCGGCAATGCCATGCAGGACGTCTGCGGCCACAGCAAAACCATCCCCACCGCTCTCAGCAACAGTTTCCGGCAGCTTAAATTTATGCTTTCGCAAAACGGCTGCGACATCCGGAGCATTGCCGAAGATTCCGAGTTCAATTTCAAGAAGCTCCATGATCAATATGTTTCTCTCGTCGCCCAAACGGTGGAAGAAATGCTCAAAGACAATCATATCGCCAAAGACAGCATTGACCTCATCGGTTTTCACGGACAAACCTGCGCTCACTGCCCGCCCTCCATTGCGCAAAGCCGCGACCCGGGACAGATTTACACCCTGCAGATCGGCAGCGGCCAGATGCTGGCCGACCTGACCGGCATTCCGGTTGCTTTTGACTTTCGCTCCGACGATTTAATGAACCTCGGCGAAGCCGCGCCGCTGGCGCCCGTGCACAATCAGCACATCACCAGAGACCTCCAGCACAAAGACGTTTTTCCGGTCGCTTTCTGCAACGGCGGCAACACCGGAAACGTTGCCGTTATATCCAAAGACAAAATCACCGGCACCGAAACCGTTATGGGCTGGGACGTCGGCCCTTTCAACCACTTTATTGATATGCTGATGCGCGAAGAGAAAGGAATCCCCTGCGATTTGGACGGCGAAACCGGGAAACGGGGAAAAATAAACTACCGGCTTTTGCGCAGTCTCTTTGAAAAGGCCGTCCAGACCCACAATCGCGAAAACTTTATCATGATGCCCCCGCCCAAATCTTCAGATCCCGGATGGTACAGGGCCATTCCCGAACTCTTTGACGCAGATATCAGTCTGGAAGACCGGGTTCGCACCGCCGAATTTTTCAGCGCCTATATTTTTGCCTATAATCTCAGCCTAATTCCCGAACATCTCGACTTTCCCAAATATTTTCTGGTCTTCGGCGGCGGTTGGCTTAATCCGATCGTTTTAAGTGACTTCAAAAACCTTCTGGCCGGAAAAGCCGAAGTATTGCCCGAACATCAGGAGGTTTTTAACAAAATATTCAATCCTGCCCCGATTGTCGAATGGTCCGACCGTTACGGCTACAACGGCAAATATATGGAAGCCAGAATTTTTGCCGATATGGCCAAATGCAAACTTACCGGAGAACCTTTCTCTTTTCCCGAAACCACCGGCTGCCTGAAACCCACAATCGGCGGAATTATTGCCAAACCCGGCGGCAAAAACAAACAGCTTTGGTCACGTGCGGCTCCCGGCTGGTCCGAAAAAAGCGGTACCGGACATAATTAAACCCCAGACACCGCTTCCGGCGCTGGGGTCTGACAGAACTCAGATACGATATTCTAAACTTTTTCAACCTGGCTGAATTCAAGCTCAACCGGCGTTGAACGACCGAAAATGGAAACCGAAACCTTAAGACGGCCTTTTTCGGCGTCAACCTCTTCTACCAAGCCGACAAAAGACGCAAACGGACCATCGTTGACACGAACCTGCTCGCCGACCTCATAATCGACCACAGTCTGCGGACGCTCAATGCCTTCCTGCATCTGCGTAATAATTCTCTGCGCTTCAGCTTCCGTAATCGGAAACGGCTTGTTGCGGCTGCCCAAAAAGTTGGTGACTTTGGGATTGTTTTTAATCAGATGCCAAGCATCGTCGGTCATAATCATCTTAACCAGAATATATCCGGGAAAGAACTTGCGTTCGGTATTGACTCTCGTACCTTTCTTAACTTCAACGACTTCCTCGGTCGGAACCAGAATATCAAAGATTTTGTCGTCCATTTTTTTCAGAACGGCCTGTTCTTTAATTGACTCCGCAACTTTTTTCTCCGAACCGGAGTGTACATTTACGACATACCAACGAGCATCCATGGAACTATTCCCCAATACCTAAAATTGACTTAACGATCCAACCCAGAATCTGATCAACGAAAAAGAAAAATGCCGAAGCAATTGCAACAATGATAATGACCATTATTGAGGTTCTGATAACTTCGTTTTTTGTCGGCCAGGTAACCTTTTTGACTTCCTGCTTTACCTGACGGAAAAATTGCAACGGGCTTACTTTTGCCATGGGTTAAACCATCCTATTTTTACAAATTAAAACTCTGCTGATCGTTTGACAATGACGCCCTCCTGCCCTGAAAAAAAGCAGATACAGGCCGACAATCGCGTCAAAACCGACCGATTTAACGGAAACATAAACTATAATTTGCCACAATGCAACATAATTTTTAGACTTTGCCGAATTTTAAACAACACCAGAGAGAACCGCCTTCGACAAATTGTTCTTCCCGCCAAACCCCGTTGTATTTTTTCTTTTTTTACATTATAATGATAAACGGAAGAAACTTCTTAAGTGAGGCTAAATGGTTGATCTGGACAAACTCCGTGGTACGGCCGCAGACATTGTCAAACAAACTCTGGCCGCAAAACAGGCTGCCAAATAGGTATAATCATTATATACAAAATTTCAGGAAATATTAAAATGGCAAAACTGTACCACTACATCACCAAAGGAAACACAGCTCTAACAGAAGGGATATTATCTTTTGCAAAAAATCCTAATGCCGATTTAAGCTACTACTACAGACGCACCGGCGGCGAAACAACCCATTCTGGAATTGTCAAATGGATGGAAAATTGTTTTGAGGGACGCAGCCGTGCCATTCGCGGTTTTTCCGAGCCCATTCAATGGACTGAAAAAAGCATCAATATGTTCAAACCTTTTATTGAGAACGCGGACTTGTTTTCCATTGATTTAGATACGTTACAAAACGACGGTTTAATTGAAGCCGTCTATGTAAGTCCGGCAATAAAACCAAATTTAGATAAAGATTTTCCGCAAGATGTTGATGAACGTTTGGTAAAATTAACTTCAATTAGTGATATTGACACTTCTCCGGTAGACTGGTCTGTTTGCGATGAAAAATTAGGCTTACGTTTTTCTGTCATTCCATACTATCTGATTGTCATTAAAGGCGGTATAATTCCACCCCAATACATTACCCTAGAAGCAAAATAATCCCCAAAATGCTCAATATATAATAAAAAAAAAGACGCTTTTCAGCGTCTTTATCTTGAGTGGCAGGGGCAGTAAGACAATGCACGGACTACTATCTTATAAACAAAAAAGATAAAAAAATATTTTGCACAACTATTGCTTTTATTAAAACTGTTTACCTATATAATAATTGATAGCGCTATCATTATGTTTAACTATTAAAAAAGGATATTCAAATGGCTAAAAAATTATCAACATCAACAAAAGCGGCATCTCGTTATAATAATGATTGTTCCGCTAAAGGAATTGTGTCAAATTTTTTAAAAATCAGAAAAGATGCTGCAGTTCCTAAAACATTAACAACTGGAAATAAGATGTTAGATTATGTCTTACAATCAAGAGCAGCCAGTAAAGCACCTTATGTTGGTTATGGGATAAAAGCCATTAATACTTCACCCCAAGTTGGGACTCATGTTGCGCACGGTATTAACGCTTATAACGAAAGTTGTCGTTCCCGTAAGAAAAAATAAAGAAATAAATATTATTATAAATTAACTTACCAATTTGGAAACAAGGAGTAAAAACAATGAAATTATGGTCAAAAGAAGCTTTAGTTTTAGGCGGAATATACGGTGTTTTAGAAACTCCTTTTTCCTTTTTAGGGCTTGAAAACACTACTGATATCTTATTTGTATTATTTATCCTCGGTATGTTTATGCTGTGTTTTAACAAAATGCCAAAGTTTTTATCAAATTTTATATCAAACTACCCCAAAACATCATATTACTTATGTGCTATCGGTTGGATACCATACTTTATGTTTATTGTGTTCGTTATGCTAATTGGAAGTGGATATATTATAGATTACTCTGATACTACAGTAGAATACAGTATGAATGTTATGTCTTATCCATACACAACAATTTATTTGGCAACTGCCTCCCTAATTATCGCCTTTATCAGAAAAACAAATAAATAAGTGTTGTTTTAACTTGTAAATCTGTTAACTAACATATCCCGAAATCCGATAGGATTCAAACCGCGTTAAATGCCTGTAAAATAAAGGATTTCACCTGGGATAGTCCGTGTAACCAGCGGGAAATGGCCTCATTTGGCACACCTCACACGGACTTACTTAAGTGCTTGATATATAAAGGGAAAACCGCCCTTTCGGACGGTTTATCTTGAGTGGCAGGACACATAGTGCAATCCACGGACTACCTATTTTAGATCAGCAAATGCTTTTTTATAACATTCAAGCAAAAACTCATCTATATCCTTATATTCCCCCTCTCTGCACTGTATTTCCTTATTTATAGATGGAAAAGAAAAAGTTTTGGTTCCATCAGAATTTTCTACTACTGCAAAAAGTTTTCCGCTTCTCTCCTTTTTATAAAAAACAACAAAAGTTGTTTTATAATCTCTCCACTCAACTTTATTCAATCCTTGATACAATTCATCTGTATCAATAAGAAAAGCTAAACGCTGCTTAGCATAATTATAAATACATATTTCTTCTTCAGTTGTAACAATATCTGACTGTTGAATTGAGTGGACAGGGGATGGTTCTGCCACATCTTCCTTTTTTTCCTCAATCTTGACCAAGCGTTTATCCGTTAGCCCCACACGGTCTAAAATTCTCTTATCAATAAATCCCTTAAACGCAGACTTGACAATTTCAGTATTTTCATCAAGGACTCTACGAGTTATTTTTTGACTAATACCTTCAGAATTTTTAAGAAGATAACCGATAAAATCATCTGAAGGATTTTCAAGATTTTTCTCTAAAAAATTTATAATTGAAGAAAATATAAGTTTTTTCTTGGCTTCTGCACCAACATTATCTGGATCAAATTCATTTTTAGCAAATGTCAAAATAGCTTTGACCTGCTCATTATCTATCCTACCTTTAGCAAACTCATCAAAGTTGAAGCGTAAAAACGGCTCTTCATCCATCATATTTGGAGAATCACAATCTGCAAAAAACTCGTAAATAATACCGTCTGTCAAAACGCCTAATTTTACACTTTTACAAGCGTTAAAATAACTTCTAAGTTGGCCTCTATCCGCTTTATCAACTGTTTGCTTGCATTCAATAGCCATAACAGCTTCTCCATTACGAAGAATTGCATAATCAACCCGATTTTTATATTTATCAGAAAAATCTGCTGAATGCTCTGGATTAACTTCATTGACATCAAACACATCATACCCAAGCAATGAAATAAACGGCAATATCATTCCTTGTTTACAAGCTTCTTCACTTGCACAACTTGGCTTACGACGTAGACACATTTCAGCGTGTCTTACTAATTTATCTCTAAAAATTTTAATCTCATCTTCCGTCATTTTAAATATTCCCGATACCATTAAAAGTTTTATTCACAATATCTATTAAATTTTATAAAGTCAATACAATTACTCCAATCTGATAACAAATGTGAAGCAACTCTTTATGCAAAGATAAATCGTCGTCAGCGTCAAAAACTTTTCTTTTAGGCTGGCTTCAAATCTGATTTTTGTTAACTAATATATCCCGAAAGGCAATAGGATTCACATCGCATTAAGTGATTGTAAAATAAAGGATTTCATCTGGGATAGTCCGTGTAACCAGCGGGAAACAGCTTCATTTGGCACGCCTCACACGGACTCGGTTAAGCTATTGATTTATAAAGAAAAAAGACGCTTTTCGGCGTCTTTATCTTGACTGGCAGGGGCAGTAAGATTCGAACTCACGACATTCGGTTTTGGAGACCGATGCTCTACCAACTGAGCTATACCCCTAACGAATCTTCCCGATTTATATAGTATAAAAAAACATAAATCAAGTATTTTTTTCAACTCCTTGCAAACATTGCGTTTGCGGCGTTTAAGCTTGCTCGTAAATTCCTCATCTAAGGAAAGAAAAACTTATTTTCATAAGCACTATCAAAACCTGATTTTTTATGCCTAAACAAATTTTCCCTTTTTTATCCCTAAACCTCTTTGGAGATACCTATTTACAATGTTTTACGGGGGCTTAGAGGGAAACCTCATTAGCCGCGTTAGCCTCATTAGCTTTCAGACTTTTCCGCCCCACACCAATATTTTTGCGCTCTTTTTGTTAAATGTCCACACTTATTAGGCTAACCCTTTGAAGTTGGGGATAGTTTTGCTTGCGTTAAATAAGTTCTTGATAGGTTCGAACAATAGATTGCTTTTCAACTTTTATTGCGTTATATTTTTCTTGAACGTGGGAAACTGCGTTCTGAGTGCCTTTGGGTGCAAGAGAGCTGTCGTAAGCTCAATATTGGTGTCGGTGCTAGGATATAACATCGTCAAATTATCGGCTATTCGTAAAAGCTGATAATAAATATATCCCCGATTCATAGAGATATGGTCGGGGAGCTTTTAGCGAATGTCCAAGAGCCATATCTTTATCTTTGAAATAGTATGGTTCTAAAGGCTAAAAGAATCATTGACACCAATATGATTTACGAACTCTCCGACCACCTTTCAAAGGTGGTTTATCTTTAACTGGGGAGTGATAAAATGGAACAGCCGAATATATTTGATTATGCAACAAGCGAGTTGTCGCAAGATGCTTTTATTTGTTATCTGTTAGCTTTTGGTCTAGATAAGTATAAAAAATCTTATCCGAGGGAATTTAAAATTGCACATTTGTTTTTAGAAAAGTGCGGGATTCCTGCTAACGAAGAAATTTTAGAAATCAGGAAACAATATTTAAATATTGATGTTTTGGCAATTACCTCTTCCCATTTGCTAATCGTTGAAGATAAGACAGGCATAAAAGAACATAGCAATCAAATTGTTAAATATGTTAAGGCTTTGAAAAATAGTGCTTTATCTTCGGGACGGAAAATCAAAGTTTGTTATTTAAAAACCTTGGACTATGTTCGCCCTTATGAAACCGTTGATAAAGAAGTCTTGCCGCAATGTGATTGCTGTTCTCTCAGACGTAAAGATATGTTGGATTTATTAAAAACGAATCCTGAAAACAACTTGATTTTTGAAAGTTTTTACAGCCGACTGGATAGTATAGAAAAGCGGATAAAAAATTGTGATAACGCTGAAATAAGAACTTGGTGCAAGGAAAAATGGTTTGATTATCTGAGTTCTGCCTTAATCGGACACGAGTTTAATATTGACTGGGTTAATAATGCCCGAGGTGGTTTCTATGCTTGTTATTTTGACTGGGTAAATTGCGGAAATGGTGAGAATTACAAACAAATAGAAATATCTTTTGAGGACGGCGTAACTTCTGAGGTCAAACTTTGCTTTAAGTTTGCCAGTGACAATAAGGAAATAACCCTTAATAGTAAATCTTTGATAAAAGATTTACAGAAAGCAGTTGTAATAAAAGGATATAAAGCCGCTTATCGTATGGGAAGAACAACAACCTACGCTTATAAAAAGGCAAAAGATATAAAAGATGTCCAAGATTTTATAAACAATGCGTCATAATTTGACGTAGTGAAAATATAGTTTTTTTTTTGCGAAAGGATATGAAAATGATTGATTTTATAGAGGATAGTTGTACCGGAAGAATAAATAATTTTCCTCATATTATGCAAGGTGTTTTAAATGTTTCTCTTACTAATGGAAATGGAATAGCTCTTGGCGGATGTTGTTCAGGTGCTGTACCAGGTTGTGAAATATTAAAGTGTGATAATAGTTACATTTATGTTCGCGACAGAAACATGCCGTCTATTGTTAATGTTTATGATGAAAATGGATATAAAGTAAAAGAAATTTCAATCAATGACTTGGATTTATAAAATATGAATGATGATATTTTTAAGGCGAAACTGCAAGTATTGGCAGATATGCAACATTCTTTTTATGTTGATTTTATGCCTCTTGTTCAGCAAATCAAAAAAGATATTGCAACCTTAAAAATTGATAAAAAAGACATTCTTACAGTTAATCATATAAATGAAAATCTATCAAAAGCCAATAGTCTTTTAAAATTTCTGAATAAACAATCTAATATCACAAAGGATAAAATCAATGATTGAATATCTGAAAGATATGTCCGTTATCGGTTCTAAAATAACAACGTGTCCTTATACGCTTAAAGGTCCGATTGCTATTGTGTGGAATGGCGGGAAAAATGTGCGTTGCCCTGCGTGGGGTACTGGTCGAGAAATTCTTAAATTTGATAAAATAAATATTTATGTCAAATCTGATAATGCCGGCAAGGTTGATGTATTTGATGAAATGGGCGTTAAAGTCAAAGAAATTGATGTTAAGGATTTGGGGTAATGAATACAGCAAAAGATAGAATTTATCGGATAACGAATAAGGAACAACTTATTCAGTTAATCAATGATAATCCGTTATTGCGGATTTTAACCAATGGTCCTGATGTGTTTGCTTGGGAATATGAGCTTGCCTGCCACGATGAGGTTCGGCAGTTGTTTCCTGAAATAACGGACGATTGGACGGGGTATTTAATAGACAACGGACGGTTACTCCATTCTGTTAAAATAGATTTTCCGGTAATGGATAAATTTCTTTGTCGGTGGTTTCCCGATAGTTGTGAGCGCATTGATGAATATAATCGGCGTGAGGGGTTACGACTATTCCCTGTAAAGGAAAAATTAAATGGATAAAAATTGTTATCATGTTTCTTCTGTTGTTCAATCCTATTTAGAGGAATTGGATTATAGGTATCAGAACCGAGGCAAACCTCTAGGACTTTCTACTGGCATAAAAGTGTTAGATGAACGAATGGAGTGGATGCGAAATGGAGAAGTTATTTTGCTTGGTGCTAGACCTGCAATGGGGAAAACTTCTTTTGCAGTGAACTGCTCATACCAATTAGCGAAAACTTTTTTAGAAATCCCACAAAATAGAGATTGTGTTTTATATTTTAGTTTAGAATCTTCAAGAGATATACTTTTGCCACGATTTATTTCTCATGAAACAAAACAACCTAGCTGGGAAGCGAGATATCAGCGGTATAGTGACGTCTGTTTTGAAAAAACTTATGAGGATTTTGAAGCAATTATAAATGCGACTAAACGTATATCTGAATTGCCTTTGTATATTTGTGATTATCTTGATGATATGTGTGAAATGGAAAATATTATTCAACAGGTTAATCAGCAGAAACATGTTGCTTTTATTGTAGTTGATTATGTACAACTATTTCCGTTTATGGGAAGCGATGTGGGAATGAAAGAAATAAAAAAGCTTGCTCAAACTTTTAATGTTCCTATTCTGGTTTTATCGCAATTAAATCGTAATTTGGAGCATAGAAAAGATAAACGTCCCTATTCCTATGACATTTGTGGTGAAGATAGGAAGATTTTACAGTATGTTGATAAATTGTTATTTTTGTACAGAGAATATTATTATCTTCAAAATGAAGAACCTAAAATAAAAAACAAAGAAACAAAAGAACATTTCCAAAAACGAATAGAAGAATGGGAAAAGAATTGTCGAAAAACAGAAAATGAATGTGAAATAATGCTTGCAAAGGGTAGATATGGACGTATTAAGTGTTTTTTTGATAGAGATACAGGAATCTTTTATGATTTAGAACATCCGGAAGATGACATTCCTTTTTAGAAAAAGGGCGGAATTAAAACTCCGCCCTTTGTCGTTGCCTTTCTTAAAAATTTTCTGCGAGTTCGTAAACTTCGGAGTTGACGTAGTAGGTTTTGCGTGATCTTCCTGCTGTATTTCCTGCACGGGAAGATTTACAGCTTAGCCAATTTAAGTCAATGAGTCTGTTTGCAGCTGT
>CALXRQ010000011.1 GCA_944390895.1 uncultured Alphaproteobacteria bacterium
ATGGCCGAAACCGAAGCGGAAATGCGGCCGGCTGCGCCGTCGGCGTCTTCATCATCGCCGCCGGTCTCATGGCTTTCGTCGGCACCGGCTTCGTCTTCCGGTTCCTCGTCGTCAACCACGTCGCCTTCCACATCGTCGTCCAACTCAATATCGTCGGCCAAATCGTCGTCAAGGTCGTCGAGGTTGTCCTTTTCGGCAATTTCCTCGGCCACTTTTTCAAAATCGTCATCGGCGGCTACATCTTCCTCAAAAGCCATGGCATCGGCATCGTCGCCGTACATCATTTCCAAATCGACGATATCGCGGAGCTGCATCCGGCCTTCAACCAGATCGTCGCGCCAGCCGGCAATGGCTTTCAGCGTCATCGGACTTTCGCACAGACCGTCAATCATAACCGTCTTGCCGGCCTCAATACGTTTGGCAATAGCGATTTCGCCTTCGCGTGACAACAGTTCGACGGTTCCCATTTCCTTCAGATACATTCTGACCGGATCATCGCTGCGGCCGAGTTCTTTCTCGTCAAAATTGCCGCTGTCCTCGTCGTCATAATCCTCAATTTCTTCGTCGGCTTCCTGTTCAAAGCTGTCCACATCAGATTCGGCGATAATGCTGATGCCCATGTCCGAGATTCCGGTCATGATGTCTTCAATGTTTTCAGATGATTCTCTTTCGGGAGGAAGTGCGCGGTTAAGCTCTTCCACGGTAATATAGCCTCTTACCTTTCCCTTGTCTATCAGTCTTTTAACGGCGCTTCCAAGGTTATCAATCAACGGGGTGTCGCTTGCCGTCCCCTCATAGAGGTCCTGATTATCTATATCTGACATGAATATTCCTTAAAAATCGATTTTTATGTATATAAATTGCTAGCTGGTAAAGCTTTTAATGATTTCTTGCCGATTTGTCAACACCCGGGGCGCAGATTTGCAAAATAAATCCGTTTTTGCCTGCCGAGGTCGGCATTTTAATCAAAATTCTGACTGTTAATTAAGCTTTCGCGCTCTTTTTTCAACGATTCGTAGCGTTTATATATTTCATCGGAAAGCGACTCGGAAGTCTGCATAACGCGCAGACACTCTTTTATCTCGGCTTCAATCTGTTTCAGCTGCGATTCGACAATCCGCCCGTCAATATTTTCGCGCATTCTGACATCATTGGGATTTTGCAGCCGTATCATCTTAAATTCAAGCAGAGCCTCGGCTTTTTGTTCCAAATTGCGGGTTTTCAGCGCCGCCATCATATCGGCAAAGGTTTCGGGCGCCTCGTCATGGGCAATTTCAAACACCGCGTCCAGAATATAACGCAAATCCGGATTGTTAACGGCAAAATTTAAAAGCTTTTCTTCATATTCTTCAATCAGATTCGGATAACAGATAAGGCCGGAAAGTACATATTTTGCGCCCAGCTCGTCAAGATTGACCTTAGGCCCCGCCAAAGCCGCCTGATGACAATCAGGCTCGTTGTTGTAACGCCGCGGCCGGTCTCGTCGGAACGAAGCGGCGGAAGACGTTTCGCCGCGCGGTTTTGCGGACTGCTGCCTTGCCCGCCAGGAGGCGCCCCGACCGAGTTCGTTGTAAATTTTGTCCTGCATATCCTGAGCATAGTAGCCGCGTACCGTTTCGTCGGCGATTTTGGCCACTTCTTCGCGAACGTTCTTTTCTATCAGCGCTTTCTGTTCCGGCGTCGAAACATCTCTGCCCTCAATATTTTTACGCCATAACAATTCGCTGAGCGGCACGGTTTGAGAAATTACCTTCAAAAATTCGTCCCGGCCGAAAGTCTTCAAAAACTCGTCGGGATCCTTGGCGCCGCTTAAAAATACATATTTAAGCGAATAGCCTGCCTTCAAAATAGGCAACACCCGGTCCACGGAACGTACCGCCGCGCGCTGTCCGGCATTGTCGCCGTCAAAACAGCAGGTCGGTTCGCTGACAACCCGCCACGCTTCCTGAATCTGATCTTCGGTCAAAGCCGTTCCGAGCGGCGCCACCGCATAATGAATGCCGTATTTGTCCATACCGATGACGTCCATATAGCCTTCACAGATAATCAGCCTTTTTTCCTGAAAACCCGCATCCCGCGCGTTATTAAGGTTATAAAGCACGCGGCGTTTGTTGAAAATCGGCGTCTCGGGAGAATTGAGATATTTCGGCTGTCCGTCGCCCATAATTCTGCCGCCGAACGCTATCACCCGCCCCCGCTTATCCATAATCGGAATCATTACCCGGTCGCGAAAAAAGTCATGCGGGCGGCGGTTTTTGTCCTCGGGAATGGTCAAAAGCCCGAGCTCGTTCATTTCTTTCTCATCCACCCCTTTGGAAGCCAGATAGGTTTTCAACCCGTTATTGCCCGGCGCATAGCCCAGCCGGAAACGGGCGATAATGTCCTCGCCGAAACCGCGCCGCGCCAGATATTCCATGGCACGTGCCCCTTCGGGCATTCTGAGATTTTTCTCAAAAAACTTGCAGGCCAGATCCATAATGTCATAAAGGGAGTTTCGTTTCTCAACGTCCTCCTGCCGCACGTAAGAATCCCGCGGCACCTGCAGCCCCGCTTTGTTGGCCAGTTTTTCAACCGCCTCCATAAACGAAAGGTTGTTGGCCTCCATTTCAAACTTGATGATATCACCGTGCGCGCCGCAGCCGAAACAATGGTAAAAGCCCTTGGCCTCGTTAACGGTGAAAGACGGCGTCTTTTCGTTGTGAAACGGACAGCAGGCCTGATATTCCCGGCCTTTGCGGACAAGCTTGACCTTAGAGCCGACGACATCGACAATAGATATCTTCGCCCTCAGTTCGTCACAGAATTTTTGCAAATCGGCCATCTGAACTTACAATCAAAAAAGCTGCGGCGGCCGCTTTGAAACTTGTCTGCGGCGGCCGCCGGCCGGTTTAATTCAACAGGCCTTTGATAACGGCGTTGGCTTTTCCCATATCCAGCTGTCCGGCATATTTGGCTTTCAGCGCGCCCATAACCTTGCCCATGTCTTTCATTGAAGCGGCGCCGGTCTCGGCAATCAGAGCCTTCACCGCATTTTCGATTTCCGCTTCGTTCATCTGTTTGGGCAGAAAACGCTCAATGACGCTGATTTCATATTTTTCTTTTTCGGCCAGTTCCGGACGGTTGCCGTCAATATACATCTTGATTGAATCGTTGCGCTGTTTAATCATCGACTGCATCATGGCCATCAAATCGGCATCGCTGGCTTTTTCCTGCCCCTTGCCGCGCGCATCGACGTCCTTTTCTTTCATGCCGGCAATAATCAGACGCACGGCACCGACCGTATTCATATCCTTATTCTTCATCGATTCTTTCAAAGCGTTTTGCAAATCGTCTCTTAACATATCGTTTTCTCCTCAGAATTTTAACTTGTCCCCAAGAATAAACAGATGCGCGCAAAATTGCAACATCGATTTGCGGAAAGCGGCGAATTTGTCTACACGCCCGGCAAAAATTTATTGCAATTAAGTTAGATAAAGCTAATACTTGCCCCACAAAATCATAACATTATATATACAAAGAACATAATAAGATATGAACAAAATCTCGGATATAAGCGTTATATCTGCTTTTGTGCTGACATCTCTCAGCCAAACAGTTTCTGCTGCAGAATATATCTATATCGGCAGCTCCGGCAATGCTGAAAATACAAAAACTTCATATAATGACAAAATCATAACCAATCAAGACGCCACCGATTCTGATATATTCAATGCAATCAGCACGGACCGAAACGGAGCCCTCAATAACAGTTATGACCTGTCCATCCAAGCAATTCTGCATAACAACTACAGCAATACGGGCACGATTTTTAATAGACGAGGCTCTTTAACACTAAACAGCGGCAGCAGTTTTTATAATAATTATGCTTCTTCATATGGCGGAGCTCTTTACGGCAGCGACAAAAGCACAATAAACATAAAAGGAGATTCACAATTTATCGGCAACGAGGCCGAAAACGACGGCGGCGCAATTTACAGCTTCGGCACGCTCAATCTTGACACATCTGAGGGAAACATCGTCTTCAAAGACAACCGGGTCGGAAACATATACAACGACATCTCAACCGCCTCCGTCGGCAGCACCCCGGTCGAAATCAACATCAGCGGTCCCGGCACGGTCGAAATCTGGGGCGGAATCAACAACATTCGTCAAAACAAAGATGCCGTCATCAACATAACAAACGGAAATCTTGATATAAAAACCGCAGAAATCTACAGCGGAGAGCTCAATTTCAACGGCGGCGCCAACCTATGTCTCACGCTCCGCTCTTCAGCTTCAGGATTGGACTTCGGACGGATTTTCGCCGACCGCGTCAACTTTTCCGGCAGCAACAACAACATCAACATCAACGTTGACATCAACACCTATAACGGCGCGGAAACGCAGACGCTGAAAATAATCGACGCAGAGTTCAACGGCAATTTTGACAATCTCGCCGGCGCGGACGGATACAACAACCTCAGCGGCAGCGACAAATACAGCGTCACCGCTACCGAAACGCCGGGAGAATTTCTGTTCAGCCGCAATACCGCTGAAGAAGTTCCGGATTCTCAACCCGCCGGAAGCGCCTCGATTGCCGACGCCTGGCTTGAATCCGGCGGTTTTGCAGAAAATTCCGCGGCTTATGAGATAGCCTCCGGCCTGCTGAATACGGACACCGAAACCCGCAACCGGGCCCTTGAGACTCTGGCTCCGGATTCCCGGGAGAATGCCCGGCTTGTCAGCAACGAAATCAGCCGTGAGGTCATCAGCGCCGTCAGTGAAAGTCTCCGCGTCGGTTCGGCTTTTGCTGCCGACGGTTTGGCTGCCGGAGACGAAACCTTTGACCGTCACCGCAGTTGGGTCAAGCTTTTAGGCAACCATGCCAGACTGTCCGGCCAAGGCGGTTTTTCCGCAGATATGAGCGGCATATCAATGGGGGCTGACAAACAAATCGCGCCCGAACTGCGGCTGGGAGCGGCCTACGCCTATGTCAGCGGCAATATCGGCGGCCGTCCGCGCCAAACAGACCTCGATTCGCATACGGCGGTTTTATACGGAGAATATCGTCCCGCAAACTGGTATGTCAACGCCGTTGCCTCATACGGGCAAACCGCTTATAAAGAAACCGGAAACGTCGCCGGCATCCCCCTGCGGGCAAAATACGACGTGGCAGCAACCGCTCTGCAGGTAATGAGCGGTTATGACTTTGGTGCTTTCACACCTGAAACGGGACTGCGCTATACCCGATACCATCACCGCGGATACCGCGATTCCGCCGGACAAAACTACGGGGCTTATAATACAGATTTATTAACGGCAGTTGCCGGCAGCCGCCTGCGCTGGCGTTTCTCCTTGTCCGATGAAACTCTGGTTTTGCCCGAAATCAAAACCGCCCTCACTTATGACCTCACAACCCCGGGACGAAACACCGTCGTCATGCTCGAAAACGGCGCGTCTTATACCGTATCTTCAGACCCGGTCAGCCGTTTGGGCATTGAAATCGGTGCCGGACTGCATTTTCGGATTAAACAAAAAATAGACTTCTCGGTGGGATATGAAGGATATTTCAAAGACGACTATCAAAGCCACAACGGCGTTATCAAGGCGGAATATCGTTTCTAACCCATAATGTCATGTTGAGCACCGCGAAACATCTCAGCCGATTATTGCCTCCGGGCGCTGCCCGGTCATGTTGAACCTGCCGAAACATCCCAGCCGATTAATTAAGAATGAGATACTTCACTTCGTTCAGGATGACATTAAAACAATTGTCATGTTGAGCGAAACGAAGTGAAGTCGAAACATCCCAGCCTTATCACATTGCCGAGCCCCTTCGACAGCCTCAAGAGGACCCGGCGTGGGCGCGCGGCACATAAAAAACATTGTCATGTTGAGCGAAACGAAGTGAAGTCGAAACATCCCAGCCTTACACTTTTGTACGCACAACCCCTTAAAAAATATTGCATTTACAAGAAAATCCCTTATTATTGAGATAATTTTATATAGCAGACCCTCTGTAATTATGTTCATAAAGGATATCAGAAATGCGCAGATTCTTGTTGACTTCCACCGCTTTAACCCTCGTTGCCGTAACTTCCCCGGCCTTTGCTATCGAAATTTCGCAAAAACTACTCATTGATAATGGCAACAGTAGCACCTATAACTCTCAGACCTTAAAAAACAATCAAAGCACACTATCTCTGTCACCTGTTATAGATATCCAAAATACAACAAATTTAAATTTTACTGCCAATATACAAAATAACGTTTCTACGTCAAACAGAGGAAGTGCAATAATATATCAATCTACATCAGGAAACTTTACCCTAAATTCCGGCTCCTCATTTTCGAACAATAGTAATTCTAATTCAGGCGGCGGAGCTCTCTATAATAATGGTATTAATCTTTCCATCATTAACAACACTTTTGATGGAAATAAGGCAACTGGTTCGTCAGGTAAGGGCGGTGCCATTTATGACTATGGCGCTTACGGAGCATCCAACAATGCATCTCAAATTTCAATAGAGCAAGGAACATTCAGTAACAATACAGCCTCAACTGATGGTGGTGCAATTTATAATCTTGGAAATAATAAATCAAGTTCTATATCCATAAAAGGCACCACTTTCTCAAACAATACTGCCACCTCCGGCAATGGTGGTGCCATATTTATCACTGCTGGTTCATTAAACTTTTCCGATGGAACAACTACTTTTTCCGGTAATACAGCAAACAACAAGGCTAATGACATACATTTGAATTCATCAGATGCATTAATGAATATCTCTTCCGATGCGAGTGTTAAACTGGACGGCGGTATCAGCGGTAGTGGCATCATCAACATTGACGGTACGCTCAATATTGACATCTCCGACGCTGTCACCACGCAAGCTTCCGCACCATCCGTCGCCGCAAACACAATTAATTTCAACTCGGGCAGTAATTTAACACTGACAATATCGTACAATAATAGTTGGTTATACGGTCAGCTTAATGCTACAAACTTAACAACGGACGGTTCTATTACCTTTAATTTAGACGAGAGCGCAAAAAATGCAATCGACAGCGGAACTCACGCCACAATCAAAATGTCTAAATTTAAAGAGGGTTGGACAAACAACGACGGTTATCGTTATAGCTATGATGGTACAAATTATATCATCTCTAAAGCATATACTTTTAGCGGAAATACACTGTATCTGTTCGGCAGTGATGTTCCCGCCGGATATTATCCTAACGAAAACAGTGACAAATGGGGAGTTAAAGGCAGTTTCGAAATCACTGACAGTATGCAGTCCCCAGCAGAAAACATCGATATTATCAGCAATCAAGCCAGCGATGGGACTAAACTGACTACCGGAACAACCGCCGCCGTCATTAACAGTGCCAATACTGCCGACTATCGATTTGATATCCAAGGATATACTAATAATTCAAATAGTGCTAAAGGCGGTGCTGTCTACAACGGTTCAGACAAGACACTAACCGTAAACCAAGGTTCTGTTTTCAAGAACAACCAGGCTACCCAAGGAAACGGCGGAGCCATTTATAATGACGGCACTCTTACAGTTGCTCAGGGTTCTACTTTTGAGGGAAACTCAGCCCAAAACGGCGGCGCTGTTTATAACGCTTCCAACAAAAACCTTACCATCTATGGCGACTCAACAATCACAAACAATATTGCAACCTCGGAAGGCGGTGCCGTCTACAATGCCGGCACGCTGACTTTAGACACGACCAACGGAGACATAACTTTCTCCGGCAATAAGGCCAAAACTAACGTTGCTAATGACATCTACAACAGCGGCACCTTAAAAATTTCCGGCGGAAAAGTCGTCAGTTTAGGCGGCGGCATCAACAATGCCTCTCAAAACAAAGACGGTTCAATTGAGGTTGACAGAACAACCTTAAAATTAGGCAGCAATGCAGATATTTATACCAACACGCTGTCCTTCAGCAATGCTACATTGAACGCCGCAGACGGTGCCGATTTATTTGCAAACGGAGACATTGATTTTACCAATACCGCAGTCACTTTGGCCAATTCTAAAATCAACGGCAGTAACCTGACATTCACGGGCGGCAGTCTGGCGCTGGGAACCTCCACCCTGACAGCAGACAACAGCTTATCTTTTACCAACATCGGAAAAATTGATGCCACTCAGGCAACCCTGAACGGAAAAAACATCAGCTTTGACAACGCCGGCATTGATATCGGATCCAAAGAATTAAAAGCTGACGGAGATATAACTTTCAGCAACAACAGCAACCTGTTTCTGACCGTTCAAAATGAAACGCAGTATGGTAAGCTAACCGCGACTAATATCATCAATAACGGTGGAAAAATGACGGTTACCGTCGCTTCCAACGTTTTTGGCAGCAGTGATGAAATTACCGTTGATATTTTGAATGCATCAGGAAAATTAGAAGAAGGTGATTTCAACGCCCCGATTGCCGCTGATAACAACTTCTTTGAAATCAAATATAATGATGCTGATGATGGTTCATATACCATCACCAAAAAAGGCGATCCGACCCCGACGCCAACGCCGGGCGGCGAAACCATGGGCATTGCCGAAGCCTGGCAAAAAGCAGGCTTTACCTCCGCCGGCGCTGAAGAAGTATATCAGCATCTGCAACACGTCGGCAGCTTAAAAGACGCCTATACCGCTTTGGCTCCGACCGAAGCTCCGGTTATCCAGACAGCCTTAATCCAAATCCAAAATCAGATTATCGGCGCCGTAAGTTCACAACTCACCGGCGGCCTGTCCTCTCCTGTTTCGGAAGGAAAATCTGCCGGAGACGGCATTCTGAACAAGGTTCGCTCCTGGGTCAAACTGCTGGTCAACCATGCCAAATACTCTGCGCATAACGGCTTTTCTTCCGACGTTCAGGGCGTGTCCATGGGCGTTGACAAACTGATCCGCGAAGATTTCCGCTTAGGTTTGGGCTATGCTTACACCAACGGCGACATTGACGGTTTCTGGCGCAGCAGCGACCTGACTTCTCACACCGCCATTCTCTACGGCGAGTACAAACCCTCCAACTGGTATGTCAACGGTATCGCTACCTATGGCTGGGCAGATTATGAAGAAAAGAAAAATCTGCAGGGACTGCTGGTTCGTTCAAAATATGATGTCGATTCTTTCGGCCTGCAGGTCATGACCGGTTATGACTTCGGTATTTACACCCCGGAAATCGGATTGCGCTACGCCCGCTTCAAACGCGACGGCTATCGCGATACAGCCGACCAATATGTCAGTTCCAACACCTCGGACATCTTAACCGCAATTATGGGCGTTAAATTTGAAAAACAATTTACCACCTGCGGCGGAACCCGTTGGAAACCGGAAGCCCGCCTGGCTGCCACCTATGACCTCATCACCGATGAAGACAATGCGCTGGTAACCCTGAACAACGGCGCCGCTTATGAAGCCAAAGGCGAACACTTGAAACGCTTCGGCGTTGAATTTGGCGCCGGCGTTAACATCGAGGTTAACGACAAGGTGGACATTTCTTTCGGATATGAAGGCCACTTCCGTAAAGACTATCAGGATCACACCGGAATGGTCAGCGCCATCTATAAGTTCTAAAAAAAACAGAACAGCTGAAAGCCCCGAAATTTCGGGGCTTTTTGTTATTCCGATGTCATGTTGAGCGAAACGAAGTGCAGTCGAAACATCTCAGCCGATAAAACCTGTCATGCTGAGCCTGTCGAAGCATCTCAGCTAATTAATCAAGGCCAAGCCCTTTCGACAAGCTCAGGGTGACCCAGCGTGGGCGCGCGGCACAAAAAAAACATTGTCATGTTGAGCACAGCGAAACATCTCAGCCTTTCCATATTGCTGAGATCCTTCACTCCGTTCAGGATGACATTTTACATTCAACAAACTCAGAGTGACATTTGAGTGTGCCGACAACGGAGGCCTATCAACCTGTTCACTAATGGGATCAAACGCCCTCGCGTTTGTGCTGCCCGGTTAGAAATAATGACGGAAAGAAAGTAGACTTTCTTCAAGATTCTTGCCGTGATTTTGCTGATAGTGATATTCCAGCGCTACGGCATTGTTGCGGTCAAGCGTATAAGCGGCCTCAACCTTATATTTAATACGGGCGGCAAATTTAGACGTTGCCCAGATTTGCTCCGCCTCGGCCAACAGCCTCCACGATTCGAAATCAGCATAAACGCCGGCAGCCGCTCCGATGCCCGCCCAATGGTTATCGGGCAGAAAACCGCCGTAAGAGACATAAGAGCTGCCGAGCACATATCCCCAGACTTCGGGGCTGAAAGCATAGGACACGCCGCCGCCGACCTTGAGATTGAATGCATATCCCTCTTTTTCGGTTTCCGGATCAAATTCGCGGCTGACATTGGCGTCAATGACATAAGACATCGGATGAAACATCGCGTCAATCGGCGAAATGGATTTTATGCCGACCAAATCAAATTTTTGCAGCACCGTCTTATTTTGCTCGTCATAGTGCCGCAGAGTCGTATTAAGAAAATTAATTTCCGCACCGCGCAAAAAACCGTAGTTGTCATCTGTCAGAGAATGATAAGCCGGCCGGTAGGAAATCTCTTGAAAAGCCTCCCCGTTTCTGAAACCGCTGCCGATTGTCGCCCGCATGGCCTCGTGCGTTTTCAAAGGCGAACGTCCCTCGCTGAGCGGAGGAAAAGCGCCGGCCTCTTTAATTTTGTTACGGGCGGTCAGGAGTTTAAAACTTTGTGTCCGGTAGGCGTCAAGTTCCAGATTTTTGGCCACGTATTGATATTGCACGAACTGATACGCCGTCTCCAAAACATCGGCCTTTTCACTGTTGTTCAATCCCGAAAGTTCATAATCCTGCCGCTTGATTGCATCCAGATAAGCCGTTCTTTGACGAGGATTCATCAAAGAATAACGATGACGTATTTTGGCCTGACGCGACGGACGATAGTTAATGTTCTTCACCAATCCTTTGCGTTGATACACCGCTTTCAACGTATCCAGCGGAATGGTCTGCATCGGAAACTCATCGGCCAGCTTCAGGGAAGGACGCACCGCGTCAAGCGTCTCCATCAGCATATAAGAGCAGTTTTGCGTAAAGAAATAATAACGTGTCTGAGAGTGGCCGACCTCCCACAAATGTGCCACGAAATAATCCAGTTCTTCAGGCGTCAAATCCAGATTAAGCTCCCATATGTCACGATTCTCAATGTTGTTGTACATATTAATCACGTCATAATAAGGCTTAACCGTAAAACCGCCGTAATAACCGCCGGTCAACCCCCAGACCGCAAACAACACGCTGTTTTCCTTGCCGTCGGTAAAAGCGCCATAGTTTGCGCCGTGCGCCAAAAGCTGTGTCCCCTTGCGCGCGGTATCGATTCTGAGCAGCGTATGGCCGAAAAGGGACGACGGATTGTTCATATAGGCGTCGGTAAACAAAAGCGTGACGCCGGCAGGCTGTAAATCTTTATAAAACTGCTCAAGTTCTTCGCACTCGGGGAAAGCAGCGCTGACCAGGCCGTTTTTTTTCAAAAGCTTATAACGTCCGGGAAACAGACACTTTTTTTCCGTATCCGTACCGTTTTCAAACAACTCTATCGTAGCGCGCAGTTCTTCGGCCGGCTGCCCGCGCCCGACGGGACTTAAAAAAAACGGATCTGAATCAATCGTGCTTTTATACCCCTTGCCGTCGGGACGATAATGTACCGCCGCCAGCCACTCCGGAGAAGTGTCGAACCCGGCCCGCGCCTCAAATACGGTCAAAAACGCCGCCCCCAAAAACAACCAAAATCTTTTCATATCCCAACACCGACAAAGGTTAAAACATCTGAACACCGGACAAAAAACGCGGCCCGAAACACAACCCAGCCTCGAACCGCGCCTTCTTAAAACCGCCTGTGCCGTTTTAAGCTTTGGTAACCTCCAAAAGCTTCAGCGTAACGGCCAGAGCATCCGTATTTTGATCCGGGAACAACAAGGCAAAATTCTGTTTGGAAACTTCGCCGAGTTTCTCGCTGTCGATATTCAGAATACCGGCCAGCGTATCAATGGTTTCGCCGTGTCCGGCAGCCGCATCCATGGCATACTGTTCCATATTGTTTTCCATAAATGCCAAAACCATTCTGCCGGTGCCGCCGGTAACGCGGCCGTTCGGATCACAGCCGGAGGTACCGAAAGTAATACCGAAAGTCTGAGTACCGAAAAGACCGTTGGTCGTAGCGGCCAGAACCTGCGGCGCAATACCGCTCTGCCCTCTCCAGGCCATGGAACCCAGACCGCAGCCGGTGCTGTCGACGGCCTGTGCGTTGGATGCCAGAACAACTGCCGCGGCCGCAACCATTGACAAAACTATTTTCTTCATCTGAAAAATCTCCATAAGTTTAACTGTTACGCATTTCAGAATAGCACACGACCAATGTTTGTATAGCCATTAGCGCAGGTTATCACCAACATAAAAAGAAATCCGAAAAGACTTGCATTCTCGTTTTTATGTGTTATATTTAACAGAAGTAAGAGAAAAGAACAAGCTGTGAAGGATTCTGTCCCTCGCAGTTTATTTTTTAACCCGATGTGATTTTATAAAAATCAGCAATCAATATTTGAGGTAAGTAAAATGGAAAAATTCCCTTTAACCAAACAGGGTTTTGTTGAACTTGAAGCAGAATTAAAACACCTGAAGGCTGTTGATCGTCCTAACATCATTGCAGCCATTGCCGAAGCCCGTTCCCACGGCGACCTCTCGGAAAACGCCGAATACTCTGCCGCTAAAGAGAAGCAAAGTTTTATTGAGGGACGCATTCAGGATCTGGAAGCCGTTATCAGCCGCGCCCAGGTTATCGACCCGGCGCAGAGCAAGTGCGACGTCGTCCGTTTTGGCGCTACCGTTCTGGTTGCAGATGAAGATACCGACGCCGAACAGAAATATCAGATTGTCGGCGATTATGAAGCAGACATCGACCGCAACAAAATTTCGCTGTCTTCCCCGCTGGCCAAAGCTCTCATCGGCAAAGAAGTCGGCGATGTTGCCGAATTCTCCGCTCCCGGCGGCAAAAAGTCTTTCGAAATTTTAGAGATAGACTATATCTAGAAATTTCGGTTCCGATAAATATATTAAAGCCATCGACAATTCGATGGCTTTATTTTTTTATGACCAAGGAGAACAAAATGACCGAAAGCAGATATTCATACAATTACGAAAACAAATGCGACTGCAGCGACGACGACAACTGCGGCTGCACCTATCCCAACAATATGCCGCACGACTTTGACCACCGCTGTCCGACCGATCAGAAACAAGAGTGCGTCAAAACCGTAAGCCGCGAAAAAATAGAAGTAAAAACGCCCAACGCTCATTACAAAAAGGACAGCGTCTGCATCTGCTCGCCCCGGGAATGCGACTGCAGCATCAGCAGCGAAGAAAAAAGCAAATAAATAAACAGCCCTATTTTATAATTGCCAAAAGACATTTTAGCCGATAACGTATAAAAAATAAAAATTTCAGGAGTTATAAAATGGCTGAATACAAAACCAAGGTTCTCATCATCGGCTCCGGCCCCGCCGGCTATACCGCGGGCATTTATGCCGCGCGCGCCGGCCTGAACCCGGTCCTGGTCTCCGGCAACCAGATCGGCGGCCAGCTGACGATTACGACCGAAATTGAAAACTTTCCCGGTTTTCCCGAACCGATCGGCGGTCAGGAACTGATGCAAAGAATGAAAGAACAGGCGCAAAACGTCGGCGTAACCATTATCGACGATATCATCAGCGAAGTTGATTTTTCCAAAGCGCCGTATCATTGCAACTCCGCGGCCAACAACCTTTACTGCGGAGATACCGTCATTATCGCCACCGGCGCCTCTGCCCGCTGGCTGGGCTTGGAAAGCGAAAAGAAGTTTTTGGGCTTCGGCGTTTCCGGCTGCGCCACCTGTGACGGATTTTTTTACCGCGGCAAAGACGTGGCCGTCGTCGGCGGCGGCAATACTGCGGCGGAAGAAGCTCTCTACCTCACGACGTTTGCCAAATCGGTGACCCTCATTCACCGGCGCGATTCTCTGCGCGCGGACAAACTGATGCAGCAGCGCCTGCAAAACAACAAAAAAATAAACATTGAATGGGACAGCGTGGTGGAAGAAGTGGTCGGCACCGAGAACCCCTTGTCAGTCAACGGCGTCATCATCAAAAACGTCAAAACCGACCGCACCACCAAACTTAACGTCGACGGTCTGTTTATCGCCATCGGCCACCATCCGAACACCGAACTGTTCAAAGGCCTGCTGGAGCTCGACAATGACGGTTACATCGTCACCAAGCATGACAGCTGCGAGACCAGCATTCCCGGCATTTTTGCCGCCGGAGACGTTCAAAACGCCAATTTCCGCCAGGCCGTTGTTGCCGCTGGAACCGGCTGTATGGCAGCTCTGGAAGCAGAAAAGTATTTAAACAAATAAAATATTTTGCCCAAAAAATGCCTTGCGCAGGCAGGTGAAATATGATAAATTGATAATGTTTTATTAAAAATAACAAATAATTATGAACAAGTTTGAAAAAATCGGTTATGCGGGAATAGTTCTTGCTGCCGTGGGAATTGTAGCTTTTTGGGTTTTCGGTTTTAACAACGACTTGGAAGCATCCGAGTGGAGTCTTTTCTCTGCCGGTGTTTCCGCCTGGATAGGATTGATTTCCTTAGGCCTGAACAAACTGCGTTCCCGTTGGATGTACAATTAAAATTTAACCCACTCAAAAAAAAAACAGCTCTTTAAACAGAGCTGTTTTTTATTTAGGATACCTTTATTCGTAACGCAGGGCATTAATCGGATTTAACAACGACGCCTTGTAGGCCGGATAAAACCCGAAAAAGAGACCGACCAGTCCGGCAAAAGAAAAAGGAAGCAATACATAAAGCAGCGTCGGCTGCGGCGTAAGCGTCGTAAATGAAGAAACCAGCCAAATACCGAGCATCCCCAGAATAATGCCCATCAAACCGCCGATCAAAGACAAAACCAACGCCTCCATCAAAAACTGCAGCCGAATATCCCAGGTTTTGGCGCCGATAGCCATTCTGATACCGATTTCACGCGTACGCTCGGTTACGGAAACCAGCATGATATTCATAATGCCGATACCGCCGACCAGAAGCGAAATGCCGGCAATGGAACCCAACATAATCGTCATGATTTTGGTAGAATTCTCCATCATTTCCATCATCTGGGTCAGATTGCGAATGACAAAATCGTTTTCCTTGTTGCTTCCCAGATTATGCCTCTGTCGCAAAAGTTCGGTTATTTCTTCCTGAGAAGTATAAGTGCTTTCAGAATCTACTGCCTGCAGCATAATCATTTTCACCTGATCCGGAAACTGGATACCCATCACTTTTTTCTGAGCGGTCGTAATCGGAATATAAACCGCGTCATCCTGATCCATTCCCATTCCGCTTTGCCCGCGCGCCACCAAAACGCCGATAACCTGAAAAGGCATTCCCTTAATGCGTATGGTGCGGCCGATGGGATCAACGTCGCCAAACAGTTCATTAACCACCGTACGTCCCAAAATAGCAACTTTAGATGCATTTTTCACATCGGCTTCGCTGAAAAAGCGACCATAATCAAGCTCCCATTCTTTAATCTCAAACAAACGGTTATCCGTTCCGCTGATACCCGTAGACCAGTTGGCGTTGCCGTATACGATCTGCGCCGTCTCTTCCAACACCGGCGCGGCCAGGCGTATTTTGCTGATTTTTTCCTGAATGGCATCCCCGTCCGCTTTTTTCATGGTCGGCTGGGAACCGTGTCCGCCTCTGGCGCCGCTTGACGTTGCCACACCCGAACGAACGATAATCAGATTGGATCCCATTGTCTTCATTTCGTTTTGAATCGAAATCTGTGCCCCGTGGCCGATGGCCAGCATCACAATAACGGCCGCCACGCCGATGATAATGCCCAGACTGGTCAGAATGGAGCGCATCTTGTTGGCTTTAATCGCCCGCACCGCAATGCTGAAAATCGTCTTTAGTTCAATCATCCCTCGCCTCCGGAAAACAAATCGGGCATTTTGTTTTTGGCCGCCTTGCGTTTAACCGCTTCATCCGAAGAAATTTCGCCGTCCACAATTCTGATAACGCGGTCGGCATAGCGGGCAATGTCCTCCTCATGCGTAACCAGAATAATCGTCCGTCCCATTTCCCTGTTGAGCTTGGTAAACAAGTCCATAATTTCCACACTCATCTTGGTATCGAGATTGCCGGTCGGCTCGTCGGCAAAAATAATCGGCGCGTCGTTAACCACCGCCCGGGCAATCGCTACGCGTTGCTGCTGACCGCCCGACAACTGGTTGGGCTGATGATACATTCTCTCTTTGAGACCCACGCTTTTAAGCGCCTTGGCTGCCCGTTCATGACGTTCTTCGTCGGCCACGCCGGCATAAACCATCGGCAGTTCCACATTTTCAATGGCAGAAGTGCGCGAGAAAAGGTTAAATCCCTGAAACACAAACCCTATTTTCTGATTGCGAATTCCGGCCAAATCATCGGAACTCAGCTTTTCAACATTCATTCCATCCAGCACATAATGGCCGGAAGTAGGCTTGTCCAAACATCCCAATATATTCATCAAAGTTGATTTTCCCGAACCCGAAGGCCCCATGATGGCCACGAACTCGCCGCGCTCAATCTGTAAGGATATGCCTTTCAATATCTTCAGGTTAAAACCGTCCAGCGGATAGCTTTTGACAATGTTCTTAAGTTCAATCAAGGCCATCAGCGCGGCATCCTCATTCTCATCTGACGCGCTTTGACGTCATTTTCTTTCTTCTCGACGATAATCTCGTCGCCTTCGCGCAAATCGGCGGAGCTTATCTCCGTACTGTTGTCGTCGCTAACGCCGGTCTTAATCGCCACCCGCATCGGATGCCCGTTTTTCATCACCCATACGCCTTTGTCTTTATAGCGTTTTGAAGCAGCGCCGCGGCCGTCGTCCATATAGAAACGCAGCGCCTGATTGGGCACCAGAAAAACATTTTGCTTTTCGGCGGTAATGATTTCAACATTCGCAGTCATACCGGGTTTCAGTTTAAGCTCTTTGTTGTCGATTTCGATAATCACTTCATAAGTCACGACATTTGAGGTCGTAATCGCCTCGTTGCGCACCTGGGTCACAATACCGTAAAATATTTCGTCGGGATAGCTGTCAACGCTGAACTCAACCGTCTGCCCTTCCTTAACCTTGGCAATGTCGGCTTCCACCACCGAAGCCTCAATCTGCATTTTGGTCAGATCTTCCGCCACGTTGAACAGAGTCGGCGTCTGAAAACTGGCCGCTACCGTCTGTCCGACTTCCACGACCTTGGAAACCACGATCCCTTCGACCGGGGACACAATCTTGGTATAATTTAGGTCAATCAATGCCGAATTCAGAGCCGCCTCAGCCTGTTTAACCTGAGCCTCGTTCAGCATTTTCTGCGCGACGGCATTATCATAATCCCGCTGAGCGGATTCCAGCTCCTTATCGGCGGAATAACGCGACGTATTGAGCTTTTTGATACGATTCAAATGTTTTTTATAATATATTATGTCGTTTTTTACCACCTCAACCTGAGCCTTGGCTATATCAAGCGCTGCCTGTTTCTGAGCGACACTGGCCTCAAACAGGGCCGGATCAATCTGCGCCAAAATCTGATTTTTCTGTACCGGAGAATTATAGTCTACAAAAATTTCCGAAATGGTTCCCGAAACCTGCGTACCGATATTAATGGTTGAAATCGGGTTAATGATGCCCGAAGCCGTGATTTTTTCGGTAATATTACCCTTTTGCAGTTTTCTGGTTACAAATTCATCGTCAACATCATTGACCGAATTCAGATAAAAGGCGACTCCGCCTCCGATTAACAATAACCAAACATATTTCAGATATTTTTTCATAACCTTACCACAACCTTGAATATAAATAAAAAAATTAAATTTACAATTTGTATGAATTATAACCGCAAAAAGTTCATTATTTCTTTAAAATAACCGCCAAATTTTAAAATTTAATAAAAGCATCTTGTCAAAAACATCTTTTTTGTCTACTATGATAGGTACTTTAAATATAATTATTGCTAAGACTGTGAGAAATAATGCCGGAATTTTTGCGTTTCGGCAAGTATTAATCTAAAATATAAATAATATGAACAAAGTAGATTTGTCGGCTGCTCCAACCTCTGCTGACGAACATTTGCAAAATGTAATCAAAAACGAGAATGCCTGTGTCAAAGACCGTAACATGGTTCTTCGCCGTATTATCACGGATCTTGAAAATCATCTGGAACTTGACGACGACTATCAGAAAGCGTTGGAAATTCTTCTTTCTTCGGTTTCAAACATGACCGGATGCGAGAAATATTTCTACGAAGTAATGATTGCCCTGCACGTGTACGGCAATGCCGAGCAGAAACAGCTGGCTGAGAAATTTCACGCTTTGGTTTACGGGACAAAGTCTCATAACTAAAACAGTTACTAATTTTTAATTTATTTTTATTTTTATGGACTCAAAATCGAGAAAAGAATTTTTCGCAAACATTGCGAAACTTCCGCTGGAAGAGAAAATCGAAACAATCTTCGAGATTGTAGAAGAGAAAGAAGCTGCGGAACTGGTAAAGAAGCAAATCATTCGCAGCAAGCTGGAAACCACCGAAAAACTGGCTCTGCTGAGTAAGTATTTCGGACAGGACGTCGCTGAAGACATCATCTTCCAGCTGCAGAAAAATGAGACGAGAAAAAACGCCAATCTGGCAGACACGCTGTCCCTCCGCGACTACATCAAGTCACGGGAAGACCTGAAGTATTTCCTGACCAACGCCGCATTGGGAACCGGCAGCATCAACCAGAGCGTCAAAACCTTTCTCAAAGCCATTGCCGCTTTTCTGGATTTGAAGAGAGATATGAACGAACGCATCGGCGAGGAAGATTGCAAAATAATCCAATCGTTGTTGCCGGTGGATCAGTACCCGCTTTACCGCGACCAGATGAATCGCATCATTCATATGGCTTTCCGGTTTCAGGGACAGAAGATTAAGAGAATAGCCTTCCGCTTCTTTGACGAGGTTCTCACTCGTTATCAGACAGTAGAAGTTGCCATTTTCTTCAACCTTCTAGAGGGCGAATATCTCTCAAAGGAAATGAGCGTCATCATCAAGACGCACCTGCAGCTCATCGTCGGAGATGAGTTTCTGTGCAAAAAAGTGCAGGAAGAACTGTTGCGCATCCAGTCCGTCGCAGCCACTCAAAAAGAGAAAAAGGAGCTGCAAAACGTACTGGATATGGTGACCGAGGCTGTTTTGGCCCGAGAGCATCAAAAACAGTTGCTGGCTCAGACCGCTGCCGGTTGACACACCGCAGCAGACAAACAAAAAAGCGCCTTCATTTGAAGGCGCTTTTCTTTAAGAACAAACTTTTCAACAATACAACGGCGGTTCAATCGGCCGCTCCTGAACAGAAATCTTTTGCGTGCCGCAGTCATACACCACCAAATAATCCTCCGCTCCGATAATTTCGCAGACGAAAGATACACTGCAGTATCTTCCATTCACGCAGAATTTGCATCTCTTGGGCAGTATCTTCGGCAGCAGTTGACTGCCGTCGCCGCCTGTGGCATTGTAACGCGTCTGCAGTTTTTTGAGTTTCGGACTCATCATACTCTCGGAAATATGCTGCACAATCAGCTCTCCGACCTGTTGCTGCATTTTTTGCAAAATCTCTTTTGCAATGCTTTTTTCACTAATTTTTTTCATAATACCAAAAAAATTTTTATGACCGAAACTCCATACACAACTGCCCGTTACGCTCAATCACCTCACCATAAACGGTGCAATCGTCAAGCTTTATCGTAAATACGCCGCCGGGACGCCGTATTTTCTCGCAGGCAAAAGAACCGTACCAGAAGCAAATTGCGTCAAACTCAGGCACAAAAAAAAGACATCCCGTCACGGAGGCATCTTCTTTCAGCGTCAACGGCCGCACGGCAACCAGCAAATTTTTGCGTCCGTAAAGAATATCCGTTACGGCCCAAAACGGTTCGCTCAAAAAGTTGCAATGATATGCCATTTCGGCAACGGCGCCGGTCATAAGTTCGCTCAATCTCTCCGGGGTCAGCATTTCCGTACCGATCCCCTTAAAAAATTCATTTTTGTTCATAGTTATAATATTAAAAAGATTTTACCTGTCTAAAATATGTGAAATTTAGACAAAAGTCAATAAATAATCCGCCTCCTCTTTAAATGGTCTCAACCCGGCATATATAACCGGCATAAACATTCGTGTTCATAAACAACAAGGAAGCAGAAAATGAAAATAAAAACTCCCTTTCTGGCCATGACGGCCCTCTCCTGCGGACTTTTCCTCTGCGCACCGGAAGCCGGCGCACAAAGCTACTTTGAAAACTACGTAAACGATAATCAGGGTCAGGCGCCTCATCGCCAGCCCAAAAGCGCCAAACAGCGCGTTGCCGCCGGAAAAATCAGGCGCAGCCACACGTTTACCGATGTCGGACAGGACTATACCGATTTTAAAGACTGGCTGAGTAAAGAACACGGAATTGACTTTGGCATCGACGTTTCCGTAATGGGTCAGCGCGGCGCACCCGGCGGGCACAAAACATCGCTGCAAACCATCATCTACCCCTATCTGACCTGGCAGACCTTCCAAAACGAATACGGCACCGGAACCCTGAATATGGCATATAACATCGTTCGTTACGGCGGTTCTATCAACGGCAACAATCTGGGCAGCCGCCTCGGAGCCGTAACCGGCATCAACGATTACGGCGACAGTTCCAACGCTTTTGACGAATTATACTACAGCTATCAGCTGGGCGGTTCATGGAACTGGCTCACGCTTGCCCTCGGCCAGTTTCCGTTGTATAATTTCGACGGCGGCACCTATGATGCCAACCAGCAGGTCAATTTTATCAATGAAGCCCTTTCGCAGAACCTGACCTCTACCTATTCCACTTCCGGGGTCGGCGCTTACGCCCAAATCACGCCTGACAGTGAATGGACTTTTGCCTTCGGTGCTCAGGATGCCTCCAATATCGACGGCATCTCGGTCAGGGTAAACGACCTTAACGACAACCATTACGCCACATTCGGCTACGTCGCCTATTCTCCGTCCGTAAAAGGGCTGGGCAGCGGTCAATACTCCGTCCTGGTCTATAATCAGCCGGCCGTTTCCGAACAACCGGAAACCACCAACGGCTGGTCCTTGAACCTCAGTCAGGACATTGGCAAAAAATGGAGTATCTTCGCCCGCATCAACGGCGTCAGCGGCCATGTTGCCGAAGTCAACCGCTCTTATGTGCTGGGTGCCGTCTATAACGACCCTCTGGATCGCAATCCGCTGGATCAGATCGGTTTCGCCGCCGCTTACAACCGGGTAGACGAAAAAGCGCTCGGCGAACCGACGGAACACAAATACGAAAAAGTGCTGGAAGCCTATTGGGCCTGGGGCATCTCCAAGTGGATGACCATTACGCCGGATATACAATTCTATATTGACCCGGCGCTTAATCCCAAATCAGATTATGACACGGTCTTTTCGCTCAGAACGACCTTTTTCTTCTAGAAAAAGCGGGAAAATCCCGCTTTTTTCAAAACAAGCTTTTTACGAAAAGGCTTGCTTCTTCTTCCGAGACTTAAGTTTTGCCAGACCTTTCCTGAAGTCGCTTTCCCGCCCGATGTACAAATCCGTGCGCAAAGCCAGCAATTCCTCTTCGTCGTCAAGCCGGTATTCTCCCAAACGTTCTTTCCACTCCTGCCGTGCGATTTCCGGCAGGTCAACAATCACGGTGTCAAGATCGGATTTTACGTTATAAATACCGTCCCGGTTAAAGCTCAGAACCTTTCCGTCACCGGCATAAACCACAAGATGCAGCGTATTCTGCCCGCTGCCGGCGGACCGCTGCAGCAAAATCATTCCGGTTTTTAAAGCAGAAAGGCTTAAAGGCCGTGCTCCGCCGTCGTTTTTCCGCACCCGCACGCATTTTCTATATTTGCTTCTGACATATTTTTCAAAAGCCGGCGCAACCGCCATCGACCGCCCGGCTCCGCCCGAAACAAAACCGTCCAAATCTCCGGTCCTCTCATTCAGCCCCGCCAGACAGCTCATCGGCGCCGCGGCATCATAAAATTCGTCCTTGGCAAGTTTTCCGTCCGGACAAACCCGATCAAGAAAATTATGTTTGATATAATTAAGCTTGGAATTGTAATTTCTGATTGACTGCAAATCTTCCAGCGCCGCTCTTAATTCATCGGCGTAACGCGCCATCAGCCAGTCAACGCGCATATCTATCTCCGTGCCGATATCCGTTCCGCCCGGCAGCACGATTTTGCAGGCGGCATCGGCATCCGGCGGACTATACGCCGTCCCCGCACGTTTTTCTTCTTCGCGGCCGCCGAACCCCTCCAAAGCGCCGCCGGCATATTTCAGAGCCTGCGTAAGCATCTTGTTGCGCAAAATCTTTCGCAATTTGACATATCTGCGTTTCCCCGAAACAGACGGCTTCATCATTTTTCACCCTGCAATTGTTTGATTTTTAGTGTCATAATATCATACCCTTACAAGTTTTTAAGCCCTAATATTTTTTATTCATAACTTTTTAAATTAACTTTACTTTTGGCTCAAATTGATTGTAAATAAGGATAATCTGATTTTTTAATATATGGCTTTGTTATGAAAAACTTATCAAAATTTCTTTTTTTATTTGCGGCAATCGTCATGAGTTCTTCCTGCCAAAACACGCCTAAACCGTCTATCGTTCCTGCCGTGGAAATCAAAAAAACGGCGCCGAACAACCAAAATATCATCGGTGCGGTGGAACCGATTTATTTTCCGCCGATGAAAACACCTTTTGCCGCGCGCATCGATACCGGCGCCGAGCAGTCGGCTCTTGACGCTGATCACATTAAATATTTCGAACGCGACGGAGAAAAATGGGTTTCGTTTTCGCTCATCAACCGAGAAAACGGAGAGACATATCGTTTTGAAAAAGAAATTGTCCGCAACATCAGCATTAAACGCATTCATCTGACCGAAAAGCGCCCGATGGTAGAAATGGATGTCAAGTTCGGCAATGAAACCTTCACTTCTCTCTTTTCGCTGGCCAAACGCGACAAGTTCGAATATCAGGCTCTCGTCGGCCGTAACATCATCACCGGCCGCGCCATTGTTGACACTTCCGTTTCCAACACGCTACGTTAAAGAGAAACAACCAATATGTTAAAGAAATTTTTTACCGTCCGCTGCATTTTAACGTTTCTTTTGCTGCTATCCTCCGCTTTTGCCGGCTACAGCATCTATTACAAAATCAAATACTGGGGATTTGGTTTCACGCCCAAACAGGTTTCCGACGTCTGGACCATTGAAGCGCATGTCTCTTTTATGCCGACCGGAGACCCGATTAAAGTTTCTCTGACCACGCCGGCGGAAAACAATAATTTTAAGATTTTGGAACAAGATGTCATCGCAGAAGGCTATAAAACCAAAAAAATAACCGGGGAGACCAACCGTCTTGTTCTGACCTCTCCGGCCAAACAAGGCAAACAGGACATCTATTACCGGGTCATGCTTTTTGACAATCAGGACGCCAAAGGCAAAACCAAGGCGCCGGCGCCTCAGGCACCCAAACAGCCCTATTTTGACGACCAGACCATGGCCACGGCAAAAAAGATTCTCAAAGCCGCCCGAAATATGCCCGGAAACGAAGTTCAGCAGCTCATCAACCTGTTCAATCAGCCCACGCCTGACGCCAATGTCTTAGCTTTTCTCCCGTTGCAGAAAAATGCCAAAGACACCATTGAAGCCATCCGCAGCCTTTTGGCGCTCAAAAACATCCCTTCCCGCACTTCACGCGGCATTAAGCTGGCCGAAAACAAAAAGGCCTTTTCCGCCGACCTGATGTTGGAAGCCTACACCGACGGCAAATGGCGAACCTATAATCCGGCCGACGCCTCCATCGGCGTTCCGTCCGATTTCATTTTGTTTCAGCGCGGCGGCAGTTCTCTTCTCGACGTTGAAGGCGGCGAAGATTCCGTCGTTAAGTTTTCGGTTATAAAATCAGTCACGTCATCTATCAGCCTCGCCGGTAAAAGAGCCTCGATTGCCAAACAGAAAACCATGTTTGACTATTCCATCTACAATCTGCCGGTCGTTGAACAAAATACGCTTAAATGGCTGATGATTTTTCCGCTGGGCATCTTGGTCATCGTACTGATTCGTAATGTCATCGGCCTGACCACCATGGGAACCTTCACCCCGATGCTGCTCTCCATGGCGCTGATTAAAACCGGTTTTGGTTCCGGACTGCTTTGCTTTGCCATGATTATTGCCATCGGCCTGCTCTTGCGGGCAGTGCTTTCAAAACTCAATCTGCTTCTGGTACCGAGGATCTCCGCCGTTGTCATCTTTGTCATTCTGATTATGCAGGCCTTTACCATCATCGGCTATAAACTTAAATTGGATCTGGTTTCCGCCGCGGCATTTTTCCCGATCATCATTATGGCCTGGATTATTGAACGCGCCTCCATCACCTGGGAAGAAGACGGCCCGGTAAACGCCGGAAAACAAGTGTTCAACAGCCTTGTCGCGGCAATTGTCACCTACTTTATCATCAGCAGCGAGACCATTCGCCATATTATGTTTGCGTTCAATGAACTCAATCTGGTCATATTGTTTATTGTCATGCTGCTCGGCACCTATACCGGATACCGGCTGACAGAACTCAAGAGATTCTCACCGATAGCCGAGAGAAAATAAGATGTTCAAAGAATTTTTCTCGTCTTTTGCCTCTCCGTCCAGCCTGCATAAAGCCGGCGTATTGGGAATGAACTGCCGCAATTACAAGTTCATCAGCAAATATAACAACCGCCGCCTTTATCCTCTGGTCGATGACAAAGTCCAGACCAAAACGCTGGCCGCAAAATACGGAATTACCACCCCCGGCTTGATCGGCGTCATTGAACACCAGTACCAGGTCAAAGACCTGCTGCATATTATCGGCAACGCCAAAGACTTTGTCATAAAACCCGCGCATGGTTCCGGCGGCAAAGGCGTTCTGGTCATCAAATCCTTCACGCCGGACCGTTTCGTCAAAGCCTCCGGAGACACACTGACCTTTAACGAAGTCTATCAGCACATTTCCAATGTGTTAAGCGGCCTCTACAGTCTGGGCGGACAATATGACGTTGCCGTCATTGAAGAACTTGTCCACTTCAGCAACATTTTCAAAGATTACAGCTACCAGGGCATTCCCGACGTCAGGGTTATTGTTTACAAGGGTTATCCTGCCATGGCCATGATGCGTCTTGCCACCAAAGCCTCCGGCGGCCGTGCCAATCTTCATCAGGGAGCGGTCGGCGTCGGTCTGGATATTTCCGGCGGCCATGCCTTAAAAGCGGTAATGAACAATCTTCCGCTTACCAATCACCCGGATACAGGCGCCGAACTCAGCCGCATTCAGGTACCGCATTGGCGCGAACATCTGATTATCGGCGCCAAAGCTTATGAAATGACCGGTCTGGGATATCTGGGCGCCGACATCGTATTGGACGCCGACAAAGGCCCTATGATGCTGGAATTAAACGCGCGTCCGGGACTTGCCATTCAGATTGCCAACGGCAAAGGCATTGGAGGTGTACTAAAACGCATTGAACACTATTATCCCAAAGATCTTTCGCCGGAAGAAAGGGTAGACTTTGTTCTCAGCTTCGGCAAAAAATAATTTTCAGGATAATGGCAAAACCAAAATTCAATTCCTATATAATCATTAACAAAATGATTAAAAACATTTCAAAGCAAAGGAAAAAACAAATGGCCGAAAAATCTACTGCCGAAAAAAAGGCGCCCAAACTTCTAAAGGGCAAAGAACCGCAAAAACTCGACGACAAAAAGACCAAGAGACTGCCGAAAGAAGATACCAAAAAGCTTTCGGTCAGCAAAACCAGAACTAAAAAGATTAAGCATTCCTATCAGGTTAAAGACCCTGAAAACGCGCTGGTTTTAAAATTGAAAGATGGCGATGTGGTTATCGAAATGTTTCCGGATGCGGCACCCAATCATGTTGCGCGCATAAAAGAACTGGTTCGCTCAGGCTTTTATAACGGTTTGAAATTTCACCGCGTCATTGATGGTTTTATGGCACAGACCGGTTGTCCCTACGGCAACGGAACCGGCGGCTCCGGCCACAAACTCAAAGCCGAATTCAACAAAATCCCGCACAAGCGCGGCACTGTTTCCATGGCTCGCTCGATGATGCCGGATTCGGCCGACAGTCAGTTTTTTATATGTTATGACAATTGCGACTGGCTGAACGGACAATATACCGTCTGGGGCGAAGTCACCTCCGGCATGGAATATGTTGACAATATCAAAAAGGGAACCGCACCCAACGGCGCTGTAAGCAAACCGGACGAAATCATCAGCATGTTTGTGATTGCCGATTTGTAATAAAAGTTTAACCTGACATTTGATAATTTTGTGTTAAGATGAAATTATAAATTCCTAAAACACACTCAAAATCTCACCAATCCCCGCTCTCCTGAACGGGGATTTTTGTTTGTAACAAAACTTTCACAAAAAAAAGCTTAATTTTGTCCATAAACCGTGCTATATATAATTTATAAACTTATATTATGGCAATTATTGGAATCTTATCAAAATCGGTCTCAACCTTTTTCCTGATGCTTTCCGGTTATTGCCTTTTTTACTAAACCTCAAAAAAATAATAGCTATGACAGCAAAAGAGAAAAAAGTATTGGAAGCATTGTCTCAGGGAGAATTCGAGAACATCAAAGCGACAGATGAATTAATCGAAACCCTCATTGACACTGCCCGCGAGACCATCGAGAAAAATGAAGCCGCCATTAAAGACGAAGAAGCCAAAGGCGAAAAGAAACGTCAGGCATTCATCGACAAACTGGAGGCACAGAACGATGTTCTTCAGAAGGTTATTGATAATGGAGAAACCTATCTTGAGAACGTAGAAAAAAGCGAAACTTTATTCTCTCTTTACGAAGAGGAAGAATAAAAAAATTATTACCCGAGACAAAAAAATCCCCTGCCTCACCGGCAAGGGATTTTTCTTTGTCCGTTTACTTAAACTGACGTTTCAGCGCGGGACGGCCGCGTTCCTTGGCTCGTTTGTTTATCTTGCGCAGTTTGACGTTTTCTTCGTCAAACGTCTCGCCGATAATCGCAAACATCATCGGCACGAACAACGTAGCCACAAACGTCGATAAAATCATACCGCCGATCATACCGGTACCGATGGCATGACGGCTCCCCGCGCCGGCGCCGGTTGAAATGGCCAGCGGCAAAACGCCGAAAGTAAAGGCCAGCGAAGTCATCACAATCGGACGAAAACGCAGTTTGGCCGCTTCAATTGCCGCTTCGGCATAATTCAGCCCCTCCTGAACCTTCATTACCGCAAACTCAACAATCAAAATGGCGTTTTTGGCGGCCAAACCGATTAACGTCACCAGACCGACCTGAAAATACAGATCGTTTTCAATACCGCGGACATATGTCGCCAACAATGCGCCCAGCACCGCAAACGGCACCGACAAGATAACCACAATCGGCAAAGACCATTTTTCATACTGCGCCGACAAAATCAGGAAAATCATAATCAGACCGAAAACGAAAGCCTGCGTAGACGCGCCGCCGGTCAGTTTCTCCTGATAGGCCGAACCGATCCAAGACAGGGAATAATCTTCACCCAAGACTTGCTGCGCCACTTCTTCCATTGCGGCAATTGCCTGACCGGAAGAATATCCGGCGGCCGGATCGCCCAAAATTTTAGCGGCCGGGAAAATGTTAAAACGGTTAACCAGTTCCGGTCCCGTAACCCGCTCGACATTAACCAGCGTAGACAACGGCACCAGCTGCCCGCTGTTTGACTTTACATAAACATAACGCAAATCATCGGGCGTGCGACGGAATTTGGATTCCGACTGCAAAGTCACGCGGAAATTGCGTCCCATATAGGTAAAGTCATTGACATACAGACTGCCGAACGTTGACTGCATCACCGCATAAATCTCATTAATCGGCACGTTCAGCACCCGGGCTTTTTCACGGTCCAAATCAATACGGTACTGCGGCGTGCTGACCGAAAACGTGGTCTTTACGTTTGTCAGCTCCGGACGCTTGTTCGCCGCATCAAGAAACTCCTGCGTTTTGGCCATCAGTTCTTCGGAAGACTTGCCGGCGCGATTCTGGATATATCCTTCGAAACCGCCGGACGTACTCATACCCATAATCGGCGGCATACTGAAAGCATAACCGATGCCTTCGGGCTGGCTCAGCCCCATGCCCGTGAACACTTTGGACAAAGCTTCGGCCGACTGGTTGGCCTTTGTGCGCAAATCCCAGTCTTTCAGCGTAATGAAGCTGATGCCGGAATAAGTGTTCTGGCTGGAAGAAAGCATATTATAACCGTTAATCGTCAACACGTCTTCAACATTGGGATTACTCTTGACCATTTCGCCGACTTTGGCCGTAAACTTCTCCGTCCGCGGCAGCGACGAAGCTTCCGGCATACTGTAGGCCATCAGCAGATTACCCTGATCTTCATTCGGAACCAACCCGCCGGGAATCACCTTAAACAGCCACAAAATGGCGGCAATTACGGCAACAAAACCCAATACCGCGGTTTTTCTGTTTTCAAGGAAAAATTTAACCCCGGCAATATACCAGTTGGTCACGCTGTCAAAGAAACTGTTAAACCATTTGAAAAGACCGGAAGGTTCGCGGTGCGCATGCTCGGGTTTGATAATCAGCGCGCATAAAGCCGGCGTCAGCGTCAAAGCCACCAGCGCGGAAATAAGCACCGAAACTGCGATCGTAACCGAAAACTGTTTGTACATAACACCGGTCATACCGCCCAAAAACGCAATCGGCAGAAAGACCGAGGACAAAACCAGCGCCACGGCAACCACCGGCCCCGAAACCTCTTTCATCGCCTTAATCGCCGCTTCTTTGGGAGACAGTTTTTCCTCAGTCATCAGACGTTCGACGTTTTCCAACACGATAATCGCGTCATCCACCACGATACCGATTGCCAAAATCAAACCGAACAATGTCAACAGGTTGATGGAAAATCCCAAGACATACATTCCGGCAAACGCGCCGATAATCGAAACCGGTACCGCCAAAATCGGAATCAGCGTCGCACGCATATTCTGCAGAAACAGATAAACCACGACAATAACCAGCAAAACGGCTTCAAAAAACGTATGAATCACCTCGTCAATCGACACGTTCACAAACAAAGTCGTGTCATAAGGAATTTCATAAGTGATGCCCTGCGGAAAGTTTTTAGAAAGTTCGGCCATTTTGGCTTTGACCAAACCGGCGGTTTCCAAAGCGTTGGCACCCGGCTGCAGATAAACGGCAAACGCCACCGAAGGTTCTCCGTTAAAGGTTGAGCTGACGCTGTAGTCCTGCGCCCCGAGTTCAATTCTGGCCACGTCTTTCAAACGCAGCATACCGCCTTTGTCGTCCGACCGCAGAATAATGTTTCCAAACTCTTTCTCATCGACCAGGCGGCCTTTGGTATTAACCGAATATGTAAACGCCACGCTTTCGTCCATCGGTTCCTGACCGAACTGTCCGGCGGCAAACTGCGAGTTTTGCTCCTGAATGGCAGAGATAACGTCCTGCGGCGTCATATTATAGTCCGCCAGCTTGTCCGGCGACAGCCAGATGCGCATCGAATAATCCTGGCTGGCAAACAGCGAAGCGCTGCCAACACCCTTAATGCGCTTGATTTCATCCAGCACATTCAACAAAGCGTAGTTGGACACATAAACCGTATTGTAACGGTCGCTCGTTGATCGCATCGTGATAACCTGCAGAATGGAGTTTGACTTCTGCTCTACAGTCACGCCCTGTTTGGTCACCTCGCTCGGAAGCTTGGAAGTCGCCGCCTGCACTTTATTGTTAACGTCAATTGTTGCCTGATCGGGATCGGTGCCGATGTCAAAAACCACGCCGATGGTCAGATAGCCCGAAGACGTCGCGTTGGAATACATATAAATCATATTCTTAACGCCGTTGATTTCCTGCTCAATCGGTGCGGCAACCGTATCCGCCAAAACCTCGGCCGTTGCGCCCGGATAAACCGCCGAAACCTGAATCTCGGTCGGAACGATGTTCGGATACTGCTCAATCGGCAGCACCTTCATCGCCACCAGACCGGCCAGAACAATAATCAGTGAGATTACCGTTGCAAAAATCGGCCGGTCGATAAAAAACTTTGAAAACATAACTTACTTTTCCTTTGCTGATTTACATTTCCGCAGCCGCGGCATCCGTTTTTTGCGTAACGACAACCGGCGTCACCGTCATTCCGGGACGAACTTTCATTACGCCGCTGACCACAATCTTGTCTCCGGCCTTCAAACCGCTGTCAATAATCCAGCCGCCGCCGGGCGTAGACAAACCGGTCTGAACGTTAACCGCCTCAATAACGTTCTGGTCGTTAACCCGGTAAACGTAAGCGCCGTTTGCCCCCTGCTGAACGGCCACCTGCGGAACCACCAGCGCGTCAATGCGGGTCAGCCCCTCCATAACCAGACGCAGGAACTGCCCGGGTTTCAGCCTTTTTTCCGGATTGGGAAAAACTGCGCGCAGTTTAACCGTTCCGGTACTTTCGTCAATATTCGGCGTAATGAAGTTAATTTCGCCATCTAACGGATAAAAGGTATCGTTGCTGAATTTCACCTTAGCCTTAATTTCGCTTTTATTTTCGGGATTTTTGATTTTGCCGCTGTCAACCATATTGGTTAAAGAAAGCATTTCGTTTTCCGAAGCCGAAAAAATGACATAAATCGGATCCAGCTGCGTAATATGCGTCAGCAAGCTGGCATCGCCGGTCGAAGAAATCAGGCTTCCTTCCGACTGCGCTTCCATGCTGGTAATGCCGCTGATCGGCGCCGTCACCGTCGTATAGTCCAAATTCAACTGCGCCGCAGCCACCTCGGCCTGAGCCAGTTGTGCTGCCGCAGCCAGTGAATCTAAGTTGGCGCGGGCTTCGTCGCGGGATTTTTCGCTGGCGTATTTCTGCTTATAAAGTTCTTCCGTACGCTTCCACTGCGTTTCGGCATTTTTCAGTTCGGCATTCGCTTGAGCCAGTTTGGCCTTGGCCTGGCTGAGCGCCACCTGATAAGGCGCGGGATCTATCTGAAACAAAACGCTGCCCTCTTCAACCTGAGAACCTTCAACATAGTTGCGCTTCAGCAGAATACCGCCGACCCGGGCCCGGACTTCCGTTTCCTTTGATCCCTGAGCACGTGCCGAAAATTCAAAACTCAGGGGAATGTCGCGCGGTTCCACCTGAACCACGTCAACGCTCATCGGCTGAGCGCTGTTACTCTGCGCCGCGTTCTCTTTTTTGCAGGCAGCCAATGACAAAAACATCATTGCTGCAGCTAATGCCTTATTTTTCAACAACATTTAACAATTCCTCATAAAATAAAAATCCACAAACAGCATTATCATAAAAGTTACTATAACAAAATAAAAAAACAAGGCTTTCTTTAATTGTGCATATTTAAGAATGTATAAAAAACAGGCACCTATACTTAGTGTTTAGAAATCCGCCCCCTGCGTTGAAAACATCTCCGGCCTGATTAGGTATAATAACGCAAAGAGACTAAAACCGAACAACACAAACTCACATACAAAATTAAGGAGAAACAAAATGACCCAAGGCGTACGTTACCCTACTTTCGCATTCATCACCGGCGGTGCCGGACAAGCCGACGACGGCATTCCGCCGCAGCCGTTCGAAACCTTTTGCTATGATTCGGCTCTGATGCAGGCTAAAATCGAAAACTTCAACGTTGTACCATACACTTCCGTTTTGCCCAAAGAACTCCACGGCAAAATCATTCCGCTTAACGACAAAATCGTCAGCCAGTTCAAACACGGTGCGGTTTTGGAAGTCATTATGGCCGGACACGGTGCCAGCCGCGACGAACACAAGGCCATTGCCACCGGTTTGGGCGTATGCTGGGGTAAAGACAAAAACGGCGAACTCATCGGCGGCTGGGCAGCAGAATACGTCGAATTTTTCGACACTCAGATTGACGATGACATCGCCAAAGGCCATGCCGAAATGTGGTTAAACAAATCTTTGAACCACGAACTGGCTATTCGCGGCGTTGAAAAACACTCCGAATTCCAGATGTGGCACAATTATGTCAACATCACCCAGCAGTTCGGCTACAGCCTGACCGCCATGGGCTTCCTGAACTTTGAGCATGCCGATCCGGCTCAGGCTTAATTTCAAACTCCTGTCATTGCCACGTCAGAATGCTCAATGCTTGCAGGCATTGATTTCCTGCACGTGGCAATTTCATTATAAAACAAGGATTTAAGAATATGGCTCAAAAACAAAACATCAAATCCGGCACCGCTGCCTCCCCGGTAAAAACCGGTCTCGGGGTCTTTGCGCTTGCCAGCATCGTCGTCAGCTCCATGCTGGGCGGCGGTATTTACAGCCTGCCGCAAAACATGGCGGCCGGCGCATCTGCCGGCGCCGTTCTTCTGGCCTGGCTGATTACCGGCATCGGCATTTATTTCATCGCCAACACCTTCCGCATCCTTTCCGAAGCCAAACCCGACCTCACTGCCGGCATTTATATGTACAGCCGCGAAGGGTTCGGACCTTATGTCGGCTTTACCATCGGCTGGTCATACTGGCTGTGCCAGGTCTGCGGCAACGTCGGCTACGCGGTCATCACCATGGACGCGCTCAATTATTTCTTCCCGCCCTACTTTGCCGGAGGAAACAATTTAGCGTCAATCGTCGGCGGTTCGCTTATCATCTGGGGATTCAACTTTCTGGTTCTCAAAGGCATTAAACAGGCCAGCTTTGTCAACACTGTCGGCACCATAGTCAAAATCGTGCCGCTGATTTTGTTCATCATCATTATGGCCTTTGTCTTCAGCCCTGCCAAATTCGACCTCGACTTCTGGGGAGAAACCATAGCGGCTAAAGCCAAGCTCGGCGGACTTTCGACACAGATTAAAAGCACCATGCTGGTCACGCTCTGGGCTTTCATCGGCATTGAAGGCGCCGTTGTTATGTCCAAACGGGCACAAACCCCGGGCGATGTAGGCAAAGCCACGTTCCTGGGCTTCATCGGCTGTCTGGCCATCTATGTGCTGCTTTCGCTGCTGCCGTTTGGCTACATGACTCAGGCCGAACTGGCCGGTGTTGCCAATCCGTCAACCGCCGGCATTCTTGAAAAAGTCGTCGGACGCTGGGGCGCCTGGCTGATGAACATCGGCCTGCTCGTATCCGTTCTGACCAGTTGGCTGGCCTGGACGATGGTAACGGCCGAAATTCCGCAGGCTGCCGCCGAAAACGGAACTTTCCCCAAAGAGTTCACCAAAGAAAACGAACACGGTTCGCCTTCCGTTTCCCTGTGGGTAACCAGCATCATGATGCAGCTGTTTATCTTGTTGGTATACTTCTCCAACAACGCCTGGAACACCATGTTGAGCATCACCGGCGTTATGGTTCTTCCGGCCTACTTTGCCTCCTGCGCCTATCTCTGGAAAATCTGCGAAGACGGAGAATATCCCGGCAGTGCCGCCGTCAGACGCTCTGAAGCGCTGCTCACCGGCGTTTTGGGATCAGTTTATGCTTTGTGGCTGATTTATGCGGCCGGACTGAAATATCTGCTGTTGGCCGACGTTATAGTCGCTCTGGGTATCCCGGTTTTCATTTGGGCGCGCCGTCAGTCTGCTCCCGATGAAAAGGCTTTTGGCCGCAGAGAAGCGGTTCTGGCCTGGATACTGGGTATTATCGCCGTCTTTGCGGTTTATGCCTTTGCCCGCGGCATCGTAACGCTGAACTGATGCTTTTCACACCAAACGGCAGCAGATTTTCTGCTGCCGTTTTTTCATTACCGTTTTATGACAAATTTCCATATAAACAAAATATCATTGCACTATTGCATTAATTGCGGTAGACTAAATTTGTGAGTGTTATGTTATTATTTAGTGGGGTGAACTATGTTTAAATTCAACAACTTTATGTTGTTGTCTGTTTTGGGCATATCTATAATATGCGCCGCAGACAGCAAAGCTTCCGGTATGAATATCTCATCACTGGAAATAAACGCCGGACTTCCTGCCGTATCCGACGGCTGGCAGCTGGCCCGGGCGACCTTCCTGCCCGATACAAAAGACGACCTCGGCTTCTCGGGACGCGATACCGGCAGCAGTGAATATAATAAAGGCGATGAGTGCAAAGACTATACGCTGTCTTCCTGTCCCTCGCACGGAAAATGCACAAAATGTCCGACCAATTCCAACAAACAGAAACTAACAGGATGCATTGACGATTATAGCCTGAGCGGAAACTCATGTATAAAGAATTTCTGTTCCGAGAGCGGTTCTTATAAAAACTCCATCCCGGAAAACTATGTCTGTACCAGCGTTACCAGAAATCCAAATTGCAGTGCTTTGACCGTAACCAATTGCGACTACTGTTATCAGGGCTGCAGAAAAATCAATTGCGACGGTTATCCGCTTAACTGTTCCGCAGACACGGCCTCTCTTCATATCAAGTCGCTTGAATATTGTCCTGATTGCAAAAATAAGTCCGCAAGTCGTTGCACCACCGAAAAATGCAAAATTTCGGAATGTGCCGACGGTTATAAGCTCAATTCCGCCGGAACCGCCTGCGTTGCCAAAGACGACAACTGCCCCAGCGGTTATTACAAATCTTGCGAGACCGGAACCCAGGGTGAGCCTAAATATACCGAAGCCGGAACCGCCTGCTACCAGTGCAAGGCCAAGGGGGCAAGCTGCGAAGAACTTGGTTATCACACCATGGATTACTGGAACCAACAAAAACCGTCAAATTCAGCGGCTTTGGAAACTCCGTTCCAGACTGTCAAAACCCGGTTTGCTTACATTTTCGACAACATTGTCGGTATTAAATCGGCTCAGGCTGCTTCTATGCCTAATTTAAACCAGCCAGAACTGCAACAAGGCTGCCCGGCATCAATGAAATCATCCTGCCAGCGGAATTGTACCACCCAGTGCCAACAGTTCTTCTGCTGCGGCATTCAGGCTGAAATTAAACCGGATAATCCGCAAGTTGTCGTTCCTGTTTCACCGATTGACCCAGATAATCCTTCTATAGTGATAACACCAGACTGTAATACTTGCAGCTGTGATAACAGTCTTTGCAAATTAAAATGTTCAAAGTGTAAAGACACCGGAACTGTCGTTGAATACGAATTCAAGGTAACAGAGACCTGTCCTTATGATTCCAACTATGTAAAAGGCGAATGGGTTGAAGTCAACAACTGTCCGATTTTAACTCCGGCGCAGAAATGCATTGAAGAAGGTTATAAGACCATGACCGATTGGAACAAGGAAAAGCCTGGAAACTTCGTTACAGATGCCATCATTTCAGAACCTACCGCATCCAACCAATACGGCGGCAACAGATTTGCCCGTTGGATCAGAGAACTGGTCGGTATCAAAAATGCCCAGGCCACTTCAATGATGACCATCTGCCAGTCTTGTAAGCTGAGTGGCTGTAAAGGAACCCAATGCGCCACCTGTTCGGAATGTATGGGCTCAATAACCGGACCGGTAGGCCCGATCGTATCACTCAAACTCTACGCCTTCGACCAGACTGCCGTCTGCCCTTATGACAGCACTTATGTCAAAGGCAAATGGGTAGAATACAGCACGGCCAAATCCGGAGGTTCCACCGCAAGCTGCGGTTCCGGTTATACCAAAATTACCTGCTCCGGCACGGATTATTGTTGCGAGAGCGGACACGCCAGCTGCAGCGAAGCGACGAAGACACCGACCATATATCCTGACGGTACGACGACGAGGCTTTACTGTACTTATCCCCTCGCTCAGACCTGCCCCGAAAACGCCTGCAGCGGATATGAGGATTACATCCCAAGAAGCGGTATCGGCTGGACTTCGACAAGCTGCACCAAACAGGACGGAAACTGTGCGACCGGACCGGTAATGTACAAAAATACCTGTAACGCTCCGACCGCATACAACCTGACGACTTGTCCGGCTAACACCAGATGCGAAGCGGCCTGCAACAACAAGTTCAAGGTCACCGGCTGCGACTGCGGATATACCCTCCAGAACGGAACCTGCGTCAAATCCGGCAACAGCGGATGCAGCGTTGCAAACTGCAAAGAATGTGAAAGCGGTTCGTCGACAAGCTGTAAAACCTGTGAGGACGGGTACATGGAATTAGTCGATTTGATTAATGGCGGCCCAACAACATGTGTTAAACAACTGAATCCAATTAAGCCTCCTTCTGGATCTACATGTAACGGCGTATCATTAACCTGTGGCAATAATAAATACTGCTGCCCTACGAACACAGGTATTACCTCTTGTTCTCAGATAAACAGTGGACAGATTTACCAGTGTTATATAGAAAATATCAACAATGCAAGGATGTGTAGTCTAGATGAAAAACCTGTTACCTGTAATGGTGTTTCCTATTGTTGCTCAGGCTCAATGAGTGCCAATAGCTATTGTAACAACCCAACTCTTCATTGTCGAAGGAACTATTAATCCTAAAAAAATCCCCGGTGGAATTATCCGGGGATTTTTTATGTCATGCTGAGCCTGTCGAAGCATCTCAGCCTTATTAATATTGTCATGCTGAGCCTGTCGAAGCATCTCAGCCTTATTACATTGCCGAGACCCTTCGACAAGCCCAGGGTGACATTTTCAAGTGCTTAAACATCAATCACAAAATATTCGCAATTGCCGAACAGATGATCTTTTTTATATTTGTCATAAAAAAACAACCGCATAATATGCCCGTGCGTAGCAATGCCGGCCTTGTCACATTGACAGTCCTGCCTGACGAAGTCAAGTGCCTGTTTAAAACGTGCCAAAGCTTCTCTTTTGCTTTCGCCGCCGGGAATCCGCACATCATAGGTTGTCTCGTCCGCGGCGTTAAGCACGGCCGAAAATTCATAACCGTACTTTTTCAAAACCTCGGCTTCAGACTGGTGCTCCGCCTCGCCAAAGTCAAATTCCCGCAGCTCGTCTAAAATCACAACCTTGGAATGGTTGGCCTTGGCAACGGTCTCTCCCGTTTTCCGCGCCCGGTCAAACGGACTGGCATAAACAACCGGAATTTTCTCCGCGGCCAATTGGTCTCTGAGTTCGGCGGCCTGACGCAGCCCGTTTTCATTAAGCTGGGCCACATCTTCATAACCGCCCTGCACTATGTTGGCTGCATTGGCATAAGTCTGCCCATGTCTGAAAATATAGAGTTTCATCGTCATTACCAGTGGTTAGTGTGAATCTTTGCCTTTTTGAAACGGTCATGCGGCTGTTTAGGCTCTTCCGCCGGATAACCGACAACGACCAAAGAAAAAGGCTGAACATATTCCGGCAGCCCGAAAAGTTTATGAAAAGCCTGCATTCTTTCTTCCGTCGGATAAATTCCGCACCAGCAGCCGCCCAACCCGCGCGCATGAGCCCCCAACAAGAGATTTTCGGTTGCCGCAGACAACAATCGCCAGACTGGCGTCTTTCAAAAAAGAACAATACGGATGAACAGCCATTATCTTATTAAACACATTCTGATCGTCAACCACGATAAACTCCCACGGCTGAGTATTGAGCGCAGACGGCGCATGCATGGCCATGTTCAGCAGCGCTTCGGTGTCTTCTTTGGAAATTCTGTTGTTTTTCTGATATTTGCGGATTGAACGGCGGGTTAAAATCCCTTCTTCCAAATTCATCGGCTTTCTCCTTAAAATATTGCATCTTCTATAATGTAAGAATGTTTTGCCGCCGATGCAAGCATAATACGAAAAAAAACGGCAGCCTGACGCCGCCGTTTTTTTATTATTGTCCGGACTTTTAAGCCAAGGACCTTTTCAAGTATAAACCATACTGCGTCTTGCCCAGAAAATCAAACTCCTCCATAAGCTGACGCTGGTTAAACTTAATGGCGCGGCTCAAATCGACCTGAATCTGACGCTTAAACCATTTCACGCTGGACCAGGCCTCAATAAACTGCCAGACATAAGTAAAACCGAGCTTTCCGTTCTTCAGCGGATACTTGGCCTCCAGACGCCCGCTGGCTTCAATCACCTCTCGCGGCACCTCAAAATCCAAAGGAGCCTGCAGCGTGCCGCTGTATCGGCGTATCCGGTTATAAATGGAAGCGACTTCCGACAACAGCAGCAAACCGCCGGCCAGTCCCTTGCAGTTATACAGCTGCATTTGGTCGTCAACGCTTTCTTCCGGCACGTAATAATACACGCCCTGACGCATTATCTCGTCAAAAGCCTGCTTGTCCAAACGGTCGGCATATTGCCGGTCCAGATACAGCAACGTCTGTCTGAGGCGCAGGGAAAGTCTTCCGGTCAGACACATTATTATCCGTCCGGGACTGGAAGACACGCTCAAAACAATATCAAGCAGATTCTCCCCCGTATTGGTTCCCTTGTCCAACACCCTGATGTCGGAAGGCTGCACGCCCAAAGCTATGCAGACGCGCCTCTGTTTGTCACCCTCGCTCTCGTCTCTTTCGTTTGTATATTTTGAAAGCGGCCCTTTTCCGCCGACACATAGCACAAACGGATGATAAGCATAGGTCTGATATATCAGATGATAAACATAAGCCGTATAAAACGCCGAAGTCGGATCATCGTCTATCGCCACCAGATATCTGGCGCGGATAATTTTACCGTCGATAAAACAATCCGTTTCCACGCAAAGCGATCTCAAAATCAGCTCTGCGTCCTTAAAATCCTGAGGAGTGCAATACTTTCTCATAAGTTTATTTTTTTAGATTAATAAATATTGGATAAAATATTCCCCGCTCAGAGTTTCATTGCAGAATAAATGATACGAACAGAGAATAATATCTTTGACAAACTATTTATAACCTCATTTTAGACAAAAAACAACATAAAAAAACGGAAGATGTCCATCTCCCGTTTTTGACGCAAAATCTTCGGTTTTTGGTTGAAGACGTAAGCCTATCCCAATAAATTTCCGCCGATAGAAAGATCGGCTCCCGGCATGTTGATAAAATGGATATTAATATGGGAACGATCAAGTTTCAGCTTTTGTTCCAAAAAATTTGTCAGTTTAACCGCCAAATCGCTTTTATTGCCGAAACCGATTGACTTCATTTCTACCAGCGCGCTGTTAACCTCGGGCTTTCCGCCAAAAATCATCTCGGCGCCGGCATCCAGACTGACAATCACATAGCTGATCGGCTTACGCAGTTCCGATGCCACAAATTCAGCCGCCTCCTGCAGAAAGGCGTCGGTATTTTCCACTTTTGCATTGGTATGAACTGTTAAAAACGGCATATTTTCTCTCCTTAAAAAACAAACCTCGTTTAATTTACCCCTTTGGCATTAAATTGCAACAAAAAAGGCGGACGTTTGCCGTACCGCCTTTTTCCAAACGATTACAAGATCAAAGCAGACTTTTTGTCTCAAGCTTCGCCATCAGAACTGCCACATCTGCCGTTTCCGTCCGGCTGACCTGCTTCTGCAGAAACCAACGGCTGTTCTCAATGTCAAAGATTTCCACCCGTTGTTTCCGACAGCGGTAGACCCAGGCCCAGAAAACTTCACCGTCCGCCTCGACTATTGCCGCCGTTCCGAGCGCACCGCGATAGTCTTTCCTCGGACGCGCGTTTTTCCTGACCTGACGACAGGAAAAGTTTCTTTCCGGCACCAGCTTTTGTCCTCCGTCATATCCGATAATAACCCGGTAAAACTCGCCCATGTAAAATCGCCTGATTTCCTGCGCGCGGCCTGTCATATGCCAAACCTCGGGCGGAACAAACGTCGCCTTTTCATCGGCAATGCCGCAGACAAAAAAACGCTCCCGGCCATCTTCGGTAAAAAAACTGCCCATCCAGCAAAGATAAACTTCGCCTTTGGCATATTTTTCACAGCCCTGCGGACAAACCCACACCCGATAGCGGGCGCTGAAACCGGTCACGCTTTCGTAATTCACCTTCAGTTGCCGGCAAATCAATTTCTTAAGTCTCGTCTCGCTTAAATTCATAATACTGTTTATTTTAGGTTAATAATAATCTTAATACGCTTATTACATCCATAAATATAGACAGTTTGACAAAATTTACAATAAAAAAACGGAGAGGTATGCATAACCTCTCCCGTCTTCTTATTATTTTCCCAACGTGTAGATAAAACGATACTTGTCGGCCCTGATTGTATTGTGCCCGATATGCACCATCGCCTGACCTGACGAAATCGGCAGCATTTTGGCATCGGGAGCATACATTTGCCAGTCAATAAACCGTTGCTCCAGCACATCGAAAAACAGATCTGCGTACTGTTTTTTACCCAAACGGCGCCGCAACAGCCAAACGATATGGCTCTCCGCCGGATTGGTTACCAAACGGCCGCGAATAGTATAGTCGGCCTTGCTGCCGCCCTTTACCGCAACCGCATGTTCAATCACCTTGGATTTCTCCAATGACCATGGTTCAATCAGTTTCTGCATACCGTCGTTTATGTCCACAAACAGCTGAAAACGCATTTTCTGCTGTCCGTCCGCAGTGTTTTCCAACTCGTAAAACGGCGCTTTATCTATGGAATCTCCAGCATATTGAAAAGTCTCCACCGGCACCATATAAAAACGCTTAAGCTCAAAACCATCCTGTTCCGCAACCATCGGCTGCGCCGTAAACCACATATGCGTTCCGGTCAGAATGTCTTTATACTTGACAATCCACAGTTTATAAACGCCGCGTTCTTTATAAATCAGTTTGCCCTGATATTCAAAGTCTTTGGTACAATGCACGGTTTTGAACGTCAGCCGCTCAATTCCCTGTCCCAGATGAGAACCGCTTTGATAACGGCTCAAAATCTCTTTTTCGGAAAAATTAATCAATAACATACTAATTGGTTTTTAAGTAAAACATTTATTTTACATTCACAGAATACTTTCTCAATAATGGCAATATATACTCATTACTAACATTTCCCGCTGAATTTGCAATAAAAAAAATCCCCTTCGAAAAGGGGATTTTTTTCAACATAATCCGGCTTGAGGGTTTATTCCTCGTCACCTTCAGCACCGACCTCAGGCTCGCTGACGCCGCCGTCGTCTTCAACATCGGCAACGCTTTCGCCCAAAACCTCGCTTCCGGTTTCCTCTTCAAGCTCTTCTTCGTCGTCCTCGTCCGCATCCAGCCAGGTAACGGAAACAACTTTTTCGTCGTCCGCCGTTCTGAACAGGATAACGCCCTGCGTCTTGCGGCCGGCAATTCTGATGTCGGAAACCGGCATCCGGATAAGTTTGCCGCCGTCGGTAACCATCATAATCTGGTTATCGTCCTCAATCGGGAACGAGCTGGCGATTTCCTTGTTGCGGGCAGACATTTCCATATTGGCAATACCCTGACCGCCGCGGCCGGTAACGCGATATTCATAAGAAGAAGTGCGTTTGCCGTAACCGGTAGTGGTAACAGACAGGATAAACTGTTCCTTTTCTTTCATTTCCCGATATTTTTCAGGTGTAAGAACCGTCATTTCGACACCGCTTTCTTCCGGAGCGACTTCGCATTCTCCGCCTTTTTCAGCTTGAATCCGTTTGACCGCGGCGCGGATACGGGCATATTCGTCGCGTTCTTCGGTAGTGGCGTCGCTGTGATTGAGAATTGACATAGAAATCACCTCATCACCGTCGGCCAGTTTAATGCCGCGGACACCGGTCGAGTTACGTCCCACGAAAACGCGAACGTCAGTTACCGCAAAACGAATACATTTACCGCTGCGGCAGGCCAGCATGATATCATTATCCTCATGGCAGATACGAACGTTAATCAGCCTGTCGCCCTCGTCGAGCTTCATGGCAATCTTACCGTTAGACTGAACGTTCACAAAATCCGTCAGCGAGTTACGGCGGACATTGCCTTGAGAAGTGGCGAACATAATGGACATATTCTCGCACTCGGCCTCGTTTTCCGGCAGTTTCATAATGGTGGTAATCGTTTCCCCGGCGTCAAGCGGCAGCAGATTGATAAACGGCTTGCCTTTAGAAGTCGGAGAACCCAGAGGCAGCTTATAAACCTTCATCTTATAAACCAACCCTTTGGAGGAGAAGAACAATACCGGCGTATGGGTAGAAGCCACAAACAGACGCGATACAAAATCTTCTTCCTTGGTTGCCATGCCGGCTTTTCCCTTGCCGCCGCGCTTCTGCGCTTTATAGGCATTCAGCGGCACGCGTTTGATATAACCGGCATCGGTAACCGTAACCACCATGTCTTCACGCTGAATCAGAGATTCGATATCCGTATCATATTCAATATCTTCAATCTTGGTTCGGCGCGGCGTCGCATATTCGTCCTTAATGGCCACAAATTCGTCGCGCATAATGCCGTAGAGCTTTTCTCTGGAAGCCAAAATCGACAGATATTCCTTAATGTCTTCGCCGATACCGGTCAATTCCTCATGAATCTTGTCTCTTTCCAAACCGGTCAGTCTCTGGAGTTTCAAATCCAGAATGGCGCGAGCCTGAGCTTCCGACAGATGATACATGCCGTTTTCAACCTTGCGGTCCGGTTCGTCAATCAAGAGCACCAGCGGCTCGACCTCTTTGGCCGGCCATGCCTTGGCCAACAGGGCGTCTTTGGCTTCCTGCGGATTGGGCGAAGTACGGATCAGCTCGATAATCGGATCAATGTTTTCTACCGCAATTGCCAAACCGACCAAAATATGGGCACGGTCGCGGGCTTTGTTCAAAAGATAAATCGTGCGGCGGCGGATAACCTCCTCGCGGAAGGAAACAAAAGCGCTGATGATTTCTTTCAGATTCATCATCATCGGACGTCCGCCGTTGATTGCCAGCATATTCATGCCGAAGCTGGTCTGCAGCTGCGTAAATTTATAGAGTTGGTTCAAAACCACGTCCGCCTGAAAATCGCGCTTGATTTCAATAACGACGCGCACGCCCTGACGGTCGGACTCATCGCGGATTTCGGAAATTCCCTCGATTTTCTTTTCTTTGACCATCTCGGCAATTTTGGAAATCAAAACCGCCTTGTTAACCTGATACGGCACCTCATGAACAATAATCGCCTCACGGTCTTTATGCAGCTCCTCAATGGTGCATTTGGCGCGCATCATAACCGAACCGCGGCCGGTCAGATAGGCCGACTTGGCACCGCTGTATCCCAAAATCAAACCGCCGGTCGGAAAATCGGGTCCCGGCACGATGTTAATCAAATCGTCAACGGACAGGTTGGGATTGTCAATATAGGCGCAACAGGCGTCAATCACCTCGCCGAGGTTGTGCGGCGGAATGTTGGTCGCCATACCGACGGCGATACCGTTGGCGCCGTTCACCAGAAGGTTCGGATAAGCCGCCGGCAGCACGCTCGGTTCCTGCAGGCTTTCGTCATAGTTGGGCATAAAGTCGACGGTTTCTTTTTCAATGTCGTCAATCAGGGCGTGAGCGACTTTAGCCAGCCTCGCCTCGGTATAACGCATGGCGGCCGCGCTGTCTCCGTCCATGGAACCGAAGTTGCCCTGACCGTCAATCAGCGGCACGCGCATTGAAAACGGCTGAGCCATACGCACCATTGCTTCATAAACCGACCTGTCGCCGTGCGGGTGATACTTACCCAAAACGTCACCGACGATACGAGCCGACTTTCTGAACGGACGGTTATAGTCATAGCCGTTTTCATAAGCCGAATAGATGATTCGGCGGTGAACCGGTTTCAAACCGTCGCGTACATCCGGCAGCGCGCGCGAAACGATGACGCTCATGGCATAATCAAGATAAGAGCGGCGCATTTCGTCGCAAATGCCGATCGGGCTGATATCCTGTCCGGCCGTAACGCTCACTGCGTTTAACTCTTCGTTTTCTTCACTCACTTTATTATCCTTTATACTGTTCAAACTGCGGCAAATATAGCAAATTTGCTCCCGCCGCACCAGCCAATTATCAAACTTATGCCCAGTTAAAAACGCAAAAAACCTCTCTGCGGCCGAAAAAACGCCCTTAAAATCGATTTTGCCCCGAAACAAGCTCTCAAAGGTTAACGGCGTGACGCTTAAAACGCAAAAAAACGCCGGAAAGGAAACATCCTCCCAGCGCTTTTTCAGACTTTACACCGGCCGGCTGTACATAAAAGCATATCCCAGCAATACGCTGCCCGGCACCAGTTTAAACTTTCCGGCAGCCATAAGTTCCGTCCAACGGCGGTTATCTGCCAAAATCTGCCATTGTTTCCATTCGGCCAAAACGTTCCACTGCCCGTATTTTGCCAAAACATCCCAACGGGAACATGACGCCAGCAAATCCCATTGCCGAAATCCGGCCAAAGCGTCCCATTGCGAATGTTCAATCAAAATATTCCAGGCTTGGCCCCTGCCCAACGCGTTCCAGTCTTCTTTTTCCGCCAGAAAATCCCATTTTCCGGCCGCCGTCAAAACCGAAACAGCCGCTTTTCGGCACGGATAATAAACTTCCATTGCCTTGCAGGCCAGGCTCGGCAACAGACCGACGCCTCTGGCATATTCCAAAAACTCGTCGTCAAAACCGTCTCCCGAACCATACAGGTTAAACAGCCTGACAGCTACGGACCGGTTGTTTCCGCCCTTAAAAAACAATGTTTTTGCAATCTCAATCACAACGTTTGTTGTGCGTATCCTTTCGTTTTTCATATTCTTAAAAAATTAATAATGATTTTAATCCGGCGCATATCATAAGTATTTGCCGGCCTTTGTCAAACAGAAAATTTAATGTGGAAATACCTCCCGAAATATGCTATCATTTTTCAAGCTTCAGCAAAAAGACGGAGACTTTCATGGACGCACGGCTTCAAAAAATAATCGACGATCGGATTCGGGAAATTATTGATAAAGCGTCAAACGCATCCATTTTAAGCAACATCCTTTTGGACACCGAGCAGCTTGAACTTCTGCACCGGCTCAACGTATTTTGCGTAAGTCAGGTTTTGGACGACATCGAAACGCTCAAAGACCCCCGCAAAATAATATACAAATCCAATCAGGAAATGAAAATCGCCCTGGTCGCGCTCTGTCTGACCCGCGCCCTGACCAACCACCGCTCCAAGCAGAAATATACCAAAGAATTTTTCGAACGGAACATCAACATTCTTTCCGACGCCGACGGCACCAAAAACGTTGATTTCGGACAAATAGAAGAAGCCGAAGCCGACAAAGCCCTGAATGACGAAATCGTCTTCGACTGGATGATTTACCGCGATCGCCACGGCCGCGGCATCAACGCCTTGATTGATGAAAAAACCTTCAGCTGCGGACTTGAAGACTTTAATCAGGGCGGAGATCCGGTCTATGAATTTGCCCGCTTCCAGCGCAAATATTTTGAACATAAACACCGCAAAGAACTTTCCGGCCGCGAAAGCGCGCAGGAAGCCTTTCGCAACACCATCATTCAGCAGGCCGCCGTCGAAATCGCCAAACAACAAATGCTGGCCGGACAAAACCCTATGGAACTGGTCAACCTGCTTTTTGACGCCAAAGACTACGGACAAGCCATCGCCCAAATGCTGACGCCGCCGGCACCGTTACCGCCGCAGATTGAAAACCTTTCCGCGCCGCGCAAAAAAAGGCGCCGGAAAAAATAATGACATCCCCCGACAGCATCTGAACCATAAAAAAGGAGAAAATCTACATTCGTAAATTTTCTCCTTTTCGCAATTTTCGCTCCGGATACCAATTGGTAAAACTTAGAGAATGAGGCAGGCAGAGTGATTTAAGGAGTGAGAAAAATTTTAGCGTACATTAAGGTACGTGAATTTTTCGAACCGACAATAAATCGCTCCGGATGCCTTATTATATAAGTTTTACTCCCTTAGAACGGAATATCGTCATCTAAATCTGCCGCCGGAGCCGCACCGCCGGCCGGAGCAGAATCCCAACCGGACGAAGAAGAACCGGAAAAAACGTCGTTGCCGCCGGCCGGAACGCCGTCGCCGCGTCCGTCAAGCAACACCAGATTGCCGGAAAAATTCTGCAAAACGACTTCGGTGGTATATCTTTCGCCGCCGTTGCTGTCTTCCCATTTGCGGGTTTGCAGCTGGCCTTCCAGATAAACTTTGGAACCTTTGCGCAGATATCTTTCGGCAATGTCTGCCAGCTGCGGGTTGAAAATAACCACGCGGTGCCATTCGGTTCTCTCTTTTCTCTCGCCGGAAAGCTTGTCTTTCCAGCTGTCGGTGGTTGCCACGTTCAAATTGACGATTTTTGCGCCGTTAGCGGTGTTGCTGACTTTTGGATCAGCGCCCAGATTACCGACGAGAATAACTTTATTTATACTTCCAGCCATTTGCTTTTACCTTATCTAAATTAAAAAAACTGAGCCAAATTATATACGGAAAAAAGATTTAGCAAACTAAAAATCAATACACCTGTGCATATTCGCCGTCTTCATACTTATAAATGGCATAATTGACGGTATTTTCCGGATTTCCGTTCTTAAAGGATGCCTCGCCCCAGGCCGTCTCAAAACGATTGCCGGGCAGCGCCTCCGCCATATTCGCATAAACAAACGAATTGGCCTTATTCACAATATCCTGCCACAGCTTGACCGCCGAATAGCTGTAAACGCTCAAGCCCCTGGGCTCCACGCCGAGCAAACGCAGACGCACCAGCGTTTCGGTAAAATCGGGACTGTCTTTCAGCGTCGGCAGCGACATAAAATAGGTGCCGTCGGCAAGCTTGCCCAGTTCTTCAAAATAGCGCCCCTGCGACTGATAACGGTTTACAAAAATCTTAAAATCGCGATCTTCTTTCTTTAATGCCCGCGCCAGCTTGGAAACTTCTTTCGGCTCACCCAGAATATAAGCCGCTTCAAACTTTCCGTCGATAATGTCTTCGCCGAGTTGAGAATAATCATTGCCGTATTTGGCAAAATTAAAGCTTTTGATATTCAGCATTTTGCCGGCCTTGCCAAACTCGTCCTGCAGCGCCGCCGCAATTTCGACCACGCTTTTAATGCCGCTGTCATAAACCAGCGCCACTCTTGCATCGGGAAAATGCGACAGATAATATCTGAAAAAATCCAGACTTTGATTCTGACAGTAGCCGACCATCTTGACCAGCCCCCGGTGATTAATGTCGGTACCGTAATTGCAGACCGAAGTCGGCACAATCTGAAAAATGCCGGCCTTGGCATAAACATCGGCCAGCCGATTGAAAGAGTTTTGGCAAAAAGGCCCGATAACGGTATTGATTTTATCTGCCTTGGAAGAATTGACCGCCATCATCTCCGCCGTGGAAACCGCCAGAATATCGTTGCACGGATCGTCAACCACCACCAGATTTACCCGCTCGCCTTTCAGTCCGCCGTTGTTGTTGATTTCGTCCACGGCGATTTTAGCTCCGCTGACCAGTTCCTGTCCCAAAGACTGATAGTCTCCGGACAAAGGTGCCACGACAGCGATATTAACCTCGGCGCGAACCATTCCCGGCAGCAGCAGAAGCAGCGGCAAAAACATATTTGAGATATTTTTCAGCATAAAACTCTGTAAACTGTTTAGATACAGCTTCACATCATAGTTTTTTTTTCTGTTTTTGCAAGTTTTTTATTCTAAGAAACAATCCGTTTCAAATCTTCCGCCGGCACGATTTCCGCAACCACGTCACCTTCCCAGACGATATGCCCGGCGCACAATATCTGCAAAATGCCGTCCGCCGGCGCCGTCACCGCCGAAAGGACCGCCGGATTTCCGGCATCAAAGATATGGCCGATAACCTCGCCCCGGGCCACTTTGGCGCCCAAAGCCTTTTCCGCCCGAAACAGACCACCGGCAGCGGCAAAAACCTTGCGGCGCTTTTCAAAACGGTAAATTTCTGCGGGAATATCAGTATTTGCGCCCTTTTCCGTCAGACCGAGCTTGTTCAGCACCGCGCAGACCGCATTGAAAACCGCGTCAATTTTCGCCTCGGCATATTCGTTATGTCCGCCGCATTCTATAGTAAGGTTTTTTACGCCGGCACGATCCAGCGCCGCGTTGAACGTCCCCTGCAACCCCGGAATGCTCGCATCGTCCGAATACTGGTTATAGGGCAGACCGCAGGCCGCCACCCACGGCTCATATTCTTTTTGGGTATAAATGACAAACGGATTGCTACTCTTTGAGGTGTGCAGATCCAAAACGAAATCCGCAGCGGTAGCCAGCTTCATAATCGCGGCGCACAGTCTGGCGCTGACATCGCCGTCCGGATTCCCGGGAAAACAGCGGTTGAAATCCTTGCCGTCAATCTGGCTGAACTTGCCGAATGTCGAAAAATACGCCCGCTGCATCCACGCCAGCGGATTGGCATAAGGCACAACATGCACTTCCCCGCAGGTCAGATGCTCAAGCAAAAATCCGTGCAGACGGTGCAGACACCACTGCGAAGTCTCACCCCCGTGCAGCCCCGACTGGACATACAGCGTCTGTCCCGGTTTGTCCGCCTTGTAAACAAATTCCTTTAAGACGATTTCCGTTCCGCCGCCCGCCGTCAGAACCTTGTGTTTCTTTTCAGAGAATGCCGCCATCTTTCTGTTTGTCCTTCGTCATCATAAACTGTTTGTTATATTCTTTGCCAAATAAAGAAGTATACAAACTATTGACGATTGGCAACCATTTTTTGTTCAGCACCACCTTATTGCCGCTGATGTTAAACGGAGACGAACCGTTTTTGGCCTTGCCGACAATCCTCAATATCTGCGCCCCTGACGGAACCTGTTGTCCTTTTTTAAGGCTGACGCCGGCCAACCCGGCATAAATACGGTTCTGCGAGAGGTCGATGTTGTTGCCGCTGTCATAACCGTGAGAAAAATCCCATTTCCAGCTGCCGTCGCCTTGCCGGTCAAGCGCATAAATGCCCGGCTTTAAATCGATTACGGAAACGGCGGTTCCCTGCTGCTTGCCCATCATTTTGATATAAAAGCTGCCGTCGCTCCGCAAGGACTGCCGGTATAAAGTATCCGAATGCCGCCGTACCTCCCGGAACAGATCATAAACCTCGGGATCGTGGCAATCGGCATAGCTGGCCAGAAACGCCAGCCGATGAATTCCGACCAGCCCCGAATTTTCGGCATCCAGGCTCAGCTGTTCCGTCGGTCCCTGCTGACGGTCATTGACCTCGTTAATCCAGATATGATTGTCCTTGTCAATAATCAAATCCGCGCCGCAAAGACCGACTTTGCCGCATTTGGCCATCAAAGTGCCGAGCTTTTGCGCAATTTCGCCGACTTTGTCGTTAATCTCGGGTGCGAATTCGTAACCGAGCGAATTGCCGACGCCGTTGGAAGCGCTTCTGGTCAGATTCTTGTCGCCGATGGCCTTCAACGAAGCACGGGCGGCCAAAACCACCGTCTTGTCATCGTCAATGCCGAGCCGGCGTCCTTTCTCCAGCAGCGAATAAATCGTATCGGGATCAAAAGCGTCGTCCCTGCCGCCGAGCATTCCCTTAACCATGCCCGGCTTTTGCTCATCGGCAATCAGATTGCCCACAAACATCGACATATTGCTGCAAAAACCCTC
>CALXRQ010000012.1 GCA_944390895.1 uncultured Alphaproteobacteria bacterium
CAAAACCACATGAGCTTTTCCGACGCCGGCGAAACCTATATGCGCCTGACGGTCGGCGATGGTCTGGTCTCCCAGGTTCCGGCGCTGATTGTTTCCGTTGCGGCCGGTATTCTGGTTTCCAAAGCCGGTATGACCGACGCTACCGACAAGGTTCTTTTTGATCAGGTTGCCAACTACCCGAAAGCGTTGGGTATGTCAGCTTTTCTGGCCTTGGCGCTGGGCATGCTGCCCGGAACGCCGGCCATTCCGTTTGTTCTGCTGGCCAGCCTGACCGGTGCAACGGCCTACTATCTGGACAAGCGTCAGAAAGAGGCGGCGCAAAAGGCGCAGGAAGTTCTGGAGCAGGAACAGAAACAGGGAAAAATTGCCAAAGCCGCCGACGAACCGATTGCCAATGCTCTGCGCATCGACCTCATTCGTCTGGAAATCGGCTACGGTCTGCTGCCGCTGATAAATGAAGAAACCAACAAAAAACTGACTGATCAGATTAAGGCTCTGCGTCGGGCGCTGGCTTCCGAGCTTGGTTTTGTCATGCCTTCCATCCGCATTCAGGACAATATGCAGCTTGAAGCCAACGAATATAACATTTACATAAAAGAGGTCAAAGCAGGCAAGGGTGAACTGCGCCCGACCCAGCTGCTGGTTATGGATCCGCGCGGAGAGCCGATTACGCTGCCCGGCGAAAACACCACCGAACCGACTTTTGGTCTGAAAGCGATGTGGGTAGACCAGTCTTACAGGGAAGAAGCCATGTTTCGCGGATATACGGTTGTGGATCCGGCCACCGTGGTCACGACCCATATCACCGAACTGGTGAAAGACAATATGCCCGAACTTCTGTCTTATGCCGAAACCCAGAAGCTGCTTGACGAGCTGGATAAGGAGCATCAGAAGCTGGTTAAAGAACTCATTCCGAACAAAGTCAGCCTCGGCGCCGTTCAGCGCATTTTGCAGAACCTGTTGCAGGAGCGGGTTTCGATTCGCGACCTGCCGTCGATTTTGGAAGGAATTTCCGAGGCGGTCACCACCACCCGCAGCCTGATGATGATTACCGAACACGTACGTTCGCGCCTGTCCCGCCAGCTTTCCAATGCCTATGCCAATGAGTTTGGCGTTATCTCGCTGGTGACGCTGTCGCCCGATTGGGAACACGCCTTTGCGGAATCCATCATCGGCGAAGGAGACGACCGTCAGTTGGCCATGGCGCCGAGCACGCTGCAAAACTTTATCACCCGCGTGCGCAAAGTCACGGAAGATTTGGCCGTCAAGGGCGAGAACGGGGTTTTGCTGACCAGTCCGGGCATCCGGCCGTTTGTCCGCTCGATTATTGAGCGTTTCCGTCCCATGACCGTGGTAATGTCGCAAAATGAAATTCACCCCAAGGCCAAAATCAAAACCGTAGCTCAGATCTAAGGAACCGGCGGTCATGAAAATAAAAAATATCATTGCCCCCAATATGACGGAAGCCTTTGCTAAGGTTAGAGAACAACTGGGCGACGATGCGGTCATCATTTCCAGTGAAAACACGGCTGACGGCAAGGTGCAGGTGACGGCGGCGCTGGAAGATGATTTTGAGCTCAGTTTTGATGACCGCGACGAGATGGAGATTATTCCGGTTCAGAAAAACTGGAGCGACAAATATCTGCGTGAATGTCTGGAATATCACGGTCTGGTGCAGACCGTCGGCGAAAAGATTATGGCGGTTGCGCGGCAAATCAGCGCCGAGCAAAATCTTTCCGATGATAAGATTATTTTGGAAAAAACCTTAAACCGTCTGTTTCGCTATGCCGATATTTTGGATGTCTCGCAGCCGGTCAAATTGTTTATGGGAACGCCGGGCAGCGGCAAGTCGACGGCCATTGCCAAGACGGCGACGCAAGCAAAATTCAGAAAAATACCGACCTGCATTGTCAGTACCGACAACGTACGCGCCGGCGCCAACAAACAGCTGGAAGCTTTTGCCGGCATTTTGGAACTGGATTTTTATTTCTGCAAAGACGAAAAGACGTTGCGTCGTACGGTAGACGAAGCCTTGCGTAAATATCGGCTGATTTTGGTCGATACGCCGGGAATCAATCCTTTCGTTGCCAGCGAGGTCGACCGTGTTGCCCGTTTTGCCGAAGCCGTAAAATGTCGGGGAATATTGACTGTCGATACCGGGCGTAACACCTTGGAAGCTGTGGAAATTGCCGATATTTTTGCCGGCCTCGGCGCTGACTGCCTGCTGCCGACCAGATTGGATTTGACCCGACGCATCGGTTCGGTTTTATCGGTGGCTGCCTGCTGTAAATTTTGTTTTTGTGCAGCCAGCGTCAGCGCGTCAATAGCCAACGGTCTGGCACCGATTGACAGTTCGTCGCTGGCAAAATTGATTTTGAATCAAGCATAATTGAAGAAAGAGGAAAATATGGAAAACCAACCTTCGGAAGAATTAAAGATTATGCCCCGGGCGCCCTTGAGCCGCAGCGTCAGAAAAGGGCGCAATATGATTGCCGTCGCCTCGGGCAAGGGCGGCGTGGGCAAAACCTGGTTTTCAATTACGCTTGCGCATGCTCTAAGCGTTTACAGGCAGAAAACGCTGCTTTTTGACGGAGACTTGGGGCTGGCCAATATTGACATCCAGCTGGGACTGATGGCCAAATATGATTTGGGCAGTGTCGTAGCTGGAAAACTGACCTTGAACCAGATTGTTCAACATTGTGAAAAAGGGCGTTTTGACGTTATTGCCGGACGTTCGGGCTCAGCGGGACTGGCCTCAATGCCGATCGGCCGTCTCCAGATTTTGGGGGAAGACCTGTCGCTTTTGGCATCTTCTTACAATAAGGTTATTTTGGATATGGGAGCCGGTGTCGAGAAGCCGGTGCGGATTTTGTCCGGTCTGGCCGAAAAGATCATTGTGGTTTGCACCGACGAACCGACCTCTTTGACCGATGCTTATGCCTTTATCAAAATTATGACGATGCAGTACCCCAAAAGCGACATCAGCGTGGTCATCAATCAGGCCAATTCCGTCCGCGAGGGGCAGCGCACCTATGATACGTTGCTGAAAGCCTGCGTAAACTTTCTTAAAATTTCGCCGCCGCTGTTGGGAATTGTGCGGAGAGACACCCGCGTTCGCGACGCCATCCGCAACCAGACGCCGATTATTACCCGTTATCCGACATCTGAGGCGGCCGAAGACGTTATTGCCATAGCCAAGAGGTTGATTAATGGATAATGTGATTACGCCGGCGGTTCCGCCTTCGTTGAATCTCCCGCCGACGGACAAGGCGCCCGCCGGAGAAATAGTTCTTTCTCCGGGAACCAATATTGCGCTTCGCCCGCAGGAAAGCATTCTCCTTACCATACTTAACGAAAGCGCCGCGTCGGCGTCCGTGCCGTCGTCAGACTTACAGGCGACGCTCAAAGCCGTTTCCGCCGGCAGGGAAATTGACGTTCCCGTTCGGCTTAAGCTGGAGACGCCGCTGAATCTGCCGGCGGATAAACCGGCGCAGATTGTGGTTCGTTCCGCCGCCGTTGAAAACGGCAGGCTTAATGTGCGGGTTGTGTCGGTCAACGGAGAAACGCCGGCCAAATATACGCTTCCGGCTTCGTCTTCGGTCGTATCCGAACCTTCGGTTTCAGCGTCTGACTCCGTCTTGATCCGCCCGCGGCAAAATCCGGTTGCGGCCGAAGCTTCAATTGAAAAGCCGCTGATTGTCGAAACCGGAACTTCCGTGCGTCAGGCCGGATTCCATCCCGTGGAACTTGCGCCGCTGGTCGAAAAAATCGCAGCCGATACCAAACTGCCGCAGAATATGGTCCAAGAAGTTGCGGCGGAATTTAAAAACGTTACGGTCCGCTTCAGTCTGGAACAGGTTGTTGATCGTTCTCTGGTCGGAAAAAACGGTGTGGTTCCCAATCCCGACTATCAGGAGCTGCCGCGGCTGAATATGCCGCTGGAGCAGGTAACGGAGCGGGTGCGGCTGGTTATGAACACGTTTGCCGCCGAGGCGGAAGCGGCGCCGTTGCCTGAAACGAGGATTCGGGAAATGGGCGTCCTGATAAAAAACGAGTTTCGGTCATTGGCCGGCGTTCCGGTTGCAGGAGAAGCCGTCACGTTACGGGAAAACAGGGTCATAGCGGTTAAGACGCCGCTCGGAAACGTTTTGTTGGATTCCCCCTTAAAACTTAATGAGGACAGCCGTTTTCTGCTGAATATAAAAGACATTTCTTTTCCCGATGCGGAAAAGTCTCCGCTGCCGGAGCTGGTTCCCAGCCGGCAGCTGACCGAAGAACTGATGGGCCTGCGCCCGTTGCTGGCGCTGATTTCTGCATCGCCGAAAAATGCGGCTTCTCTGCAAAATATTCTGGATTTGGTCGCTCCTTTGAAAAACGCCGGCGCCAGGGGGGCGGTGCTCAGCGCCGAGATCATCGGCAAAATTCCCGGACTGAACGACAAAATGCTGCCGAATATGGTAAATTTTGTAAAGGGAGCCATGAAGCGCAATGTAACCGAATGGATCGGCAAAGAACTGGCGGAAGAGTTGAACCGCAGCGGTGCCGAGGGACGCGAAGTCATCAGCCGCTTGAACGGTTTCATCAACGCCAACAGCCGCGAGGGCGTCAGCTGGCGGATGGTGGAAATACCGTTTTTAGACGGCGGGAGCCTGAGTAAAATCAGGGTCGCCGTAAAGAAATATGATGATGACGAAAAAGAAAAAAACGCCAGGGAAAAGTCGCGCTTCGGAACCAGATTTGTGGTTGACACCAGCTTCAGCCGGCTGGGAGAGTTTCAGTTTGACGGCTTTTCGGTGGCCAAGGAGCGCCGCTTTGACCTGATTATCCGCACGTCGCGGTCGGTCGGCGACGATCTTTGCGCCAACATCATGCGTATTTTCAAAACCGCGTTGAATGAAGTGGGATATGCCGGCAGCATTAACGTAAACGTTAAAGAAAATTTTATAAAAATATGCGAAGATGAACGCAGCGAAACGTTAAAAGATGGTATTTATATATGAACAGTAACGAAACCGACGCTCTGGGCTACTATGCCGCGCTCAATCTGCATTGTGACGCTGATGACGCTGCGATTAAGCAAAACTACCGCGATTTGGCCAAACACTGGCATCCGGACCATAACACTTCGGCGGAAGCCTTGGATAATTTTAAAAAAATATCGGTAGCCTATGACGTCTTGAAAGACGAAGACAAGCGTCTGGTTTATGATTTGCTTTCCACTGTTTACGCCAAAGACAAATATCCCGATCCGGATATGATAAAACCGCTCCGGGCGGCGTCCGGCGGTGCCGACGTTCAGGCGCTGGCCATTGAAAACGTCCGGGGAGAGCTGATACGATATAAAACCGCAACCGATCGCTGTGTCTGCAGTTATCGCGAAGCGCTGCGCCTGGAGTTTAAGTCGTCCGTGCTGAACTGGCTGCTGGGCTGGTGGCATCCTCGGGCTTTTTTCAAAAATATTCGGGCGCTGGTGAATAATTTCAACAACGTAAATTCCCGTGCGGAAAACGCGCATTTGTTCATTCACAACGCCGTGGCCTATCGTCATGATGGCAAAGAAGACATGGCGCTGCAGTCTGCGGCCATGGCACTGCCTTATGCCTCGCCGCGCCAGTCTTGTCTGTTAAAGAGGTTTATCGGCGGAGCTTCCGTCGCTATGCCCAAACGTCCGGCCTGGAATTATCTGAATCTGCAGCTGGTGCAGTTGGTTATGCCCCTCGCGCTTGTGCTTTTGGCGCTGATGCCTCTTTCCGTAAAAGTTGTAAGCGAGAGCGACCTGCTGAACTATTTTGCCGAAAAGAAAGAAATTGATTATAACCAGCAGGTCGAGTTTCGCACCGGCGGTTCAATGAGCGATGACATGGTTGTCGGCAAGGTCGTAAACATTCCGGTGGATTTGTCTGATTCTTCAAAGCTTTATCATCTGACTTCGGAACAAAATCTGATGTACGGGCCCGCGGATGACTTTGACGTTATGCGCCGCCTGAAAAGCGGAAAAACCGTCCGGATTACCGGTTATACGCCGGATAACATCTGGTTTCGGGTGATGCTGGACGAGGGCGAAATGGGCTTTGTCCGGCAGGAATATCTGCGGCAGGGCGTCGGTGCTGAAATCCCCTATGGCAGCAAGATTGTAAAGCGTTAGCTTATTTCTTATATTTTTGTCCAAAAATTGCTTGATTGGTTTATAAACTTGTGTTATAAAAGCCTCCACAAGCAATTATTTTATAGGCCATTGTAAATCTGTTTTTTTTGCCTCTGTAATTGTTTGCCGCAAAAACAATGTCTAACTAAATATTTAATCTTATGACAAATGTAATCAGTAAGCTGCAGCAGAAATTCAATCTTTTTGCTGCCGGAGATGAATGTGTGGCGAATGTATACGCAGTAACCAACAAAGAACCTCAGCTCAGGCTGAAAGGCGGTGCGGTAGGTATTATCACCGTAGATAAAAACGATTTTTATCAGCGCAGCGGAATCAAACTTCAGGTCGGCAATGTCGTTGACGTTGTTGTCACGGAAGTTGTTGACGGGATTCCCTCTCTGGCTTTGTCGCCGTCTTATATTTTGGCCAACACGCCGCAGACCGGTGTTTGCAAAATCATCGGAACCCGGGGGGTGATTGTCGAGTTTCCGTGGAAAGAGCCGGGATTGGGTTTTTATTCCATGGAGAGCGGTGTGCCGGAAAATGCCGAACGTCTGGAAGAGGGGACTGAAGTTGAATGTCTGGGGCTGACCCCGGAAGAAGATTATTACCGCATCAAAAAACTGCGGGTCGTTCTTCCCGAAGAACGGGCGCATCCCAAATCCGAAGAGGACAAGGAAACCCAAAAGCCCCAAACGGCTCCGGAGGAACCTCCGATAAGGGAAGATCCTGATTTCAAGTTTCCGCAGCCTTGGCCTGAAGAACGGATTCAAAAGTCGCTGACCTCAAAAGATACAATTGCCGTCAGCGATAACGGATTGTACCGCGTCGGTCATTGTTATCTGGCTCAACCGGGCGCGTCGCCGGATTTGGTGATGCTTGATGACAAGCAAAAGGCGCAGGTCAGAAACCGCAACGGTATTAATCCCCGGCTGGGCGAATATGTTTTGGTACGCATCATCAAAATGTATACGTTTGGCTACATAGACGTTGAGTTCGTCGATCTGCCGGATGATGCCTATGTTCAGAATTTTCAAAAGGCTTTCCAGCGGATTAAGCGTGAATTCAAAATTGTTGAAAAGAACGGTTTCAAATTCAATTATCGTGATGATGCCGTCTTTAAGGAAGGGATGAAAAACCGTTCGGAAAAATGTTTTGAGCAGTATTGGCTCGGATATTTGTATGAAGTCGGCGTTTCCGGCGGAAAACCTCTGTTTGAGAACCGCAAGGTCGGCCGACTTGACGTCAGGGTTTTGGATTCTAACTTTGAATACCGCGACGGCGATACGCTTTATTGCCAGTTGGTTTATATTGAACCGAAAGACAAAAAAGCTGTCCTTACCGTCAAAATCATGTGCGTCATTCATCAGAATGTTCCGCAGAGGGTATGAAAGGATGTTTTCCGTTTTGGGAAAAAAGCGCTTTGTTGAAATCAAAGCGCTTTTTTTTATATTTTGATTTGTTCCGTTTTAACGGCCAGTCCCGTCGTGTCGTCGGTTTCGATCAGCACGCCGCAGAGGGTTCCTTTGCCTTTGGCCGGCAGCAGGCGTCCGCCCGTGTATCTGCGTGCCAGACGGTTTATCGGTTCTTCTTTGTCAAAGCCCAACACCGAATCATAATCGCCGCACATTCCGACGTCGGTCAGATAAGCGGTTCCTTTGGGCCAGATTTTGGCGTCGGCGGTCGGAACATGGGTATGTGAACCGATTACGGCCGAAACTCTGCCGTCCAGATAACAGCCGAACGAAAGTTTTTCCGATGTCGCTTCAGCGTGGATGTCAACCAAAATCGCGTCGACATTTTTGCCAAGCGTATAATTTTTCAGCAACTTGTCTATGGCCTGTACCGGACAATCGACCGCTTCCATGAAAAGCCGTCCCAGCACTTGGGCAATCAGAAGCTTTTTGCCGTTGGGAAGTTCCAGCTCGCAAAATCCTCTGCCGGGTAAATTTTCGGGATAGTTCAGCGGCCGGATAATTTTTTTGCATTCGTTCAAAAACGGAATGAGTTCGCGCTGCTGCCATACATGGTTGCCGGTAACCAGAGCGTCAACGCCTTTTTCCAAAAAGTCGCGGCAGATTCCCGGCGTTGCGCCGAAGCCGTGCGCCGCGTTCTCAATATTGACGATGATAAAATCGGGTTCGTAGTCTTTTCTGAGCTTGTCCAGATTGCCGAGCACCGCTTCTCTACCTGCCCGGGCGACCACGTCGCCACAGTAAATAAATTTCAAAATAAAGTTCTTTCTTTTAACTGGTTTTAGCTTAAAAAAAGCCCCGGAATCTGGGGCTTGAATTAAAAACTCTGCGAGGGGGCCGTCTTAGCCGTATAGATAACATTCTTATCGAACCGCTTTTCTAAAGTGGGCGCCATATAAACAAACCACGATTTGCTCAGAGACAGCTCCCTATAAAATAATGTTGGCTCGGAAGATCTGCGGAAATACAAACCAGACAGCTTCCCCTCTATGACTACAGATTACATTAAATTTATTTTAGATGCAACAGAATTTATCTCATTTATCAAAATTTTTATCTTGCCGGCCAGAGCGCTGTCAATCTCAAGGAGTCGCTGGTCGTCAACCGTCTGAACGGCATTGCCGTTTGCGGCCGGAGTGCCTTTTTTCAGCTCCGAAAGCTCATCGGCCAGAAGCAGCCCCACCATTGCCAGCAGCATACATTCGTTAACCTGTCCGCTTGCTGCGTTGAGCATTTTTGCCTTTTCGTCAAGCATCCTTGCCAGCTGGAGGATTCTGACTTCCTGTCCGTCTTCGCAGGCAATGGCATATTCTCTTGAATTAATTGTTATTGTTACCTGTGCCATCGTTTTCCAAAACTTTATCCAATTTCATTATAACCGCGTCAATGTTTCTGATGATGTTTTCCGACGAGCTTTTAAGAATTTCCAGCCGTTTGCTGTTGTCTTTTCTTTCGGCCTCAATCTTCTTCTGAGACAAGGCCAGCTTGTCTTTCTTCTCGTCAAGAATGCCGTTCAGCTTAACCAATACGTCGCTCAGTTCGGCAAGGGCGTTGTTGGTCTGGCTGAACTCAATTTTTTTTGCATCAGTCATAAATTTCTCTTTCTTTTAGAGTATTATTCCCGTATATTCAACGCATAATATCAGCAAACCAAACGATTTCAAGAACAATAGAGAGTTTATGCCAAAGTTTATAATCAAAATAACGGCCGATGACAAAACGCTGCTGGACAATGATGATGTCTGCTGTTATCTGGCCGATGAAAATTCCGCGCCGGCCGTGCTTGCGAAAGCCGAAGCCTCCGACAAGCTGGTTCTGGCCTGCGGGGACCGCGCCGCGGATTTCTGTCTGGAAGCGGGGCTGGACGGCGTATTGATGTCTGACCCGGTTGACGAAAAGTTTCCGGGGCTTGTCAAACGCCTGCATAAAAAAATCGGCAAAAAGTTTTGGGGCGCCGCCTGCGGCATTACCCGCCACGAAGCGATGATCGCTTCCGAAGCCGAGCCTGATTTTGTGGCGTTCCGTTCTGCCGGCCGTGACGGCGAAGCGGACGTTCTGGACTGGTATGCCGAGCTTTTTCTGTTGCAGTCGGCGCTTTTCTATACGCCGGAGCTTGACGAAAATCTGCTTTCCAAAACCGATTTTTTAATAATAAATACTTCGGAATATAAGATTCTGGTTGATAAAATTAAAAGATTAGATTAATTTGCCAGATAATAAATAATTTGAATAATAATTGGAGAAAAATATGAAACAGCAAGCTGGATCCATCCGCATCGGTTGGGTAATCGAATACAAAAACAAACCGTGGACCGTAACCAAGACCAACTTTGTAAAGCCCGGCAAAGGCGGCGCCTTTATGCAAGTTGAAATGAAGTCGGTGGAAGAAGGCACCAAGACCAACGAGCGCTTCAGAACGGAAGACATGGTTGAAAAGCTGATGGTTGAAACCAAAGACTGCCAGTTTTTGTTTGAAGATTCCACCGGTCTGAACTTTATGGACAGCGAAACTTTTGACCAGTTTACAATGCCGGCGGACATTCTCGGAGATTCCCGCCCGTTTATGACTGATGGTATGGGCGTTATCATAAACGTTATTGACGGCAAGCCGATTTCTGTTGAACTGCCGCTGCAGGTCATTCAGGAAGTGGTCGAAACCGAACCCGTCATCAAAGGTCAGACTGCCGCTTCTTCTTACAAACCGGCCATTTTGGACAACGGCGTCCGCGTCATGGTTCCGCCTTTTGTCGGCACCGGCGAGAAAATCGTTGTCAATACGACTGATGCTTCCTATGTAGAGAGAGCCAAATAATGTCTTATTTGTCCGCAAATATGAATATGCTTATGACCGCCGTCAAAAAGGCGGCGTCTTCCCTGAGCCGCGATTTCAGCGAGATTGAAAAGCTTCAGTCTTCTGTTAAGGGGCATCAGGAGTTTGTAGCCGCGGCGGTCAGAAAGGTAGAGGCCAATCTGCGGACGGAACTCTCAAGGTCCCGTCCGGCTTTCGCTTTTGCCGAAAACGGAAAACCGCGCCCCGCCGGGTCATGTTTCATCGTTTCCTCGCTGGACGGCGTGGTCAATTTTGCCCACGGCATTCCGCACTTTTCCATTTCCATCGCCACTTGTGAAAACGGGGCTTTGACCGCTGCCGTCATTTACAATCCGGCCACGGACGAGCTTTATTTTGCCGAAAAGGGCAACGGCGCCTATAAAGAGGGTTTCCGCAATCATGAAAGGCTGCGCGTTTCTTTCCGTAAGGAACTGGGCGAATGTGTTTTCTCTACGCAGATTAACGATAAGGAAAACCTTGGCGCTTATGCTGCGGTAAGAGACAAGCTTGTCCCTCAGGCCGGTGCGTTGCGCGTCTTTGGCGCCGCAAGTCTGGATTTGGCCTATGTCGCAGCCGGAAAGATTGACGCTACCGTCAGTTTGGGCAATAGTCTTTCCGATATTGCCGCCGGCATTCTGCTGGTTAAGGAAGCCGGTGGTTCGGTTTATGAATTGAACCAAAAGGATATCCGTTCCGAGGACATCGAAGCCGTTCTCGCTTCGGGCAATATCATAGCCTGCAATGCAAATCTCGGCAAAAAGGTATATGATTTGCTGAACAAATAATTATTTGATGACAACTGAGATGAGGAAAAGAAAATGCGCTCGAAGAAAATCTTACTGCTTCCGGCCGTAGCGCTGGGGCTGAGCCTGACGGCTCTGGCGGCACCTTCTTTTGCGGAGGATGATGTTTATGTCGATTTTTCAGTATTGGATTCTCTGGGAGACAACAATTCGCCAGTCATTAACAGCGGGCCTCTTTTTCCTGTCGTTAAATCATCCGCGGCTGAGCCGGTCGTAAAAAAGGTTCGCAAGCCGGCCGGGAAAAAATCGGTTTCCAAACCGTCGGCAAAAAAAGCAAAACCGGCGGTTAAACCTCAGAAGACCATAGAAGAAGACATTAAAATTCCGCACAAGGAAGATATAAAGGTAGAGGTCAAAACACCGGAAAAGGAGACTTTGCCCGATGCTGTCGAAAATGCTTCCGTCGGCGGCTCCCTGCCGGACGATTCTCCGTTTAAAGCCGTTGCCGAGCCGGTTGTCAGAGAAGAAATTTCTGCCGCGCCGCTTGCGCCGGTGGAAGTAAAAACCGAACCGTTGCCCAAAAAGACCGATGAAGTGATTATGGAACCGGTCAACGGGCATACGCCGCTGCCGGAACCGGAAGAACTGAAGAGCGGTCTTGCCGCAGCGCCGGAGCCGGAGACCGAGCCGGTCGTACAGGCGCAGGTTTCAGCCGAACCTTCCGCCCCGCTGATTGAGAAAAAGGCGCTGCCGCAAAACGTTTCGAGCGACGTTGTGTTTGCCGCCGACAGTTCGGAACTTACCGAGGAAAACAAACGGCAGTTGGATGATATTATTGCCGGCTTTGAAGATACGCAGAAAAACAAAATTGCTATCTTTTCGTTTAATGTCGATGACGGAAAAGACGTTTTCCGTAAAAAACGGCTGTGTCTGGACCGTGCCATCGCCGTTCGCTCTTATTATTTGGCCAAGGGATATAAAAACTACAGCATCAAGGTTGTTAACGTCGATGCCGAAAGTGACCTGAAAAACATCGTGCGGGTTGAAGAATTCAAATAAAATGCTCGATAACGGCCAATAAATTTAAAAAAGTGTAAATTAATGCTTGCCTATTTAAATCTGGTAATGTATAAGAGCTTAAAAATTATGCGTTTAAATAAAAGTTTTAGGAGTTTTTTAAGATGAAAAAAGGTATTCATCCCGATTATCACGAAATTACTTATGTAATGACTGACGGTACGGAATTCAAAACCAGATCGACCATGGGCAAACCCGGCGATAAAATCCGTCTGGAAATCGACCCGAAATCTCATCCGGCTTGGACCGGCGTTCAGCGTCTGGTTGACACTGGCGGACAGATTTCCAAATTTAACAACAAATTCGGTGCTTTTGGTCTTAAAGCCGGTGACACCGCAAACTAAATCTGGCGTTGTTTAGCGTTTTATTAACCTGCATTTGTTAAGTTGAATGCAGGTTTTTTTTTATATATGCTGCGGAAAAAATGGTAAAAATAACACACTATGAAGTTTATACGGATTCAGGGGACGGCTGGAAGCTTGAGGACCGCTTTGCCAGCGATCAGCGCTATGAGGCAATCAATCTTTCCAAGGAAAAGGAACAGGAAAAGCTGAAGGTAAAGATAATCCGCGAAACTTTTGACGTTCAGGACAACAGCTATCAGGAAACCGTTGAATATGTCAGCGGATTGGGTCACGGCAAACCCAAGGCCAAAAAGGGCAAAAGGATATCTGCGGTTGATTTGCGGAGTCAGGCTGCAGCAAGGCAGGGTGAAGACGATAGCGGCGAATATGAAGCCGACGAGGCGCTTGTTTCCAGTGCCGAAATTCTTCGCGCGATTGCTAAGCTGGTGGTCATCATCATCGTCACGCTGGCTTTGTCAAACTTGTTTGTAACGCTTATATCGCCGCTGATTGAGGATTTTGTTCCCGAAGAATATGTTCATATCAGTTTGTTCATAATCTTCTTCGTCCTGTTTTTGGGACTTGCCGTTCCGCTGATTATGAAGAAGATCCCCTGGCATATTTTTGCCTATCGGCGTCAGGGGACGGCCAAACCGCGGCCGCTGAAAGAAAGCCGTTTTTACGAAAAAGCCCAGAATATCATCCGCCTTTATAACTTAAATGACGAATATGAACCCTCAATTTCGCCGTCGTATCCGGAAGCAACTCTGGAACAGAAGCGCTACATTGTAGATTTTTTGAAAGATATTTTATCAAATCTTGATTCAAAGAGTATGTTTCAGGACAGTTTTTCCAAATTGGGCATCAAGCTGGTTGTTTACGGCGGCTGCCTGGAGCTTTCAAGATACTGCGGTCTGCATATTGCCGAAGCGAACTCCATGCTCTATGAGGCTTTTAAGATTATTGACGGAGACAATGCCGACCTTGAAGCCTTTTACGACGGCAAAAAATCCTTTGCCGATAATAAGGTCGCAGTATTTTTGACCGGTGTTGGCGCGCATTTGATGACGCAGGTTATCGACGAACGGCCGATGGACGTAAACATTTTGAAGCAGAGTTTTGCCAAATGGGAGGCTCAGGTGGCCGAAACCGGCTATAACGGTGCTGCCGAGGCTGTTCCGGCACAGCCGGTAGACACCCGGTGTCCGAGTCTGGTCAATGTCCAATGCCTGCTGAAGTTTTTTGACGAGGCGCTTCCCGGCTTGGAGGAACAAAAGAAAACCTATTGGTCCGATATTCATAACATCATAGCCAATCTGCTCGGAAAATATCGGGGACGGAATGTGATTGAGTTTGACGGCATAACAACCGTGGAATATGACAATACGGAAGACGCGGTTCGTTTTGCCGCCGCGTTTATTAAGGATATAAATACCTATAAAGACGAATTAAATGATGAAAATTTGATTTTTCTGAGCAAATGCAACATCATCGACAAGATGGAAGAAGACGGGCTCAATCCTCAGGATTATGTTGAAGATGTGTTGGAACACACCTATAACAACGAAATTCTGATAACCGAAAAAATCAAAAATGCCATTCCGTCCGACAAATACGGATTTGAGTTTTTGGGCGACAAAAGGTTGAATAAAACGAATAAATTGGTAGCTTTATACAAATTGGCGGATTAAGCTTTATATTAATTAAACGGGTTGTTTTGAAACCGTTTTTATGATAAAATAATCAATGTGGGATTATTGGGAGAACGCCGATGGTAACCATTTCTGAAGTATTGGGCGAAAGCAGCGCCAAAACGTGGGAAAAAACGCTTACCGACATGAACAATGTCGATGAGACTTTTGCCAATGCCCGCGATTTGGGATACACCCGTCTCAACTATTCCCGCATCACTGCCATCGGCAAGCTTTCCAAATATTATGACAGCGTTGACATCTATAAAACGCAGGTTCAGTCCAATGGCAAGCTGGGAGTTTCCCTGCGTGACGGCACGGAAGACGAAAACGTGCTGGACCTTTCCAAATATGAAGAAGCGCTGAACAAGCTGAAACAGCAGACCGATCCCGAGGGGTATGAAAAAGAACAGGCCGAGAAAAAGGCCAAGGAAGAAGAAAACCTGCTGTCCCTGACCGCTGAAAAACTGAATATTCAGGTTTATATGACCAAAGGCGGTAAACAGGTTCTCATCGGTGACAGTACCGCCGAAAAAGGCAGCAAAATCCGCGAAGCGATGGATGAAATCCTCAAAGGCGAATATCGGGCGCAAAAAGGCGATTATTATTTCAAAATCACCCGCAATGAAGATACAACGACCAAAAACGAAGAAATCTCCTATGCCATGCAGATTACGATGGGCGATCATTTCAAGCATGATTATGTTATGACCGAGAAAATTTCCGAAGACAGCACCAATAAGAAAGAAAGCCGGGTGCCGCTGACGCAGACCTCTTCCGGCGGTTCTCTTTCGGCGGTAAACGCGCTGGAAATTCAGGCCACCCGCTACCAGGCGACGGCTCAGATGCTTCAGGTCGGATATCTGAATATGGCCGATATCTACTCCAAAAACAGCAAATATTAAAAAATTCCCGCATTTCCGCAAAAAATGCTTGTATATTATCCAAAGAAAATCTATCTTTAGGGTAATTAATTTGCTTTTGAATGTATTATCAAAGCGAAAATAATATTTTGCGAAAGAAAGGATTACAAAATGACAGCTCCCTTAATGCCAAGAGCAACTGCCGTATGGCTGGTCGAAAATACAACCTTAACCTTCAGACAGATTTCCGAATTCTGCGAAATTCACGAACTGGAAATTCAGGCCATCGCCGACGGCGACGTTGCCGGCAACATTATGGGTTTGAGTCCGGTAGACAACAGCCAGCTGACGCTTGAAGAAATCAGAAGATGCGAGGCCGATCCTTCAGCCAATCTGGTTCCGAATGAAATGGAGCGCAATGTCAAAGCCCGCAATGCCAAGGCCAAAAAGATCCTGTCTCCGTCTCAGAGAAGCGACAAACCGGCGGCCATTGCCTGGGTTATTAAGAACTGTGCGGATTTAAGCGATGCTCAGATTTGCAAGTTGATCGGCACCACCAAACCGACGATTGAAGCCATTCGCAGCGGCACCCACCGCGATATGGCCAATATCCGTCCCAAAAATCCGGTTACCATCGGTTTGTGCACCGAGAAAGATTTGGATCAGGCTTTAACCGTTGCGCAGGCTCGTCTGGAAAAAGCTGCCCAGCCCAAAAAAGCCAAAGCGCCGAAAAAAGAAAAAACCGCCAAGGCTAAAACAGAGAAGAAGACAAAGGCTAAGACCGAAAAAAAAGCCAAGGCTGAAAAGAAAGCAAAAAAATCCGCTTAACACAAAAAACCTCAAAGCTTGGCTTTGAGGTTTTTTATTGGAGAAACAATGATGAATGACGCCGTGGAAATCTGCCGGAAACTGATTCGTTTTAAAACCGACGGGGAGCATCTGTCCGAAGCTTTTGCTTTTGTTGAAGCGGAATTGGCGCCGCTGGGTTTTGAATGCGAAATTCTGCCGCTGCAAAACGATGCCGGTGAAGAAACGCTTGCTTTTTCGGCGGTTTTTGGCCGCGGAGAACCGCATCTTTTGTTTGTCGGACATATTGACGTAGTGCCCGCCGGCAATGTCGCGTCATGGAAATTTCCACCCTTTGAAGCGGCGATAGACGAGGGGCTTTTGTACGGTCGCGGCAGTTCTGATATGCTCGGGGGGCTTGCCGCGTTTATCGCGGCGGTGAAAAGGCAGATTAAAGCCGGCAAGGTCACCGGCCGTCTGTCGATGATTCTTTCCGGAGATGAGGAAAACATTATTGTCGGAGGCGCCGAAAAACTGCTGCAGTTTGCCGCCGGCCGCGGAGAAAAATTTGATTTTTGCCTGGTTGGGGAACCGAGCAATCCGCAAAAGCTTGGCGAGCAAATTAAAATCGGCCGCCGCGGAGACGTTTTTATCCGCATTGTTTCAACCGGATATCAGGGGCACACCGCTTATCCGCATCTTGCCGTCAATCCGGTGCACAATCTGGTTGCTCTGCTCGAAAAAATAAGAAATCTTACTTTGGATCGCGGCAATAAGTTTTTTGAACCCTCCGGTATTCAGATAACGACTTTTGACGTCGGCAATCCGGCCATGAACGTCATTCCCGCGCGCGCCGCAGCCGCAGTGGACATTCGTTTTAATAACGAACATACGGCAGAAGGCATTGTTCGGACAATTGAACGTCTGGCCGAAGATTCGGAAGGCGAATTTAAAATTGAGGCGCAAACGGTTGGCGAAGCGTTTTTAACGCCGGTTACCGCACCTTGTGAAATGTTGCGAAAGATTATTTTCCGCCATACCGGCATAATGCCGGAGTATTCGACTTCCGGCGGCACTTCGGACGCCCGTTTCGTAAAGGACTATTGCCCGGTATTGGAATTTGGTCTGACCAGTGCCTCCATCCATAAGGTTGACGAATGCGCGTCAGTGTCGGACATTGAGCGGCTTTCGCTTATTTATGAAGATTTTATCGCCGGTTTTTTTGCTTGACTACTGCAGAGCCTTTTGAATTTCCAAATCAACATTGCGGCGTTCGTTGAACTTCTTGTCAAGCAGAATCCTTTCTTCCGAATTCATTGCGTCCAAATCGCTGATTGTATTGGTGCTGGCAGGTTTGCCCGTATCGGCGATGGCTTCCAGATCACGCAGATAGCTTTGGTACATTTCCTGATAATTGGCCGCTTCCGAAACCGGCGGTACTGAGGCGTCGCCGGTTTTTTGTGCCGTCGGTTGCGGTTCGTTTAAAGGCTGTGCAACTGTTTGCGCTGCGTTGTCTGCCGTCAGTTTCTTTTGAGAATCTGCTTGTTGTTTGGAGTCATAAAAAGGTGTGCGCTGCGGAATTTTGTCGTCTTCGCGTGAAATATGCTTGGCGGTTGAAACGCCGGCGCCGTATCGCGGAATAATGACTTTTTCGGGGCGGCTTTGCGCCAGAGCGCCGTCCGGAATAAAAAAATTCGGCTGAACGGGCTTTCGTACATATCTTCCCTCTGTCTGCGCGCAGACGGAAGCAATATTCCACCCCATGACAAGAGCGGCAGTGATGACAAGGCATTTTGGCATTTTCATCTGAATTTATCCCATCAACCATAATTTAACATATTCAGTATAGCATATATTATATGAAAAAGCTTTTTATAATATTAACGTTAATTTTTTTCGGCTGTGTTTTGGCCCGGATCTCTGTGGCGGAAGACAACGGCTGTACGGCGCCGCGAAAGCCCCTGATAAGGTTTTCCACGTCTTACGGCCGCCTGCAATATGACAAAAGCCGCACCGTCGATGAGATTACGCAGATGTCTCTGGAATATGGCCGGCGGGAACAAGGCGTATTTTTGAGCGGTCTGGCGACCGTAATTGTTGAAAAGGAATATGAGTTCGGCACGTCCGGCGAAGCGCTGAGAGGCGGAAAAATGTGCGTTTTCCCGTCTGTAATTAACATTTTTGTCGGCTATACCCGGCCGATGATTTATATTGCCAAAAGTCTGAAACCCGGCAGCTGCGAATATAATTTGGTTTTGCGTCACGAACAGACGCATCAGCTGATTAACAAGAAAGCGTTGGACTATTTTTTGCCGCGCTTTAAGGCCGCCGCAGAAAAAATCGCCCTGGAAATAAAGCCGCAAAAGGTTTCAAGCAGCACCGAAATGGCTTCCGTTACGCAAAAAATGACCGACGAATTCGCCGCGCGCATGAACAAAGTCGTAGCCGTTTTTGAAAAGGAGCTGTATATAGAACAGGGCAAGCTGGACAATAAAATTAATTATTCCATGGAAGAAAACATCTGCCGCAAGTTTAATGCGACGCACTGACCATCGGAATAATCTTGTCTAAAAAGCCGTCAATGCCTTTGTAAGCTTCGTCGATATATGTTTTGTCTCCGGCGGAGTTTTCCTTATAATAAATGCGGACGGTCGTCATGCCGATTTCTTTGGCAAATTCCAAATTGGAATAGCTGTCGTCAACAAAAATGCACTCTTTGGGATCTTTGCCGATTTCCTTGCAGAACATTTTATAAACGTCGGAGCTTTCGTTTTTCTTGTAAACGCCGAAATCTTCGACGGAATAAAAACGTCCTTTGAAAAACTCATAAAGGCCGATTTTTTTCAATATCTTCTCGGCAACGTTATGGCTGCTGGTCGTAAAGATATATTGTTCGAAAGGAAGTTTTTCCAAACGTTCCAGCAGGTTTTCATAAGGAACGATAACGTCTACCGGCTTGCGTTCGTGATATGCGTCAAACAGTTCCTTGGGGTCGATTCCGTATTCCATAATGAAAACTTCGCCGCCGTTGCGATATTTTTTATAAGATTCCTTGACCATGTTTTTGGCTGTCTCAATGTCCATTTTGAGACCAAGATCCTCCACCAGGGCAACCGCGGTTGCTTCGTCGAGCATATCCTTAAATTCTTCGGTTTCAAAATACAAGGTATTATCCAAATCCCAGATAATGACTTTTTTATCGCTGAGCACAGTTATCTCCATCTAAAAAATCTTTACAACTCTAGCAATTTAACAATACTGAAGCCTTTCGTCAATCCTCTTTTTGCCTGTTGAAAAAAGCGTTATCGTACATATATTCAGAAACGAGACTAACAAATTGATTTAAACAAATAAAGGGGATGAATAATGAAAAAACTTTTATCGCTGGCCATGGTCGGCACTTTGGCGTTAATGGGATGCGATTCGCAAACCGCAAATGCACAGACGACCTCGACATCGGTCGGAAATCCGGATTCGCAGAACGTGTTGGTTATTGAAGAAGGCTATCAGGCCGTTATTCCGGTAGAAGCCGGCACGGTCAATCCAAACGACGCTTCAACGACGGATTGGAGTAAAGAAGGCAATGTAGAAGTTGCTTCGCAGCCGGAAACGCAACCGTCTGCGCCCGCAAGTTCCGGTCAGACGTCTGCTCCCGCTTCATCAAACTCGTCAACCTCAATGACAGTCGACGAAAGCGTTCTGGAAACGCCGACCGCCGTAGAAGTTGATGAAAGTGTCAGTGGCAGCTAAGATGTGAAAAAAACAGCGCCTCGGTTAATTTCACCGGGGCGTTTGATTTTATTGTGAGGAGTAAATTAACCGCATTCATAGTCACACATCCATTCAAGTTCGGACTGAACAGACCAGATGTCTGTTGAATACAAGTTTTGTTTTCAGTTTATTGTCTGCATGGCATAAAGATCTTTAACCACCCAATGCCCGTCTTTCTGTCCCATTACATAAATGATGTTGCCGTTGCACAGGCCAAACCACTGGCCGTTGCATTGGCTTTGGGTATAAACTTCCATTTGTCCTTCGGCAATGGGTTTGAGCTTGGTAATTTTATAACCGGATTCGGTCGGCCGCTGCAGGCTTTCGTCTTCCATAAAAATAAATTTCGGCATTTTGCTTTTATCACATTCCGCAAACTTGGGATCAATGGAACATTTTACGGCCAGGTTGATGGCGCAGATGATTTCGCTATCATCCTCGCAGCCGGCGGTCAGACTGTCTTTGGAGAAATGAAAGCTTTTTTGGGCATAGTCTATCCGCGGTGCCGGCGCTTCGACCGTTGCCGTGTCGTCAGGCGTATTTTCTTCGGTTTTGTCGGAGCAGGCGGCCAAAATGCCGAAAGCCAGAAAAATTGTCAGGTATTTTTTCATCTCAAAGTCCCCAAATTGTTAAATATTTTAAAATCTAAATCTTTTTATCATAAAAGCAAGTGTTTAAAATAAAAAAGGAAGAGTAAAAAACCCTTCCTTTTTCGTATATATAGGAAATTTCAAATTAGAAATTGTATTTAGCACCTAAAGAGTATTCCCACATATCGCCGCCTTCAAAGTTGCCTAAGTCAACATAGCGGGCAATAGCGCGAACGGCAACTTTTTCGTTGACGTTGTATTCGGCGCCGGCACCCAAACGGTAGCCCCAGGAGTTGTCATGTTCATGACTTTCTTTGGCTTTTCTTGTGCTGAAGTTGTAACGAGCGATACCGGCAGTACCGATCAAGGAAACTTTCTGCTCGCAGCCCAGAGGCAGGTAACCCATCAAATCAATACCATAAGCGGTGAAGTGAGTTTTTTCGCCATGGTCTCTGTCGTTCAGAGTTCTCTGGAAGAAAACTTCGGTACCGAAGTTCTGGTTGTACTGAGAACCAACGAAGATTTTGCCGCCGTTGAAGTTCGGGCCGGAGTGAGATACGTTAGTATATGTGTAGTCAACACCAGCATACGGATTGTATTCCAAAGCTTCTGCATTTGCGCTCAAAGCGAAGGCAGAAACAGCTACCATCAATGCACCAATAGTTTTTTTCATTTAAATTTTCCTTTATAAAGTTTAACCTGTTTATGATATTTAGCATTAGTTTTACCAATATCATAGACACTACTATAGTATGAAAAAAATAAAAATAAAGTAAACTTATATTACAAAATTATTGTTTAGCGCCAAAATAAGTGATAAGCTAAACAAATAAAGCGTTTAAGGGGAGTTTGCCATATGTTAAAAAGCAGCCAGGCCGGCCGATCGATGATCGAAATGTTAGGCGTTTTGGGTATTATTTCGGTGATAGCGACTTCAATAATCACCGTTGTTTCCAAAGTGTTTGACAAGTATAAACAGTCGATTATCACCACCCAGATTCGCGACCTGCAGAAAAACATCCGAACCATGTATTCGGCCACGGCAGACTACCGGGATTTAAGCAAGAATAATACAGTGGAGATGCTGATAAAAGAACGTGCGGTTCCGCCCAATATGGTAATGAACGGCAAATTGTACCATGCCTACGGCGGCGCGGTTGAACTGACCGGCACGCAGTATACATACAGCATTACGTTCAAGGCAGTCAAGCGCGAGGGCTGCATAGACCTTTTGGGACTGAGCTGGACCGTTAACGACACATCTGACCTGATAGAGCTGATCACGCCGAAAGACAAATATAACTGGACTGGTCTCAACGGACACAAAAAACTGCCGATTACCGGCGTCCAGCCTTATTCAATGTGTGATGAAGACCGGACCAAAAACGACATAACCTGGGTATTTCAATAAAACGGAGAGCGGCCATTGTTTAAAATAAACGACGTTAATAAGGCTCAAGATTTGGGATCTTCCGGCAAAACCAGAAAAACGGCCGGCGGTTCAGACTTTTCATCATATCTGCGCGAGACGATGAAGCCGGGAGAAGCACCGGTTTCCGGTGTCGGCGGCATATCGGTCAGCGACGCGGTTTTTGCCGCGCAGCTGGCGGACGGCGCCGAGGAGCGGGAGAAGAAGAAAAAACTGATAAAAAGGGGCAATGCTCTGCTCGACAAACTGGAGGAAATCCGCCAGGCCCTTTTGAGCGGGTATATTTCCATGGACAAGCTGATAGAGATATCCCGTTTTGTAAAAGAGCAGAGGTTTGACAGTTCCGATGCGCGTTTAACCGAGATTATCGGCGAAATTGAGCTTCGGGTGGAGGTAGAACTGGCAAAATTAACTAAATAGCGGTGATAAATCAATATTTTTGCTTGAAGTTAATAATTGAAATTTGTAACTTGCTTGCTATATAAGAAAACCAGTTCAAAGACTTATTGTTAAGGAGTACGACTATGGAACCGATATCTATTCTGCCGCCAGACTATAAACCGTCAGCAGACGAAGAATATATGAACGATGTGATGCTGGAATATTTCCGCCAGAAGCTTCTTAGCTGGAAAAAGTCTTTGATTAACCAGTCCAAAGATACGCTGGACGACCTGAAACAAGGCGGCCTCAACCAGCCCGACCAGATTGACCGCGCCTCACTTGAGGCGGACAAGGCGCTTGAGCTTCGCACCCGTGACCGGGCCCGCAAGCTGATTTCCAAAATTGACGATGCATTGAAACGTATTGAAGACGGCGTTTACGGATACTGCGAAGATACCGGCGAGCCGATCGGCGTCGAGCGTTTGGAAGTTCGTCCCGTTGCGACCTTGTCGATTGAGGCTCAGGAGCGCCACGAAAGAATGGAAAAAACATACGACGACGAAGCTTAAGCGCAATGGCTGAAAAGGACTTTATTCTGGCTTCGGGATCGCCGCAGCGTCTCTCTCTGCTGCGTCAAATAGGTTTCGAACCGAAAAAGATTGAACCGGCCGATATTGACGAAAGCGAAAAGAAAGGCGAAAAAGCCTCGGCCTATGTCAAGCGGATGGCATTGGAAAAAGCCCGGAAAATAGCGGAAAAACATCCCGGAGCGGTCGTTTTGGGCGCAGATACGGTTGTTGTCGTCGGCGCCAAAATTCTCCATAAATGCCATACCGACGAAGAACAGACGGCTGTAATGAAATTGCTTTCGGGCAAGGCACACCGCGTGCTCAGCGCCGTTTGCGTCATCGGCGCCGACGGTCGCGCTGCCGTCCGCCTGAACACAACCCGCATTTTGATGAAAAAACTTTCAGATGAAGAAATCCGCGGTTATGTTGCTTCTCACGAGTGGGTTGGTTGCTGCGGATATAAGATAGAAGGCGCTTTGGCGGCGTTTGTGACCAAGATGATTGGTTCTTATTCCGGCGTTGTCGGCCTCCCTTTGTATGAAACCCGTAATTTGCTTTTAGGTGTAGGTATAAAATGAGTATTGATACGATTGTTTATGAAAGTAAAAATACGGCAACCCGCATTGCTCTTTTGAGCGGCGGCGAGCTTGTGGAATTGGAAATCGTTCCCGAAAACCGTGCGGTTGAGGGCAATATTTATTTGGGAAAAATCGCCCGCAAGGTCGATTTGGCCAACGGAAAAATCGGCTTTTTCGTAGAGCTGGGCGAGGGGCGCGAAGCCTTTTTGAACGCGGAAGAAAACGGTTTGGACGAACTGAAGGTTTCGGAAGGACAGAGCTTGGTTGTGCAGGTGGCGCAGGAAAAGCGGGCCGAAAAAGGACCGAAGGTAACCCGGGCGCTGCAGTTTGTCGGCGAAAATCTGGTCTATTGCCCGTATCGTATGAACATTGAGGTTTCTTCAAAGATTACGGACAAGGTCAAAGCCGACGAATATCGCGAACTGGTTTTGGATAACACCACCGGTCAGGAAGGTTGGATTGTTCGCACTTCCGCCGTTAATGCGCCTAAAGAAGAAGTGGTTGCCGAGATGGAATACCTGCGTCAGAGTTTTGAGACGGTAAGAATAAAAGCCCGCACGCTGAAAGCGCCGGCGCTGCTTCTGGCCAAAGCCAACCCTGTTTTTGACTACGTAAATAAATACAAGGCCGGGCTGGGCAAAGTCGTTTTGAACAATCGCAACATCGAGGCTGAGCTCAAAGAGCGTTTCGGAGCAGAACTCGCAACCGAAATCAATGCAGAACCGTTTGCCGAATATGGTCTGGAAGACGCCATTGCCGAAGCCTTGAACAAAACCGTCAGCCTGAAAGGCGGCGGCCGCATTACCATTGAAGAAACCAAAGCCTTTGTGGCCATTGATGTCGATAGCGGCGCCGATAAGGGCAACGGCAGCATTTCACGCCTGAATATTGAGGCTGCGGCGGAAATTGCCAGACAGATTCGCCTGCGCAATCTTTCTGGCAAAATAATCATCGATTTTGCGGGCTCCTCTGACTATCATTTTCTCAAGCCTGTGATTGAGGCTTTGGAGAAAGAAGTGGCGCAGGATTACACCCGCACCACGGTTTTGGGTTCCAGCCGCGCCGGCAATGTGGAGGTCATCCGCGTTCGCAAGCGTCCGACCCTGCAAGACCTGCTGACGGTAGAATGCGAGAGCTGCCAGGGCACCGGAAGGGTTATGCGATGAAGTGTCCGATTTGCCGTCAGGAACTGACGGATATGAAATATAAGCCGTTTTGCTCCAAACGTTGCGCTGATATAGACCTTGGCAATTGGTTTAACGGAGCTTACGCCATTCCCGTAGAAGAAATGGACGAAGAAGACATCCGCGAGTTGAACGAAGCTTTGGAAAATCAGCTTTATGAAACCAAAAAGGAAGAACAATAGTTCTTCCTTTTCCGTTTTTAATCGACAATTTCAATTTTGAGATGTTTGCCGTATATCCGCATTAAAAAAGCCAGATCCGGTAGGGAAATATCTGTTTGCATCATTTCCATTTTTTCGATTTTGGCGGCCGGATATTTAAATTTTTCCTGTATAAAGCTTAAACTCCAGCCTTTTTTTCGACGGATTTCGTAAAGTTTAGGTGCCAGAACGTTTAATGATTCGGCAAAATAACTATGTTTTTTTGACATTATAATTAGCTCCGTTTTCTTAAAGTTAAAGAAATCCGCCCCGAAAAATTCCAAGGCGGATGGAGCTCAAAAGCTGTAACAACGCAGCCACCCTTATTCGTCCGGAAAACCGGCTTATATCAGGTACTCCACCCCAAGTGGAATGTATTTGTTGTTAAGATGCTTTTGAGGCACCGCAGCCTGTTTGAGACTGTAAACGTTATCTTAAAGCGTTTTTTCAAATTTGCAACAGTCTTTCCGTTTTTTTCAGAAACAGCGTTTAAAGACAAAACGCAACATTTAATGTGCCGACAACGGAGGCGGTGAAGCGGCATATTAATGCCTCCAAGCGCTGTTTGGCCGACAACGGGGGCCATGAGGCAGCTAACCAATGCTGCCGGGCGCTGCCTGGTCAAACGCCCCGGCGTTTGGGCTGGTTACTCGGCGGCGCTGATTAAAACTCTGGCCGCCGCCCGGGCTTCGGGAGTGATAGTTTCGCCGGCCAGCATCCGGGCGATTTCTTCGTGTCTTTCGGAAGTGTCAAGCTCGCGTACGGTCGTTGTAGTAACATTGTTGACCGTATTTTTTTCAACCTTGAAATGATTGTTGCCGCGGGAAGCAACCTGCGGAGAATGAGTAACAACCATAACCTGCACGTCTCGCGCCAGTCGCGACAGTCTTTCGCCGACGGCTTGTGCCGTAGCGCCGCCGACCCCGGCGTCAACTTCGTCAAAAATCATGGTCGGCACATTGGAAGTCTGGGCCAGATTGACTTTCAGCGCCAGCATAAAACGGGCCAGCTCACCGCCGGAAGCAATTTTGTTAATCGGTCCCTGCGGAGAATTGGGATTGGTTGCCACCGTGAACGCGGCGGCGTCAAAGCCTTCTTCATTCCATGCGTTTTCATCCTGTCGGCTGATTTGGGTGACAAAGCGCGCCTTCTCCATTTTCAGCGGCGGCAGCTCCGCCATAACGTTTTTGTCCAGCCGGGCGGCGGTTTCGGCACGTTTGGCGCTGAGTTCGTTGGCTGCCTTAATATAGGCCAGCCGCGCTTCCTGTTCGACTTTACGCAGATTTTCAATGCCTTCCTCGCCAAGCTCTATGGAATTAAGCCGGTTTTTAAAATCCGCCAAAACCTGTTCCAGCTCGTCAATACTCACCTGATGTTTGCGCGCCAGACCTTTCAGCATAAACAGGCGCGATTCGATGTTTTCCAGCTCGTTGGTGTTCATGGATATGTTTTCGGAGGCGGCCTCAATCTGGCTGACGGCGTCGTTGGTTTCAATCAGCGCCCGATCCAAAGCGGCGATGATTTCGTCATATTTTCCCTCCACGTGCTGGCTGGCCTTATCCATGGCGGCCTGGGCATGACGAATGGCCGACTGCACATCGCTGCCCTGAGTCAGAACATTGTAGGCATAAGACAGGCTTTCAATGATTTTCTCAGCGTTCATCAGCTCGGAACGGCGCTGGGAAAGTTCCGCTTCTTCGCCGGCATAAGTTGCGGCCGCTTCCAGTTCCTTAACCCAGTGGCGCAGGTTTTCCTCATCCTGTTTGGCCTGGGCAATGTCTGCCTCAGCCTTGATACGGACGTTTTTAGCCTGTTTGTAAGCGCCGTAAAGGCGTTTTACTTCGTCTTTCAGAGGCTGGTAGGCGCCGTAGGCGTCCAAGACGCCCAAATGGTTTGCCGGATTGAGCAGTCCCTGATTGTCAAACTGTCCGTGTACTTCCACCAGGCAGCGTCCGATGTCTTTCAGGAGTTTCAGGCTGACCGGCTGGTCGTTGACGAATATTTTGCCTTTGCCGTCGCGCGACAGAGTTCTTTTGATAATCAGATCGCCGTCGCATTCAAGCTCGTTTTCTTCCAAAATGCCTGCAAGCGGGTTATCTTTGGCCGGAACGTCAAAAGACGCCGTTACGCCGAGCTTGTCTTCGCCGAAGCGTATCAGCGATGTTTCCGCCCGGTTGCCGAGAACCAGTCCCAGTGAGTCCAGCAAAATGGACTTTCCGGCGCCGGTTTCGCCGGTCAACACGCTCAAACCGCATTTGAAATCCAAATCAAGCTTGTCAATCAAGACCACGTTGCGGATAGATAACGATTGCAGCATTTTCGTTTTTAACCCTAAGCTTTAAGCAGTTTCTGCGCCTGTTTGGTCCATTTGTTGTCGGGATAGTTAAACTCCAGAACTTTATAAGCCTTGCGGGCTTCTTCGTTCAGTCCCAGAATGGTGTAGATTTCAACCTGACGGTACAGGGCTTCCTGAATCTGCGACGTAGTCTGATACTGGTTAACCACGGTCGAAAAACGGTTCAACGCCGACAGATAGTTTTGCTGCCTCAGATACCAGCGTCCGATTTCCATTTCCTGTCCGGCCAGATGGTCGCGGGTCAAATCAATCTTAAGTGTGGCGTCTTTGGCATATTCACTATTCGGAAACCGCAGTACAACCTGTTGCAGGGCATTGAGCGCCTTTTCGGTGGTGCTTTGATCCTTGGTGACGTCGACAATCTGGTCATAATAGCACAGGGCTTTCAGATAATAGGCATAGGCAATATCCTTGTTGCCGGGATGAAATTTGATGAAACGGTCGATTGCCAGAATAGCGTCGTCATATTTCTGATCTTTATAGTAGGCATAGGCACCCATCAGCTTGGCTTTTGTCGCCAGGGCGGAGTAGGGATGTTCCAGTTCTATTTTTTCAAAAGTCTCGGCCGATTTGGCATAAGAGGTCTTGTCCATATATTCTTTGGCCTGAACATAAAGCCCCTCGGCGGTTTTGGGTTCTTCTTTGGGTTTGGAGGCGCAGCCGGCGGTCAGGCACAAACTCAGGAGCGCGCAGGCGGTAAGCAGACTTTTTTTCATTTTCAATTCCTTAGATAATTTCATAGTTGTTCTGATCGGCAAACAGTTTTTTCAGCAGTTCGTTGGTGTGAAAATGTCCGGTTTTGGAAGCTTCCAGCCGGCCGATAACCTGATGCCCGGACGTGTACAAATCGCCGATGGCATCTAAAACCTTATGATTGACGCATTCGTTTTTAACCCTGAAACCGCCTTCGTTCAAGATGGTTTCGCCGTCCAGAACCACGGCGTTTTCCAGACTTCCGCCTTTAATCAGGCCGATAGACTTCAGATAATCCACCTGATATTTTTCGCAAAATGTGCGGCAGGGAGCAATCTCGGAAACGAAAACGTCTTCGCTGATGTCTCGGTCAAATTCCTGATGACCGACAATCTTGGACGGAAACTCAATGTCAAACTTGATGTGCAGGCCTTTCTCCGCCGGTTTCAGGGTAACGCTGTTGCCTTTGTCATCCGTAAAGCAAACCTCTTTCAATATTTTCAAAAAACGCCGCGGTGCCTTTTGCTCCCTGAGCGGCAGGTCTTGCAGAATGTCGTAAAAAACTTTGGCGCTGCCGTCCATAATCGGCAGTTCCTGATTGTCAACTTCGATTAAAGCGTTGTCAATGCCTTTTATATACAAGGCGCCCATCAGATGTTCAATGGTGGAAACCAGATTGCCTTTGCCGTCGCCGAGACACGAACAGTTGCGCGTATCGACGATGTTGGAATACAGAGCCTTGATTTCCGGCTGCAGCGGCAGGTCGGTGCGTTTGAAGACAATGCCGGTATTTTCCGGCGCCGGGTTCAGCGTGAGTGTAACTTCGCAGCCCGAGTGCAGGCCGGTTCCTTTGATGGTGATGCTTTTCTCAAGAGTTTTTTGCATTATGTCCTAATTCCTTCATATATAAACAGGCAGCCTGTAAGCCGGGTTCTGTATCCCTTGCGGGACGATAGCTATTCATCTTGGCCGGGCATTGCTGCCAGGCTCGTCGCGACCTACCTCTGGAGCGGGTTGGAAACCCCCCGCGAGATTTTGCACAAGGCAAAACCCTCCTAACTTGGTCTTGCATCGGATAGGGTTTGCCTGGCCGAAACCGTTGCCGGTTCCGCGGTGGTCTCTTACACCGCCTTTTCAACCTTACCGGAGACCTGTCCGGCGGTAATTTTCTGTGGCACTTTCCCTCGGGTTTCCCCGGCCGGACGTTATCCGGTATCCTGTTTCCTTGAAGCCCGGACTTTCCTCACCGCTTTTGCGGCGCAGCTATCCGGCTGCCTGTTTTTAAACACTAATCATATAAAAAATAAAAGCAAGTTTTTTTAAGAATATCCCGCGGGAAAAAATGAAAAAAATATAAACTATCCCCACTTTTTTTGACCGCCGCAACCGCAAGGCAGGCAACGGCTTGCGCCGGCCGATTCGTTGAATGTGCAGAACAAAGCCAGAACAGTTAATAAAATACTAAAATTTACCATTGCATCCCATAAAATCCCATGATATACCATAATTAAGAAAACAAACGGATAACTGGGGGCTGAATTGAGAAAATCATTTCTCTTTATGGACACGATAATAAACAAGGTAGACGCCAAAGGACGCGTTTCCCTGCCTTCAGACTACCGTGCAATTGTTAAGGAATTGTCAACGGAAATCGTTTGCTACCGCAGTTTGTCGTCTCCCTGTATCGAGGGCTGTCTGGAAGAGACTTTGGACAAGCTGGCTCAGGATATTGAAACCTCCACCGATTTCTTTTCCGAAGCTCAGGACAACCTGACCAACCTTATTTTCGGCGATGCCAAAAGGTTTCCCTTTGATTCCACCGGAAGAATTGTCCTGACCGAAAAGCTTCTGAAGCATGCCTCCATTAAAGACAGTGCGGTTTTTGTCGGCAAAGGCCGCAAATTTCAGATTTGGAATCCCCAAAACTGGGAAAAGGAAGAAGCCCGCATTCGCGCCGAGGCTCTGAAAAACCGTCCCAGCCTCAGACCGCAGGAGAAAGAATGATGTTTCCTGCCTCTTATCAAAAACATTTTCCCGTTATGCTGAATGAAGTCCTTCGGGCCATGTCGCCTCGGGACGGCGGCGTTTATGTCGACGCGACTTTCGGCAACGGCGGCTATACCGAAGCTCTGCTTGAGGCGGCCGACTGCCGTGTTATTGCGCTTGACCGCGACCCCAATGTCCGTCCGCGCGCGGAAGAGTTGAAGGCGCGCTACGGCAGCCGTTTCGATTTCCGGGCCGGGTGTTTCGGCAGCTTTGCCGATCTGGTTTCGGAAAATCTCGACGGTGCCGTTTTTGACATCGGCGTGTCGTCCATGCAGCTGGATCAGAGCGAAAGGGGCTTTTCCTTCTCCAAGGACGCGCCGCTGGATATGCGTATGTCTTGCAGCGGGCCGACAGCGGCCGATTTGGTCAATACTCTTTCCGAAAAAGAGCTGGCTGATGTGATTTATAAATACGGAGAAGAAAGAAAATCACGCCAGATTGCTGCCAAAATCATTCAAGCCCGGCAGATTGAGCCGGTGGCAACGACCGGCAGACTGGCCGAAATCATTTACGCCGTAATCCGCCGCACGCCGGGAGCCATTGATCCGGCAACCAGAACTTTTCAGGCGCTGCGCATTGCCGTCAACAACGAGCTTTCCGAGCTGGAAAACGGTTTGAAAGCCGCTGCTGCGCGTCTGAAACCCAAAGGACGGCTGGCGGTTGTGACTTTTCATTCTTTGGAAGACCGGATTGTAAAATCCTTTTTCAAAGAAAATTCCGGTCCGAACGTTCATGTGTCGAAATACGCCAAAGACCGTCCGGAACCTGGAGATAACGTAATTTTTGCGGAAACGTCCAAGGCAATATGCCCTTCGGAAGAAGAAATCGGCGTCAACAAACGCTCCCGTTCCGCAAAACTGCGCTTCGGCATAAAACGATAAGACGCTTGACCTAGAAAGGATTTGCGAAATGAACAGCACCAAGACCGCTTCTTACATTTTGTTGATTACCATTCCCTGCCTTTTGGGCTTTGGCATTCTGGTTATGAAAAATCAGGTGCAGGGACTGGAAAGACAGCTGGTCAGCATTAACAAAACCATTCAGGACGACATCAAAACCATTCACGTCCTAAAGGCCGAATGGAGCCATTTGAACAATCCGGGCCGTCTTCGTCAGCTGGCCGAAAAACATATTTTGCTGAATCCGGTTCAGGCTGAACAAATTATTAACTATTCTGCGTTACCATTTGAATATGAGGGCGGCGATTCCAGAAGAAGTCTCGCCCAGAGAAACATTTCAAACTACGCTGAACAGAACAAGGGATTGAAAAAACTCGCAAAAGCTCAGCGCTAGTGTAACGATGACAGTAATAAGTTATAACAGGGCAGAATTGCGGTATGTTCGGAAAGTATTTTTCCAGAAATAAAGAAGAAAGCTTTTACCTTCCCGGGGAGGAAATAAAAATCGGTAAAAGCTGTTCTTTTATGGGCTATTCTTATGAAAAAGATCCGTTGGCCATGTGCAAAAACCGTGTGGCTTTTGCCGTTTTGGCTTTTCTGCTGGTCTATGCCGTCATCTGCGTCCGTCTCTTTGAAGTTTGCGTCGCGCCCAATCTTCACGGCAGAGAAGTTGCCGAAAGCACGCATCTGAAAGCCTATGCGCAAAATCCGATTAAACGCGCCGATATTCTGGACCGCAACGGAACCATCATTGCCACTTCGCTGCCGACGGTCAACCTCTATGCCACCCCGAAAAAAATTCTCAACGCCAAACGCGCGGCCCGCGAACTGGTGAAGGTTCTGCCCGAACTGAAATACGAGAGCGTTTTGAAAAAACTTACCTCCGGCTCAAGTTTTGTTTACCTCAAACGCAATCTTACGCCCTCCCAGCAATATCAGATTAATTATCTCGGAATCCCCGGGCTGGAATTTGAAAACGGCGAAAAACGCATTTATCCGCACAAAAACCTTTTTGCTCACCTGATAGGCAACACCAACATTGACAACAAAGGCATTTCCGGCATTGAACGGCAGCTGGACGAACGTTTGACCGCGTCGGACATTCCGCTGACCCTGAGCGTCGATGCCGGCGTTCAGGACACAATCCGCGTTGAGTTGATGGCGGCAATGAAAAAATTTGATGCCGTCGGTGCCGCGGCCATTTTGATGGATGTCAACACCAGCGAGGTCATCGCGATGGTTTCTCTGCCTGATTTCGACCCCAACCTGTCGGCCAATCCGTCGTCCCGCGCGCAGTTCAATATGACGACCAAAGGCGTTTATGAGCCGGGTTCGGTCTTAAAGGTTTTCAATGCTGCCATGTCTCTGGAGAGCGGCAAAGTCAAGGTCGCCGACCGGTTTGACGCTACCCAGCCCCTGAAGCTGAAATATAACGTGATTAAAGATTACCGCGGCGAAAACCGTTGGCTGAGCGTGCCTGAAATCATGGTTTATTCCTCCAACATCGGTTCGGCGCGGATGGCTCTGAAAGTAGGCGGTCTGGAACAGAAGCAGTTTATGGAAAAAATCGGCTTTTTCGACGAACTGCAAAGTTTGGAAATCGCCGAAAAGAGCCGTCCCATTGTTCCCAAGCGCTGGGGCGAGGGAACCATTGCCACCGTTGCTTACGGCTATGGTTTGGCCGTGACGCCGATGCACCTGATTACGGCTTTTTCTTCGGTGGTCAACGGCGGCATTTATCATGCTCCGACGCTGCTGAAAAAACAAAATCGAGCCGATGACGGCTACCGCGTGATTTCTTACAATACTTCCAAGCAAATGCGCGATTTGCTGCGCCTGGTGGTCACCGAGGGATCCGGCCGGCGGGCCAACGTTCTGGGCTATGAAGTCGCCGGCAAGACCGGCACCGCCAACAAGCTGGCTGCCAACGGAAAATATGCGAGCAAAAAGGTTCGCACCACGTTCGTGGCAACGTTTCCGGTTTCCAAGCCCAAATATGCCATTTTAGTCATGCTGGACGAGCCCAAGGGCACCAAGGAAACCTGGGGCTTTACCACATCGGGCTGGAACACCGTGCCGACCACCTCCAAAATCATTTCGGCCATTGCGCCGCAGCTCAACGTCAAAGCCAATTATGATCTGGATGAACTGCGCAGCCGCCGCATTATCGAAGCCTCTTACACCAAAGAGTAACAATTTCTATAAAAAACCTTGGCAACGCTCAAATTTTGTTCTATCTTGGGAGCAAAATCGATAACTTAACAGCAAAAGGCCATAAATGTTATGAAAGTACGCACAAGATTTGCTCCGAGCCCGACCGGTTATATGCATATCGGAAATTTGAGAACCGCTTTGTATGAATATCTGATTGCCAAATCCGCGGGCGGGGATTTTCTGCTCCGCATTGAGGATACCGACCAAAAACGCTATGTCGAAGGCGCGACAGACATTATTTACGCAACGCTCAAACGCGTCGGCATGGATTGGGACGAAGGCCCCGACATCGGCGGAAACTATGGCCCTTATATCCAGTCCGAGCGCAAGTCCATTTACGGCGAATATGCGCACAAGCTGGTTGAACTGGGCGGAGCGCATTATTGCTTCTGTTCCAAAGAGGAGGCCGACGGTCAGAAAGATGACGTGCAGAATATGAAGTTTAACGATCCCTGCAAGCACATCCCGTTGGAAGAGGCCAAAAAACGCGTGGCTGCCGGTGAACCTTACGTTATCCGCCAAACCATTTACAAAACCGGCAAATCTAAATATCACGATGAGGTATACGGCGATATTGAGATTGATTATGACGAGCTGGACGAAGGCGTGCTGCTGAAATCCGACGGCTTGCCGACCTATAATTTTGCCAATGTGGTTGACGACCATTTGATGCAGATTACGCATGTCGTCCGCGGCAACGAATATATTTCTTCCACACCGAAATATAATCTGATTTATGAAGATTTCGGCTGGGAGCATCCGCATTACGTTCATGTGCCGCCGGTTATGAAAGACGCGCAGCACAAGCTTTCCAAACGCAACGGAGATGCGTCTTTTCAGGATTTGGTTGCCAAGGGATACCTGCCCGAAGCCGTGATCAACTACATTGCGCTGCTGGGTTGGAATCCCGGAACCGATCAGGAAATTTTTTCTCTGGATGATTTGAAAAAGTGTTTTTCCGTCGAGCGTCTGAACAAATCGCCGGCCATTTTTGACATCACCAAACTGACCTGGATGAACGGCTGTTATATCCGTGCCCTGCCGGCCGCAGGCTTTCATAAGCTGGCCCTGCCTTACTATGAAAAAACACTGACTCGCAAGGTTAATCTTGAGTATCTGAGTCAGGTTCTGCAGCCGCGTGTCGAAACTCTGGGCGACATTCCGGGGCAGATTGATTTTATCGAAAATGTTCTGGATTATACGCCGGAACTCTACAACAATAAGAAAATGAAAACCGATGCTGCCGTCGCCGGAAATACGCTGGCCGAGGCACGTAAGGTTCTGGAAAACGTTTCGGACTGGGACAATGATTCGCTGTTTGCCGCGTTGAAAAACGCCGCGGAGCAGTTGGGCGTTAAAAACGGACAGATTTTGTATCCGTTGCGTATAGCCCTCTCCGGTAAGGAAACCACGCCCGGCGGCGCGACCGAAATCGCCAGCGTTCTGGGACGCGAAGAAACGCTGAGACGCATAGATGACGCGCTGGCTAAACTTTAAACTGATCTTGCTGATGTTTTTGACGGGCGGCTGTGCATACACGCCGCCTTCAAATTATGCGCGCAGGGTTGTTGAAACGCCGGAGTTCAACCTGATGTCCTGGCAGAAGCTGGAGCAGCCGGGCGCGGAAATAACCTTCTATATTGAGGGCGACGGCCATGCTTTTAACGCCAACGGTTTTGCTTCAAAAGATCCGACGCCGGGGCAGACGACCATGCGCAAAATCGCTTTCCGCGATCTGGCTCCCAATGTGGTTTATTTGGCGCGTCCCTGTCAGTTTGTCAGTTCACCGCGCTGCGAAAAAAAATATTGGACTACCGGCCGTTTCGCGCCGGAGGTGATTGCGGCCGAAGCTTCGGCGATTCGTAAAATTATGCAGGCAAACCGCAGCTCTTCTGCCGTTTTGGTCGGTTATTCGGGCGGTGCCATGGTCGCGGGGCTGATTGCGGTGCGGAATCCGGATCTGCATATCCGCAAGATAATAACCGTTGCCGGGCTGCTGGAGCACAAAAACTGGACGGCGTATCATAAGGTCCCGCCGTTGAAGGATTCGTTGGATTTAAGCGATTATCAAGAAGCCTTTGCCAAAATTCCCCAGCAGCATTTTCTGGGCGCCAAAGACAAAATCATTGTCAGGGATTTGATGCCCGTTTCCGATAAAAAGCTGATTGTTTTTGAAAACGCGAGCCATTCCGAAGGTTGGGATGAACTGGATTTAAAAGAATTTAAATAAATTAAAGCCCTGAGTTTGCATACTTTGATCAGAAGTACAAAATTCAGGGCTTTGATTGTCAAACCGAACATAATTCAAACATTGTTAATTTGCGGTTTGCGTCTGAAAGCGGAAACCATTTGCAGTAGTCCGATGAGAATTAACAGCGCAAACATCAATGAACCTAGGATTTGGGTAATCCCAAAGAAAATTTCTTTCATAGCGGCGTAATTATTGGGTGAATTATAAAGTGAATGATATATGCAGATAAAAATATGAAATATGTAAATAAATTAGGCGCAAAATTATTATGAGTCAATAAGTTAAGCCAAAATATTTTCAAAAAATTTTATCTACATGTTAACGATTCGTTCATAAGATTCGCTGCGAATCTGCTTGTCTTCTAGAATCTCGTTATATAAATCCGTTCCGCCGCTTAATATGAAAATATTGTCAAACCCCCGGTTGTTAAGCAAGCGGGCGCTTAAATACGACCGCCGGCCGCGGTTGCAATAAAGAATCACCCTCTTTTCGTGCGGAATCACTTCCAGATTATTGCGAATCGCTTCGCTGGGAAGATTGATGGCGTGAGGAATATGCCCTTCCAGAAATTTTTTATGCGGGCGCACGTCAATCAGAATCGTTTCTTCTTCGTTAAAGTTTTCCAAATCTATGTCCTCGGGATAAATCAGCTTGTCTTGGCCGGAAAGGAGATTTTCGGCTGCCGCCGCGGCCTCGCCGAGCATATCCCGGCCGGTGGAAAACGGCGGTGCATAGCAGGTGTTTGCATTGGAAAGATCGCTGACTTTTCCCTTGAGCGTCATATAGGCAAGAATAATGTCCATTCTTTTGTCAACGCCGTCTTTGCCGATAGCCTGCGCGCCGAGTATCTGCCCCTTATCGCCGAACAACAGTTTCAGCAGGATTGTTTCCGCTCCGGGACAGTAGGCGGCATGCGACTTTCCGTAACGGTGGATTTTTTTGTAGCTGATACCGTTTTCCTGCAGCGTCTCTTCCGTGGCGCCGACGGATGCGATGGTCAGATCAAAGCTTTTGCAAATGGTGCTGTTGATTGTCTTGCCGAACGCTGCGTCTTTGCCGGCCAGAACCTCGGCGATGACTCTGGCCTGTTTGACTGCCGTCTCGGCATTGCTCAGGCGTTCTTCGCGTCCGGTGATAAGGTTAGTAACCTCAACCACGTCTCCTGCTGCAAAAATATCGTCATCGGACGTGCGCATCTGTTTGTCGACTTTCAGCCCGCCGCTTTTGCCGAGCTCGAGTTCTGCCAAGACCGTGAGTTTCAGGTCAGGTTTTATGCCGGTGGCGATGACCGCCAGATCGTAGGGAATTTTTGTGCGTGAGGCCAGCAGTACGTCGTGGTCGCCGAACGCCGTCACTTTTTCGTTAAGATACAGACCAATGCCCTTTTCCCGCAGATAATTGTGCAAAACGGCGGCCATGTCGCCATCCAGCGGACGCATCAGATGCCCTTCGGATTCGACAATAACGGGTTTGAGTCCCATTTTGACAAAGGCTTCCGCAGTGTCAATTCCGATCATTCCGCCGCCGACGATAACCGCGTTTTTGGCGTCGATGCCTTTGACATAGTTTTTAATCCGTTCCACCGTTTCCAGATTGCGGACGGTGAAAATGTTGTCGGCCAGCACGCCGTCAATGTCGGGGCGCAGCTGATAGGCGCCGGTGGCGATGACCAGTTTGTCGTAAGTTTCGTTGCCGCGGCCTTCAATGCTGACGGTTTTGTCTCGGCGGTTAATGGCCGTAACCTCGTTGTTCAGCCGGACTTCAATGTTGTAAAGCTCACGCATTTCTTCGACGCTGGCGCCGATAAGTTCTTCCCGGCGCACTTCGCCGGAGAGGTAATACGTCAGCCCGCAGCCGGACACGGCAAATTCGCCGCTTTTTTCCAAAATGAGAATTTCCGCGTTTTCGTTTAATCTCCGCAGTCTGGTGGCAGTGGAAATGCCGGCGGCTCCGCCGCCGATGATAACGACTTTCATTTTGTTCTCCTTGATTGATATCTAAAAAACAGATATTCACGAATTGCCGGGAATCAAGAGGTAAAAACAAAGTGTCTAATCGTGCGAAGGATAAAAAAGCGCTTGACTCTTATGATTAAAGCCGCTATAAATCAGGCAAAATTAACGGGTTTTCCACGTAAAGTACCGGAAAATTGATACACTCCAAGGAGTGCCGCCAGTCAGCGAGGGTTCGCACACTGGCGTGCAATAGTATGTAGGCACTGCCTTCGTCGTAGTAATGCAGGAGCATCGCGGGATACGGGCAGGGTGTTGAGTGGTTTTCGCTCAGGCCGCGCCTGCGTGCAATAGTATGCAGGCACTGCCTTTGTTGTAGAGATTGAGAAACAAAGAAAAGGAATAGAACCATTTTTGACGCGTTGACAGACAAATTATCGGCCGCTTTTTCAAAAATCACCTCTCGCGGTGTTTTGACGGAAAAAGACATAGATGAAGCAATGCGCGAAATTCGCATAGCCTTGCTTGAGGCTGATGTTTCTTTGCCTGTGGTTAAAGATTTTATTGCCAAAGTCAAGGTTGAGGCTTTGGGCGAAAAAGTCGTCAAATCGGTCAAACCCGGCCAGATGGTGGTAAAAATCGTCCATGACGAACTGGTCAGACTGCTTGGCTCCGAAGAAAGCTGCGAGCTGAATTTTCAGGCGGTGCCGCCGGTCTGCATTTTAATGGTCGGTTTGCAGGGTTCCGGCAAAACGACCACTTCGGCCAAAATCGCCAATAAACTGAAAAACAAAAAGAAAGTTTTGCTGGCTTCGCTGGACATTTATCGTCCGGCCGCGCAGGAGCAGTTGGCGCAGCTGGCGGAACAAATCGGCGTGGCGTCTTTGCCGATAGTTCCCGGAGAAAAGCCGGATGCCATTGCGCGCCGTGCGCTGAGCGAAGGCCGGAAGGGCGGCTATGACGTCATCATTTTGGATACGGCCGGCCGTTTGCATATAGACCGGCAGTTGATGGACGAAGTCAAAGAAGTTAAAAAAATCGCCGCGCCGGCCGAAGTGCTGCTGGTTGCCGACGCCATGATCGGTCAGGACGCCTGCAATGTTGCCAGAGAGTTTAACGAACAGGTCGGCATAACCGGTCTGGTTCTGACCCGTATTGACGGTTCCGCCCGTGCCGGAGCTGCTTTGTCAATGAAAATGGTTGCCGGCGTGCCGATTAAGTTTTTGGGTACCGGCGAAAAAACAGATGAGTTTGAAGAGTTTCATCCCGAGCGTCTTGCCGGCCGGATTTTAGGGCAGGGCGACGTGGTTTCCCTGGTCGAAAAGGCCATGGAAAAAGTGGATCATCAGGAAGCCGAAAAAATGGCTCAGAAGATGATGAAAGGAAAATTTGACCTGGAAGATATGTTAAGTCAACTGCGTCAAATTCAAAAGCTGGGCAGCATCGGTTCCATTATGGGGATGATTCCGGGGTTGTCCAAGTTCAAAAATCAGATTGAAGCCGCCGGTTCCGACGGTTTGATCAAAAAACAGGAGGCGATAATTCTCTCCATGACCAAAGCGGAGAGAAAAAATCCCGACATCATCAAAGCTTCGCGCAAGAAAAGGATTGCGCTGGGTTCTGGTGTAGAAGTTCATGAGGTCAACAAGCTGCTCAAGTCATACGAGCAGATGTCGGCCATGATGAAAAAAATGGGCAAGATGGGCGGAATGAGCTCTTTGATGAACTCGCCGCTGGCAGCCCGAATGTTGAAAAACAATCCGTTGGGCGGTTTTCCCGGCGGGTTTGGTGGAAAACTTCCGTTCTAGCCGGAACGGATCAGACGCCGTTGTTCTTAGGCAAACGAAGAATTTCGGCAGATTAATTAACTTAGAAAGGATATAAAAAAATGGCAGTACGTATCAGACTATCACGCGGTGGTTCTAAAAAACGCCCTTTCTATCGTATCGTAGTGGCAGACGCAAGAGCTCCTCGCGACGGTAGATTCATCGAAAGAATTGGTTCTTACAATCCGATGTTGCCGCAGGACCATGCCGATAGATTGGTTTTAGACGAAGCAAAAGCGAAAGAATGGATTTCCAAAGGCGCGCTTCCGACCGACAGACTGGCAAAAATGTTTGCCAACCTCGGTTTGGTTGCAAAACCGGTAATTCCGGCCCAGCCGAAAAAATCTGCTCCCAAAGCTAAAGCTATGGAAAAAATTAAAGAAAAAGAAGAAAAAGCCAAAGCCGCTGCCGAAGCTGCTGCCGCTGAATCTTCCGCTGAATAATCGGTTTTTGTTTAGTTATTGTTAAAAAGGGCTTTATATGGCTGAAGATGCAAAACGGATTTGCTTAGGCGCGGTGGTCGGCGTCCACGGAATTAAAGGCGAGGTCAAAGTCAAAAGCTTTACCGAGGTTCCTGAAGATATTGACCGCTACGGCATTGTCGAAAACGAGGCAGGTTCCCGCAAATTTAGCATTAAAGTTACCGGACATTCCAAAGAATTATTACGTGTAAAGATAAAAGGCGTTGATGACCGCAATGAGGCTTTTGCCCTGAAAGGCACCGGTTTTTATGTGAGTAAAGACGTGTTGCCGGAGCTGCCCGAAGAAGAATTTTATCATTCCGACCTGATTGGCCTGGAAGCCAGAGCGCGGGAAGATAATCGTTCTCTGGGCAAGGTTGTCGGCATTTACAATTTTGGTGCCGGAGATATGCTGGAAATCAAAACCGGCGAAGACGGAAAATCAGAAATACTGCCTTTTACCAAGGAATATTTTCCGACCGTAAATATTAAAGAAGGATATATTATTGTTGCCTCGTTTTTAAACTTTGCCGAAGATGAGGATGATTCGGAAGACGATGATGAAGGTTAAGGTTTTAACCATATTTCCGGAAATATTTCCCGGATTTTTGGGATATTCGTTAACCGGAAAGGCTTTGAGTGAAGGGCTGTGGAGCTTGGATTGTGTCAATATCCGCGATTATGCTTTTGACAAGCACGGTTCGGTAGATGACACGCCCTGCGGCGGCGGCGCCGGTATGGTGATGCGCCCCGATGTTCTGGGCGCCGCAATCAGTGCCAATTATCATGGCGGAAGAATCATTTACATGAGCCCGCGGGGCGAACCTCTGACGCAGGACAAGGTAAAGGAACTGAGCCGGGAAGAAAGTCTGACCATCGTGTGCGGACGTTTCGAAGGAGTAGACCAACGGGTGCTGGATGCCTGGAACATTGAGGAAATCAGCATCGGAGACTATATCCTGACCGGTGGAGAACAGGCCGCGCAGATAATGCTCGACGCGGTGGTGCGTCTGATTCCCGGCGTGCTGGGAAATTCAGAGTCCACTAGCGATGAAAGCTTTGAAGACGGGCTTTTGGAGCATCCGCAATATACCCGCCCCATAGAGTGGGAAGGAAGAACGGTTCCCGAAGTGCTTTTAAGCGGACATCACAAAAAGATAGCCGAGTGGCAGCATCAGGAAGCCTTGGAAATAACTAAACGCAGAAGACCGGATTTGTTAAAGAAATATCTTGATTCTAAAAGAGTTTAGATATATAAAGTAAAAAAAATTGTAAAGGGTAAAACTTATGAACATCATTGAAAATTTTGAAAAAGAGCAGATCGCGAAGCTCACAGAGGGTAAAAACGTTCCAAGTTTTAAACCGGGTGATACCTTGAAAGTCCACACTAAAGTTAAAGAGGGTGACAGAGAGCGTATTCAGGTTTATGAAGGCGTTTGCATCGCTCGTAAGAATGACGGCTTGAACTCTTCTTTCACGGTTAGAAAGATTTCTTTCGGCGAAGGCGTTGAGCGCGTATTCCCGCTGTATTCTCCGAACGTTGCTAAGATTGAAGTCTCCCGTATCGGTAAAGTCCGTCGTGCGAAGTTGTACTTCCTGCGTGCTCTGCGCGGACGTTCGGCTCGTATTGCTGACGATTTGAGCGCAGCTGCCAAAGCTCGTGAAGAATCCAAAAGCGCTGACTAGTCTTTGGGCAAAACGGTAAAAAAAACCGAAACTGAAAAGTTTCGGTTTTTTTATTGCCATTGTTCTTGGCGCAATTGATATTTAAATCTTTATTAATTATATTGTGAAAGCATACTTTCAGCTGAAATTTTTCAAGGAGAACAAAAATGCCCAGATCCAAAGCTGCTGTAGAAACTGTTGAACCCGCAAAAAAGTCTGCCGCTCCCAAACCTGCGGCAGCCAAACCGGCTGTACCGGCCGCCCATGCCAACCTTTGGGGCTGGTATTGGGACTGCCTTAAAAACTATAATACTTTTTCCGGCCGCGCTTCCCGTTCCGAATATTGGTATTTTGTCTTGGGCAACGTTCTGGTTACCGCGGCACTGCTGTATCTTGGCATTCGTACCGGAGCACATTCCTTCTGGGGCGCGCTTTACGGCCTGTATAACATTTTCATCTTTTTGCCGGCCATGGCTGTGGCTTTCCGGCGTTTCCACGACGTTAACTTCAGCGGCTGGTGGGTTTCCGCGCCGGTCATCGTTGTGTTTCTGCTGTCGTTTGCTTCGGGGTTCATCCGAGCCTATAACCGCCGCAGCGGTATATTTGACGAACCTTCGGTGCTTTATTTTCTGACCGGTTTGATTTTGATTGTTTATCCGCTGTTTATTGTTGTCATCGCCTGCCTGAAGGGGACAAAAGGTTCCAACCGCTTCGGTCCGGCGCCGAAATAACGGATACCGGAAAAGGCTCCCCGAAGGGAGCCTTTTTTATTTCCGCAAATAATTCACACTGCCGGTTATTTTTCATAAAATTTTTATTACTTTTATAAAAGTTTGTAGTATATTAAAACCAATTTTTTAATAAGAGGATGTTTAAGATGAATAAAATTGCAGTAGTCGGCGCTTCGGAAAGCATAGGTCGCGAAATTTTGAGTTTTCTGGAAGAAGACGGATATAAGGCTTCGGACGTCTTCGCTCTGGAGCATAAGGCAGTTCTGGGCAATCAGGTGTCTTACGGTGAAGATGACGAACTCGACGTACTGAATTTGGATGATTTTGACTTTTCCAAAGTAAAGGCCGCCATTTTTGCTACCACGTCCGAACTGGCCAAACGTTACGTCCCGAAGGCTTTGTCCAAGGGCGTTAAGGTTATTGACTGCTCCGCGGCGTTTTTTGCCGATTCCGACGTGCCGATGATTGTTGCCGGCGTAAACGACGATAAAATTGCCGGCGCCGGCAAAGGCCTGGTGTCCGTACCTTCGGCGGCGGTTACCCAGATGCTTCTGCCTTTGAGCCGCGTCTGCAAAAAATACAACCTCGCGCGTTTGGTCGTTTCCACCTATATGTCCACCTCTGTCTACGGAAAAGAAGCCATGGACGAGCTTTTTGACCAGATTCGCAAAATCTATATGAACGACACTTTGGTTGACAACCAAAAAGTTTTTCACAAGCAGATAGCTTTCAATGCCATTCCGCAGGTCGGCGATTTCCTCGGCGACGAAACCGACTGCGAATGGGCGCTGAATGCCGAGACCAAAAAAGTTTTGGACAGCAATATCAAAGTTCACGCCAACTGTGCCGTCATTCCCGCTTTTATCGGCTGCGCTCAGTATGTTAACGTTGAAAGCAAAGACGAAATTGACGTCGAAGACGTACGGACGTTGATGAAAGAAGTTGACGGCGTGGTCGTTTTTGACAAGCATACCGACGGCGGTTATGTAACCATCAGCGACGTTCAGGGCGAAAATGACGTTTATGTAAGCCGTCTGCGGCAGGATGTTTCGGTCGAAAACGGCATCAGCTTTTGGTGCGTGGCCGACAACCTGCGCGTCGGCGTTGCCAAGAATGCCTATGCCGTTATGAAATTGTTTTTGTCGTCTCAAGACTGACTTGGAGCCTTAAATGAAAAAAGTTCTGTCGTTTCTGCTTTTTGCCTTTTTTTGCCTGATTTCGCAATATGCCTTTGCGGCAAACGCGTCTCTTTTTGATTACGGCACCATCAATCAGGAGCTTAATAAAATTGACGCAAAGCTCAAAAACGGCAGTGCCACGCCGCAGTATATGGCAGACAGTGTCCAGCAGATAGGCGATCTGCGCAAACAGATTAACGATGCCAAGCGTGAATTGGAAAAGGAGCTGGAATATACGCAGAAAAAACTTGATGCCCTGGGCGAAGGACCTCAGGACGGCCGCAAGGAAATAGGCATCATTGCGCAAAATCGCAAAGAGTTTAACGATGAGCTTTCCAGGCAAAAAGGGCACATTGCCGAAGCTGATATTCTGCTGACACGCTTGGATGAGCTGGATACCAGAATCTTCAATCTGCGCAGTAAGGAACTGTTCGGCAATCTGCTGGATAAGCAAAATCCGCTGATTTATCCCGCTAATCTTTTTGCGGCGGGAAAATTATTTGTCAGTTTTATCAGCGGCATCATAAACTCTCCGCTGGTCTGGTATCAGGAGCTTACGCCGGAAGAACATGCGCTCGTTCGCAGCAATCTTATGCCGGTGCTGTTTATCTTCTTTTTGTCTTTGTGGATTGGTGTTTATCTGCGCTTGTTCATCATGCGCAAATTTGGTTATGACAACGAAATCGAACATCCCCGTTATGGCAAAAAGGTTTCTGCCGCTGTTTGCGTCGCAATCGGCTATGGCGTCATCCCGGCGTCGATTATTGCCGGTTTGTTGATTTGGATGGCAGGCAGCAACCTCATCAGCGGTTATTTCGGCATGGTTGTCGGCACTTTTTTGTATTTTCTGCTGTATATCTTGCTGGGACGGGCCATCGCTCGGGTGACCTTTGCGCCGTATAATGAAAAGTGGCGGTTGATTAATGTCGGAAACGAAAAAGCCCTGCGTCTGACCAGGACTTTTTATGGAGCAATTGAAACCATCTGCATTTTTGCCTTTTTGGAGTTTGTGGCAGATAAGTCGGACTTTCCGATAGAATTGTCTGCATTTATTGCCACGCTGGGATGTTTTGCCAAAGCCTTTTATATTGTCATCATTGTCCGCCGCATTTTATGGGACGGCAATTCTGAAGATATTGCCGCAGAAGACGAACGGTCCGAAAGCGACAATGCCGACGATGATGTCGATCCGATGTTGAAGTTTACGTTTATCAGCACGCTTGCCGGCATTGTCCTGAATCTGGTGGCAATATTCGGATATCCGTTCCTTTCGGCATTTATTCTCAACCGTCTGATTATGACGTTTGTTCTTTTAGGTTTTCTGTTTATCATTCGCAAAGCTTTCGAGGAGCTTATGCACCGCATTTTGCTGATGCGTTTTTGGGCCAGAAATTTCCGCTTGAAAAGAAAGATATTGGTTAAACTTAACTTTTGGCTGAGTTTGGTGGTCGATCCTCTGTTCGTTTTGTTCGCCGGCTATGTGGTTTTGGCGCTTTGGGGCGTGTCTACCGAACTTTTGAATCAGAGCATTATCAAACTTTTTACCGGATTTAAAATCGGCGGTATCAAGATTTCGCTGCTTTCGATAATGATAGGCATTGCCGTGTTCTTTGTCAGCGTCAGCATTGTTAAAGCGCTTAAACGTCGTCTGGCAGTCAATGTTTTGAACAAAATGGACATCGACGAAGGCATCCGCGCTTCGCTTGAATCTGGCTTCGGTTCCGTGGGCTTCGTGCTTTCGGCGCTGCTGGCAATCGCCATTATGGGCGGAGACTTGAGCAATCTGGCTCTCATTGCCGGTGCTTTGTCCGTCGGTATCGGTTTAGGCTTGCAGAACATTGTAAACAACTTTGTTTCCGGCATTATTCTTTTATTTGAACGTCCCATAAAAGTGGGCGACTGGGTAATCGTAAACGGAGAAGAAGGCCGCGTAAAACAAATCAACATTCGTTCCACCGAAATTGAAACTTTCAAAAAATCAAGTCTGATTGTGCCGAACTCCAATATCCTGTCCAACACCGTCACCAATCTGACGCACAGCAACAAAGCTGCGCGTCTGGCCGTAAACGTCGGCGTTGCCTATAATTCGGATCCTCATCAGGTAACGGACATTTTGCTGGAATGTGCCGAGAAGCATAAAAGAGTATTGAAAAACCCGGCGCCTTATGTCGTATTCAAAAATTTCGGCGAGAGCAGCCTTGACTTTGAGCTCCGCTGCTATACGACCGATATCTGGACCGGGTGGGCCATTCCCAGCGATCTGCGTTATGAAATTCTGCGTCGTTTTGACGAAGAGGGCATAGACATTCCGTTCCCGCAGCGCAGTCTGCATATTGGTGATGAAATTACCCGTAAGTCTCTGAACAAGATTTTGCAGCAGAAAGCAGATTTGGACATAACCAGAAAGCATCGTAAAAATGCAGAAAAACCCGTTGAAAACACAGAAGAATAAACCCGAAACCTTTCGTTTCGTCAGCTATGCTTTTGATGTCGAAACCTCGACGGCGTCGCTGAACTATGCTTTTGATGAAGAATATTACTTCACGGAGACAGTACAGTTCCGCAATGCGGAAAAAGTCTTGACGCCGGAGCAGGCTGCCGCGGTGGAAAATATTATGTTCTTTTTGCACCTGGCTTGCGGCATCAGTTATTACAAGGCTTTTGTTCCCGGTCGTATACAAATTGAAACCGGTGTGCTGAACCGGGAACAAGCCGCGTTTTTTGATGAGTTCTATAAAAAAGGTCTGGGTGAATTTTCTTGGCGCAACGGACTGAATTTGAATAATGTCGTCAAATTTCCAAGTCAAAAGCAAAGTACGCACGAAAAAGCTTCGGATCTGTGTCTGAACGACCGAACGGCGGTTCCGGTCGGCGGCGGCAAAGATTCAAACGTGGTGATTGAAACGCTCAAAGCCCATGGAGAAAAGGTCGTCTGCATTGCGCAAGGGCGTCCGCGTCCGATTCGGGAATCGATAGAAGTTTCCGGCTGTCCGGATATTGAGTTTACCCGTACGATTTCTCCGGCATTAATTGCCTTAAACGAGCGTCCCGATGTCTATAACGGCCATATTCCCATTACCGGTGTTTATGCTTTTTGTATGGCTTTGGCGGCGGTTCTCTATGGTTTTGACAAAATAGCCATGGGTAACGAACGTTCGGCCAACGTCGGCAATCTGGTGCGTGACGACAGCTTTGAGGTTAATCACCAATGGAGCAAGTCTTTTGCTTTTGAAAAAAGCTTCAATAGCTTTTGTAAAAAATATATGCTGCAAAATCTGCACTATTTTTCAATGCTGCGACCTCTTTCGGAACTGGACATAGCCCGCCGCTTTGCCGGATTAAAAGCTTATTTTCCGGTTTTCACCAGCTGCAACAAGGCGTTTAAAATTGACAAGAACAAGCGTCTGGAACGCTGGTGCGGGGACTGTGACAAATGCCGTTTTGTTTTTTTGGCGCTGGCGCCGTTTATGCCTAAAGAAGATTTAATCGAAGCCGTCGGCAGAAATATTCTGGCTGACGAAAAGCAGCTCGGCGGGTTTGAAGAGCTGTTGGGGCTGTCCAGCCACAAACCGTTTGAGTGCGTCGGCGAGCTTGAGGAATGTGCCGTGGCTGTCAGCCTTTTGGCACAGAAACCGGAATGGAAGGACGAATTCATCGTCAAAAGCCTTTATCCGCGCTTGCTGGAAAAATATGGGGCGCAGACCCTTCAACGCTGGCAGGAGATGGTGTTTACGCCCTCCGGAGAACATCTCATACCCGAAAAATTTAAGGACTATTTGTAATGCTTTTGCAGGAACTTAAAGGAAAAAATATCGCCGTCTGGGGTTTGGGCCGCGAAGGGATGTCGAATATTGAACTGGTACTGAAGCATCGTCTTGCCGCCGCTTTGTATGCCTACAGCGACGAGATATGTCCGCCGCCGGCCGCATATCCGCAGGTAAGGCTTTTCTGCGGCGACGAATTTGAACAAATGCTGGACAAGGTTGACGTCATCATCAAGTCTCCGGGCGTCAGCATTTATAAGGAAGAAGTCCGCCGGGCCAAAGCGCGCGGGATTCGTTTTACGACGTCTTCCGATATTTTTCTGAGCGAAATGCGGCAGAATCACCCTGAGACCACGATAATCGGCGTTACCGGTTCCAAAGGCAAAAGCACAACCTCCAGCCTGCTGTATACGGCGTTGAAGGCTTTGGGACAGGACGTTGCCCTTTGCGGCAATATCGGACGTCCGCTGGTTGATTTGATTGATGAAAGTCACCGTTTTGTCGTATGCGAGCTTTCAAGCTACCAATGCAGCGATTTAAGCGTGTCGCCGCAGATTGTCCTTTTTACCAATTTGTTTCCGGAACACGTCGACTGGCATCTGAGTCATGATAATTATTATCGTGACAAGGTTCATTTGATTGCCCATCAGCAGCCGGACGACGTATGTTTTGTCAATGCCCGCTGCGATAAGCTGAAAAAATACTGCGGTTTGTATCAGCGCCGATTCCGTTATTATAACCTGCCGGAAGGTTTTGCCGAACTGAACAATGTTTTATGCCGGAACGGGAAGCCGCTTCTGCAGATTGAAGAAACGCTGTTGCAGGGATATCATAATTTGGATAACATGGCCGGTGTTTTGTCCGTGATTGATTATCTGGGGTTGGATGTGTCAACGGCGTTGGAAAGCTTCAAAACTTTTCATGCGCTGCCGCATCGTTTGCAAAAGATTGGCGAGAAAGATGGCATAACCTTTATTAATGATAGTATTTCCACTGCGCCGGAGACGGCCATTGCGGCCATCAGATCTTTTGACCTGCCGATGGGAATTTTTCTCGGCGGTTATGACCGCAAGCAGGATTATCATGAATTGGCCCGGATTATCAATGATACGCCGCAGGTTAAGGTTGTTGCCGTATTGTTTCAAACCGGTCCCCGCATCGCCGAAACCCTGAAGCAGGTTCTGACGCGCCGGGATATCGTATTGATTGAGGAACCGGATTTTGCTTCGGCGGTAAAAAAGGTTTTTGAAAGCCTGAAGCGCTGCGGCGGGCGTTTGGCATTGTTTTCTCCGGCCGCTCCGAGCTACGATGCGTATAAGAGTTTTGAAGTAAGGGGTGAAGAATTTATCAAAATATTTCACAATCTTTAAAATATGGTGTTGATTTATTATTTCGTTTAATATAAAACTATCACCAATGCCGGTTTAGCTCAGTTGGTAGAGCAACGCATTCGTAATGCGTGGGTCGGGTGTTCAAGTCACCCAACCGGCACCATAACAAAAAAAGCTCCTGATGGAGCTTTTTTTGTTATGGTGAATAGTCCTTGTTGC
>CALXRQ010000013.1 GCA_944390895.1 uncultured Alphaproteobacteria bacterium
ATGCTGCATTATCAACCCTTGCAGGCAAGGGTGTTGATGCTGCAACTTTAACTGACAGATATTATTGGTCGTCTTCCGAGCACCATGGTGATAATTCTTGGAAACTCGATGTGGATGATGGTTACCGGAGTAGCAGCAATGAGAATTTCTACACCTACGTCCGGTGTTTCCAGCTTTTAGAAAATTGCTTTAGTTCTTCAACTCTTTCCGACGGCTCTGCCGGCGGTCCACAAATCGGCGATGTTGTTTATACGGACTTGAGTTATGGTTCGGCCGATGATTATGACGCCTCTTCGGGCAAGACTGCCGCCGGAATCGTAGCCTGGGTCTCTGAGGACGGAAAGTCTGCCAAAATCGTTAACCTAAAAAATCTGACGTTCAGTTCTTATACCAGTACGGGCAATTTTAATCCCGATGATCCGTACGGCGGAAGTTATAAATCTACTTATCATACAACCAGCGCGCGATGTAAAGAAAATGTGTATGAACTGGATGATTTCCAGTCTTATTTAGGTAATGGTTCTATAACCGTCGCCGATGCCGGAGGCAGCGGCGGCGGCGAAGTTGATAATTCTGTCCGCCTCAGCGGCGCCGGCAGTTATGCCGCGCAATATAATGCCGTGCTGGAGCAGTATGATATGTTGGTTAACGATTGTTCCTATAAAGGTATTAATCTGCTCAAGGGCGATATGTTGAGTGTGGTGTTTAACGAGGACCGCAGCAGCGGATTGAACGTTATGGGCAGGGACATTTCTTCTTCTTCGCTCGGTCTGAGCCGCGCCGAATGGCAAACGGTTGCGGATATTTCCGCCGCTGCCGCCGATTTGCAGCGGGTGGTCAATTCTCTCCGCAGTCTGAACGCCGAGCTGGGCAACAACTATTCCATTATTCAAAACCGACAGGATTTTACTGAAAATCTTATCAATGTGTTGACCGAGGGCGCAGACAAACTGACGCTGGCCGATATGAACGCCGAATCTGCCAATATGCTGGCTCTGCAAACCCGCCAGCAGCTGGCCGTTAATTCTCTCAGCCTTTCTTCCGAAGCCGCTCGCGGCGTATTACTGTTATTCTCTTAACCGGGCAGCGCCCGGCGGCACAAACGCGAGGGCGTTTGATCCCAATGGTAAACTGCCTCACGACTTTTTTATACCGTCATGCCGGACTTGTTTTTCTTTTACCGTCATGCCGGACTTCCTTTTTTTTTACTGTCATGCCGGACCTGATCCGGCATCCAGGTGGAATAAGGAAGCAATATTAAACCTGGATTCTGGTGTCAAGCACCAGAATGACAAAAGAAAAAACGCACCGGAATGACCGGGCAGCGCCCGGCGGCATTAATGGTGTATTGTCACCCTGAGCTTGCCGAAGGGTCTCAGCAATATTAATAAGGCTGGGATGCTTCGACAGGCTCAACATGACAGTTGTGATAAGGCTGGGATGTTTCGCTACGCTCAACATGACAAACGCGAGGGCGTTTGATCCCATCAGTTAGCTGCCTCATGTGCATTCTTTTACTTTCGTCACTCCGGGCTTGACCCGGAGTCCAGGTGGAATAAGGTGTATTGTCACCCTGAGCTTGCCGAAGGGTCTCAGCAATATTAATAAGGCTGAGATGTTTCGACTGCACTTCGTTTCGCTCAACATGACAGTTGTGGTAAGGCTGAGATGTTTCGCTGCGCTCAACATGACAATATTAATCAACTGAGATGCCTCGATAGGCTCAATATGACAATATTTATCGCAATAACAGGATTATGCTTAGGAGATTTCTTTGGCGTTTTGGCGGTAAATGTATGAAATGATTTCGGCCACGGCGGCAAAGGCCTCAATCGGAATTTCGGCGTCAATGTCGACGGCTTTCAATATCTGTATCAAATCGGCGTCCTGTCGGATTTCAATGCCTTCGTCAATGGCAATCTGGATGATTTTTTCCGCCACATGTCCCTGACCTTTGGCCAAGACAGTCGGTGCCCGGCCGGAGGCGGGGTCATAACCCAGAGCCACGGCATAATCTGGGGACAAACCCAAATCGGCGTTGTCTTTCTTGTTTTTTCTGCTACTATCTTGCTCAGGCATAGGCGTGCGCTTTCTGTTTTTGGCTTTTGCTTAAATTATAAACTTTGGGGAGAAAGTTGGCAAGGGCTTTTAAGCGGCACGGATTTTGCATAGCGATTTATATGCGGGGCATATAAACAAAATTGGGGAAAGTTTATGGACTTACAGGGTCTTTCGGTTCTTAATCTGGCCAGTCAGAATATGAAGTATCTGACTGAAAAGGAACGGGTGATAGCCACTAATCTGGCTAACTCCAACACGCCGGGATATCTGGCACGCGATATCAAAAAGCCCGATTTCGGCAGCGAACTTTCCGGCAAACTGGCAATGAAAACAACTAATCCGATGCATATGAGCGGAATCGGCAGGGCCGTGTTCAGCAATGAGGTTTATACGCCGCAGCCGACAACTCCGCTGACAATCGACGGAAACGGCGTGATTATTGAAGATCAGCTCAATGAAGCCAGCAAAGCCAGCGGCGAATATAACCGGATGATTACCATTTATAATAAATATCGCACAATGCTTAAAACCGCAAATACGAAAATCAACATTTAGGGCAGGTAAAAGATGAGTAATTTGTCAATCAGCGCAGATATTGCCGTATCGGGAATGAAAGCCCAGAGCGAACGCCTGCGGATCATTTCCGAAAACCTTGCCAACGCCGAATCGGTGGGAATCCGCCCCGGCGAGGATCCGTACCGGCGCCAGGTGGTTACTTTTCAGAACTATGTCGACAAGGAAACCGGCGCGGAGATGGTCAAAGTTAACAAAATTGTTAAAGACGAATCTCCGTTTGAGAAAAAATATGCGCCTAATCATCCTGCCGCCGACGCTCAGGGCTATGTTTCCATGCCGAATGTCAATCCTCTGATTGAAATGATGGACATGAAAGAGGCTCAACGCTCCTATGAAGCCAATTTGTCAATGGTGCAGACCGCCCGCGATATGAATTCTAAAGTTTTGGATATTTTGAAGTAGTGAGAGGATAAGATGTCGATTAATAATATTTCCAGCGCCTTAAACGCTTACCAGACCGCATTAAACCGAATCGGCGCCAAAATGCCGGTTCAGGAGCAGGCCTCCGTTTCTCCGAGCGGTTTTCAGGATATGGTTCGGGACAGCATCTCCAAAGCCGTAGAACTCGGCAAAACCAGTGAAGCAACCGCTATTCAGGGTATTCAGGGCAAGGCCGATATTCAGGACGTGGTTCTGGCCGTGTCCAATGCCGAGATGGCTCTTGAAACGGTCGTTGCCGTGCGCGATACGGCTATCAAGGCTTATCAGACGATTATCAATATGTCGATTTAACCACGTTTCTGCTAACGTCCGGGGGCACAAACGCGAGGGCGTTTGATCCCATCGGTGAATGGTTTCACGGCCTCCGTTGTCGGCACATTAATATGCGCCGCGCGCCCACGCTGGGTCATCCTGAACGAAGTGAAGGATCTCAGCAATATTAATAAGGCTGAGATGTTTCGCTGTGCTCAACATGACAATATTAATCAGCTGGGATGTTTCGACTGCACTGCGTTCCGCTCAACATGACAATTGTGGTAAGGCTGAGATGCTTCGACAGGCTCAGCATGACAGTTTTATGGGCAGGCAGCAGTTGGTTTTAAACGAAAAGATTATCCTTGTTTTGTATGGAAAATCATGGTATATTTTGTCTAAATATATAAGATTAATAAATTAAAATTCCTATTTTTATGTTATTTATAGAAAACGTTTTGTCTTTTCTGTTGCAGCTGGCGATTGTCGTTTTTATTCTGGGCATTGTCGTTACCTGTTTCGGGGCAATTTGGAGCTTTGTAAAAAAGTACTGGCTGTATCTGCTGATTGGCATTACGCTTTGGGCCTATCTTTTCCCGTCTCGAAAACTGGCTATATTCCCGCGTTTTGCCGAACAGGTTGCCGATGTTGTCATTTCCGCGGCGCCGCTGATTATCGGCATTTATGTTTTGTACAAATGTCTGACCAGCCGTCACGGCGTGCTGCGGTTTTTGGGATTGTTGGCCGTCGTTGCGTTTATTTACGTTGCGTTTATTCGCTGAGAACAAAAAAACTCATTGCTTTGGGGCAATGGGTTTTTTTGTGCCTTGAAATGCAGACTTTCGATTATATATCAAACGCAGATAAACTTTGGAGAAACGAGATGGAACTTTATTTATTTTTGGCTCTGCTTTTGATGTATATTCTGATGGCGCTGTTTGTCAGCAAGCAGGTGCAGCGCAAAATCTGGACGCTAGCTTTCGTGGTGGCTTTTGCGGTGACGGCGATTTCAATCGCTTTTCTGCACGTAACCAATCAGGACGTGATGATGTCGGCCAATGAACTGAACTGGTATTATCTGTTGTATTTGTTCGGTTCGCTTTCGGTGGTTTTGGGCGTCATCAATCTGTGGATGTATCGTCACGGGCTGATAGAGATATTTTTTGGCAGCGGCAGCGGTGATGACGACGACGATGATGAAGACGATGAAAAAAAGTAATCGTTGAAATTTCGGTTCATTCTGCTATACCTCACCTTAAATTATACAAGGTGAGGTTTTTTTATGTTAAGAATCAGCAATTTGAAGTGTCCGCTTGATTTTGCGGAACAAAACCTGCCGCGGCTGGTTGCGCAGACGCTGAACTGCAAAGAGGATTTTGCGTCTTTCCGGATCGTCAAGAAAGCGATAGATGCCCGCAGCAAGGCCGATGTTCATTATGTGTACGGTGTCGAGATTGAAGCGGCGGACGAAGACGCGCTGCTGTCATCAACGCCGTATCCGTTTGCGGAGAAGGTCAAACCGACGGAGACTTATTGTCTGCCGCGCAGAAACGTATGTTTGCGTCCGGTTATCGTCGGCAGCGGTCCGGCCGGGATGTTGGCCGGAATAGCCTTAGCGGAAGCAGGATTGAAACCAGTTATTCTGGAGCGCGGGCGTCCGGTGCCGGAACGGCAGAAAGATGTGCGGAATTTTTGGAACGGCGGCGCATTGAAAGAAAATTCCAACGTGCAGTTCGGGGAGGGCGGCGCCGGAACTTTTTCCGACGGCAAGCTGATGAGCGGTATTAAAAAAGACCGTTATACGTCTAAAGTTTTGACCGAACTGACGGCGGCCGGAGCGCCGGAAGAAATTATGTATCTGGCCAAGCCGCATATCGGTACCGACAAACTGGCGCTGGTGGTACAGAATATCCGCAAAAAAATCGTATCACTCGGCGGAGAGTATCGTTTCGGTCACCGGGCCGATGATCTGATTGTACGGGACGGCATTTTGCAGGGGCTGAAAGTCTGCGGTGCAGACGGAGAAATTTATGAACTGGCAGCCGACCGGGTGATTCTGGCGGTCGGGCACAGCGCGCGCGATACGTTTGAAATGCTGTATCGCCGCGGCGTGTTGATGGAGCCGAAGCCGTTTTCGGTCGGTGCGCGGATTGAACACCCTCAGAGTCTGATTAACCGTTCTCAGTACGGCGTTTTTGCTTCCAGGCTCGGCGCCGCAGACTATAAGCTGGCCTTTCACGGCAAAGCGGGCCGTTCGGCTTATACGTTCTGTATGTGTCCGGGCGGCGTGGTGGTGGCCGCCGCTTCCGAAAAGGGGCGGGTGGTTACCAACGGTATGAGCGAATATGCCCGCGCCGGAGAAAACGCCAACGCGGCGTTGCTGGTCGGGGTTAATCCCGAAGATTTTGAGGGAACGCATCCGCTGCGCGGAATGTATTGGCAGCGGCAGCTGGAAGAAAAGGCCTTTCTGGCCGGCGGCCGCAGTTATAAGGCTCCGGCGCAGCTGGTCGGAGATTTTCTGAAAGACCGGGCGTCTTCCAAAGGCGGAGAGGTTGAACCCAGTTATCGTCCCGGTGTGGTTTACGGCAGTTTGAACGAGGTTCTGCCGCCTTTCGTGACAGAGACGATGCGTGCCGGAATCATTGAGATGGACAGACGTTTGCGCGGTTTTGCGTCTTATGATGCGGTGCTGACCGGGGTTGAAACGAGAAGTTCGTCGCCGGTCAGAATCTGCCGCGGAGAAAATCTGCAAAGTTCGGTTTCGGGGCTGTATCCCTGCGGGGAGGGCGCCGGTTTTGCCGGCGGAATTATGTCGGCGGCGGCAGACGGGTTGAAATGTGCCGAAAAACTGGTGGAAAGTCTGGCCTAAACAATTGCTTTGTCCGGCCGGTTTGCTATAGTCTTGGTTATTAAGAACAATAATAAGGGATATTTTATGAAAATTGCAATTATCGGAACCGGCTATGTGGGGCTGCCGACCGGCGTTGGTCTGGCTGAACTCGGAAACGAAGTGGTCTGCGTTGACAAGGCGGAAGCGAAAATAGAGGCATTGAACGCAGGCAAACTCACGCTTTATGAAGACGGTCTGGAAGATTTGTTTAAGAAGAACGTCGCCTCGGGGCGGCTGGGCTTTACGCTGGATATGAAATCGGCGGTGCGGGGCGCGGACGTTGTGATGATTGCGGTCGGAACGCCGCCGCATCCGTTTACCAAAGAGGCCGATATGAAGTATATTCATGCCGCGGCTTATGAACTGGCCGAATATCTGGACGGTTATACGGTGGTGGCAACCAAATCCACGGTTCCAGTCGGTACCGGCGACGAGGTGGAGGCCATTATCCGCAAGGTTAACCCTGAAGCCGAGTTTGACGTTATTTCACTGCCGGAATTTTTGCGCGAAGGTTTTGCCATTCATGATTTCTTCAATCCGGACCGGATTGTCATCGGCGCCAATAGTGAGCGTGCGCGCAGGGTAATGCTTGAATTGTATAAGCCTTTTGACGGTAAGACCGAGTTTTTGCTGGTTAACCGCAAGTCTTCGGAAACTATCAAATATGCGTCCAACGCCTTTTTGGCCATGAAAATCCATTATATTAACGAAATGGCTGATTTTTGCGAGAAAACCGGCGCTGACGTGCGCGAGGTGGCTCGCGGTCTGGGGCTTGATTCCCGTATCGGCAAAAAGTTTTTAAATCCGGGGCCCGGTTACGGCGGCTCGTGTTTTCCCAAAGACACCAACGCCATGGCGCAGATGGGCAAAAAATACGGCGTGCATCTGAACCTGATTGAGACCACGATTGCCAAAAACGACGAGCGCAAGGCGATGATGGCCAAGCGTATTCTTGACCGTCTGGAAAACCGGAGCGAAGGCCGGGTTGCGGTGCTGGGACTGGCTTTTAAGGGCGGTACCGACGATTGCCGCGAATCTCCGGCAATGGACATTGTGAAAGACATTTTGCATGAGAATCGCAATGTCTGCGTTTATGATCCCAAGGCCATGGGCAATGCCAAAGGCATTTTGACCGAAAAAGTCACTTATGCCGAAGACGCTTATCAGGCCTGCGAAGGAGCCGAGGTGGTGGCAATTCTGACCGAATGGGACGAATTCAGAAAACTTGATTTATCTAAACTAAAGGCTAAAGTTAAAGCCCCTAAAATTGTGGATTTGCGTAATATATTAGATGCAGAGGAAGCCCGTAAAAACGGTTTTGACTATTATTGCATCGGACAAGCTTGTTAAATTAAAGGAGTATAACCATGGAAGAAGTTGAGAAAAAAGAATGCAACTGCGGGCCGGACTGCAAGTGCGGCTGTCAGGAGGGCAAGCCCTGCACCTGCGGTGACAAAGGATGTAAATGCGGAGACAAGTGTAGCTGCGGTTGCGGCGGAAAATGCCATTGCAAGAGCGGCGGCGGTTTTTCGCGTTTTCTGGCCGGTCTGCTGATCGGCGCGGGTTTGTGCGCCGCCGGATATTTTCCGGGCTATTATTACTATCAGGCCAAAATGAATTCCAACTATGTAACGGTAAAAGGTCTGGCCGAAATGGACGTTAAGGCAGATTTGGCGGTTTGGGATTTGAAGTTTGTGGTTACCGGCAATGATTTGATGCTGGCGCAGCAGGAAATGGAACAGAAAGGTCAGATGATTCTGACTTTTCTGACCGAGCAGGGGTTCAGTCCGGACGAAATCAACGCCGGTTCCATCAACACCAATGACTTGTTGGCAAATCCGTATCGCAGCAACGACATTACCGCCTCGCGTTATATTTTGACGCAGACGGTTACGGTTCGTTCCGGCAAGGTTGATCTGGTTGAAAAATCTTTAGGCAAAACTGGAACCTTGATTGCCCAAGGCGTTGTTTTTGATAATCAATACGGTTCGCCGGTTTCGTATGTCTTTACCAAACTGAATGACATCAAGCCGAAGATGCTGGAACAGGCGACCAAGAACGCGGAGGCTTCCGCGCAGGAATTTGCCAAGAGTTCCGACAGCAAGGTCGGCAAAATCCGTCGCGCCAATCAGGGCGTGTTCTCCATTTTGCCGGCAGAACAGACCATGAATTCTTCCGAAATGACCCAGATTAACAAAAAGGTCAGGGTGGTATCGACGATTGATTACTGGCTCGAGTAAAAAAAAGCCCGCTTCGGCGGGCTTTTTTTATTGTTGCAAATTAAATTGTTTTTATTACTATGGTCTTGTCATTCGGAGACGAATGGCGGTGTCTGAAAAACATCTTAGTTGCAATATCCACTTTAGGTGGAGTGCCTGACATAAGCCGGTTTTCCGGACGAATAAGGGTGACTGCGTAACTACAGTTTTTCAGCTCCACCGCCTTGATGTTTTTTTTCAGGGCGGTTTTGTTTTAGTGTGAACAAAACGGGAGTTTGAAAATATGGTAATAGAAATAACGGATAAACTGCAATTTAGCAAAATTCGGAAGCTTATCGGCAAAGAACTGGAGCGTTTGCGGCGTGAAAAGGAGGTCAGCGTTGAACATCTGGCCCGGCAGACGCGTCTGAAAGTCAAATATGTTCAACGTTTGGAAGCGGGCAAAGGCGTGCCGTTGTTTTTGCTGCTTCGGCTGCTGAGTTTTTACGAAAAAAAGATTAAAATTGAATTGTTGAAATAAAAAAAGCCCTTATGAAATTCATAAGTTTTTTTGTATTAGCTGTCTCATAAAATGTCAAGGCATCGTTAGGTACCACTCCATATCGTTAAAATGTTAGGTTTGTAGTTGTTTGGGTATCTCCAGTTTGTTGGGGAATATCTATTTATTTGCTTGATTTAATGTAAAAAGTAAGTTAGTTTATTTTTTAGGTAATATTCCGTAGAAAAGAATATTACTCAGGGCTTAGAAAACCCTTAATTACGTACAGTCGTATGCATACGACTTTAAATAAAATGCCGACTTCGTGTCTTTTTGGACGGATGTCGGTGAATAAGGCTCTGCCAAATAAGCCGAGCCGTCTGTACGTATACGGTTTTCTAACATCCGCCCGCCTCTTGTGCGGGTTTTGTTTTAACTATGTAACAAGGATGTTAATCGTATGAGAAAAATATTGTTATTGGCTTCTGTGGCTGGTTTAATTTCTTTTAACGCGAGTGCTGCTGATTTTAACCAATATGTGTCCGGTAAATTTACTTATGCGGATATGCAAAACGATGCTAAAGGAACAGCTCGTTCGGGAGCTTGGTCATTAAGTTCAGATTCTAATGTGGATGATGATGTGTATGGTGTTAATCTGGCTTATGGTTTGTCTAAAAAAGTCAGAGGTGGAAGTTTGAGAGGTGAGGTGGAACTTAATTATCGTTCTGATGCTGAGAAATCATTTACCAGTTTGGATGTAGATCAAGATCCGGTTAATGAAAAGGCAAAAGTTTCGTCAAATTCAATTATGTTGAATATTTATTATGATATTGATACTGGAACTAAATTTTCACCTTATGTCGGGGCTGGTGTTGGTTATGCCCGTTTAAAAGCAAAATATGGTATGGTTGATGCAGATGGTGATGGAATTTCCATGGATGAGACTGCTAATAATTTTGCATGGCAGGTTGGCGCTGGTGTTGGGTATGCTCTGAGCGATAATATGACCATAGATGTCGGCTATCGTTATATTGATTATGGTGATGTGTCTAAGACTATTGGTAATAATATTGCGTCAATAAAAATGGAAGCAGATGTGACTGCTCATGAGTTTATGCTTGGTGCCAGATATAAATTCTAAGCAGGAAAGTTTTCCTTTATAAAAAAAGCCCTTATGAATTTCATAAGGGCTTTATATTTGGATGAGGCTATTTTCTTATTTTGGCGCCTTCGATTTCTTTGAAATATTTGACGGTGTCAGCTTTGAGTTCGTTGGTTGCGCCTTCGTCGCAGACGATGAAGCCGTGCCGGTGCATTTGCAGAATGCTGACCGGCCACATATGGTTAATGCTGCCTTCAATGGCATGGTGAATGGCACGGGCTTTGTCGGCGCCGGCTGCCATAATCATAACCTCTTCGGCGTCCATGATGGTGCCGATGCCGACGGTTAAGGCCGTGCTAGGCACTTGGGAAATGTCATTGTCAAAAAAGCGGGAGTTGGCTTTAATCGTTTCCTGCGTTAGGGTTTTGACGCGGGTGCGCGAACTCAGCGAAGACCCCGGTTCGTTAAAGGCGATGTGTCCGTCAGATCCTACGCCGCCCAGAAACAGGTGAATCTTTCCATAGCGTTTGATGGCGTCTTCATAGTCCTGGCATTCTTTGGCGTAGTTTTTGGTCATGCCGTCCAATATGTGGACGTTGTTTTTTTTGATGTCGATGTGGGAGAAAAAATTGTCCCACATAAAACGATGGTAACTTTGCGGATGCTTGGCATCAAGTCCGATATATTCGTCCATATTGAAGGTGACGACATTGGCAAAAGAAACTTTGCCCTTTTTGAACATTTCAATCAGCTCCTTATAAGCGCCGAGCGGCGTGGAACCGGTCGGCAGGCCGAGGACAAAAGGCCTTTCGGGCGTGGGGCGAAAACGTTTGATGCGGTCGGCAATATAGTTGGCTACCCATTTTGAGCATTCTTCATAATTTTTTTTGATGATGACTCTCATTGCTTTTCTCCCTTGCAGTATATGTCGCCGTCAATAATTGTATGGCTGATGTCAAAGTTTTCGTTGAATATTACCAAGTCTGCATCATATCCCGGCACAACACAACCTTTATTTTCCTGTTTCATGATTGCGGCGGGATTGGTAGAGGCCATATGAATGGCCTGCTCAATGTTTAAATCCCACGAAATCAGGTTCTTGACGCCGTCAATCATGGTCAGGGCCGAACCGGCGATAACATTGTCTTCCTTGCGGTAAAAGCATTTGTCCAGATAAACTTCCTCGTTGTTGGCATACAGAACTTCAGCGTTTTGTTTGGTCGGTTTCAGAGAATCGGTAACCAGAACCAGACGGTCAATCGGTTTGTATTGGACAAGCAGCTTGATTAAGTTTGAATCGACGTGAATGCCGTCGGCAATCAGTTCGCAGGACATTTCGGGATGAATCAGCACGGCGCCGACCGCCCCCGGATCGCGGTGGTGCATGCGGCTCATGGCATTAAACAGGTGCGTGGTGTGCATAATCCGGGCCTGCATGCCTTCAACCATCTGGTTGTAGTTGGCGTCGGTATGGCCGGCTTGCAGGACGATGCCTTTGGAAATGCAGTATAACGCAAGTTCACGCATATTTTTGAGTTCGGGTGCCACCGTCATATTGATAATGTGTCCTTTGGCGGCCTTGTAGAGTTTTTCCATCAGTTTCATGTCAACCGGACTGATGGCGTTCTCAGACTGAACGCCCAGCCGTTTAGGCGAGATGAACGGGCCTTCCAGGTGCATACCTAAAATATGGGCGCCTTTTTCTTTTCCCATGGCTTTCAGGATAGCTTTGATGTTTCTTATCATCTCGTCTTCTTTGCCGGCATAAATGGTCGGGATAAAAGACGTTACGCCGTATTGCGGCAGAATTTCTGACATTTTGAGGATTGATTCTGCCTTGCCGTCATCAGTGCCGTAGCCGCCGATGCCGTGGATGTGCGTGTCCATGAAGCCCGGCGCGACATAGGCGCCGCCGGCGTTTATAATCTGAACTTTCGGATTGAATTCCTTTTGCAGGAAACGGGCTTCGCTGAAAACGTCGACGATTTTGTTTTCCTTAATGTAGACTGCGCAGTTTTTCATTACCGAAAAGCCGGTCAGAACCGTTGCGTTGTGTATGCAGATTGCCTTTTTCATAACCCGTTGAATCCTCCGTCCGTATAAATATGGTTACAACATAAAACGAAAAGGTAAAGATAGTGTATAAAATAAAAGTTTTTGTGTCATTAATGATACAATTTTTGTATCGTTTGAGGGAGAGTCAATTCAGAGGGAGCATTTTATGCCGTTGGGAACAAAAAAATATTTTTTCGAGTTAAAATCTTATCAGTTCGGTTTTATTTACTCTCTCATTACGTTGGTTTTGTACAATAAAATTTTTTTGGAAAAGGTCTGGGCCGTTTATCCGAGCGTTTTGTTCGTGAGCCTGATGTTTGCAGTGCTCCTGCTTCTGATGAACGTCTGCTGCGCGCTTTTGTTCTGGAAATATACGGTTAAGCCGCTGGCCGTGCTGTTTACGCTGGTGAATGCCTTTGTCTTTTATTTTATGTATGTTTATCACGCCGCCATTGACAGGGTGATGCTGTTGAACGTGCTGGAAACGGACGTGGGCGAGGCTAAGGCTCTGTTGAGCTGGGGAATGTTGTGGGTGGTTTTGCTGATGGGGGTTTTGCCTTCTTATCTGATATGCAAAACCAAAATCGTTGATTCCGGCTTTAAGACCGAGGTGCTGAGGAAACTGGCGGTCACAGCCGGCGCGCTGATTGTTTCGGCCGCGATTATCGGCGCCGGTTACAAAGAAACCGCTCAGTTTTTGCGCAATAACAAACCGGTGAAATATTATCTGATTCCGGTCAATTATATCGGCGCAATTGTTTCGGTGACCAAAATCAAGCTGCGCGAGGGGCCGAAAGAGTTGGTCAAAATTGCGGAAGATGCTAAACTGACGCCGTATTGGAAAGAAAACGGTAAGAAAAATCTGTTTGTTTTTGTGGTCGGCGAGACAGCGCGGGCGGCCAATTTTTCACTCAACGGTTATGACAGGCCGACCAATGAACCTCTTACAGAATACGGGGCGGAGCTTTTGAGTTTTGCCGATGTTTCTTCCTGCGGAACCTCTACGGCCATTTCGTTGCCCTGTATGTTTTCCAAAGACGGACGGCGCGATTTTGAAAAGTCAACTTCCGAATATACCGAGAATCTGCTCGACGTTGCGCAGAAGGTCGGTTATAAAGTATGGTGGCGCGGCAACGTTACCGGCTGCAAAGGGCTTTGCACCAGAGTGGAAAACGAAATTTTGTGCAAGCGGGAAACCTGTTATGACGAAATTCTGCTGACGGATTTTAAAGAGCGCGTCCGCCGGGAGAACAGGGATATGTTTGTGGTCTTGCATCAACTGGGCAGTCACGGTCCGACTTATTACAAGCGCTATCCGAAAACGGCCGAAAAATTTGTACCGAACTGCGGTACCGAACGTTTGGACAAGTGTTCCAGAGAGGAAATCATGAACGTTTACGACAATACGATTTATTACACCTCGGAAAATCTGGCGGCGGTGATTGCGGATTTGAAAGCGCTCGGCGATGAGTACAACACCATGATGCTTTATGTGTCCGACCACGGAGAATCTCTGGGTGAAAACAATATTTATCTGCATGCCGCGCCTTATGCGATTGCTCCCGACGAGCAAATCAAGGTTCCGTTGGTTTTGTGGTTCTCGGACGAGTTTGCCGAAAAGTTCCGTCTGGATCGAGAATGTCTGCGGGCGGAAACCGGAAAAGAGTTTTCCCATGACAATATATTTCATTCCTTTCTCGGAATGATGGGAATTAAAAGCAGCGTTTATAATCAAGACCTTGATATATTCGCAAAATGTCGTAAATTATAAAAAAACAAAATAGGGATTTTAAATTATGGAGGAAAGTGCAAGAACTGTTTTGGGGATGAGTCCGCAGCTGGCGGCAATCCTGATTATGCTAATCAGCTATCTGATTATTTTTACCGAAAAGGTCAACCGGGCAATCGTGGCGCTGCTGGGTGCGGCGGCAATGATCGTTTCCGGCATTCTGACGCAGAAAATGGCTTTGGCCGGTATTGATTTTAACACTTTGGCATTGCTTATCGGCATGATGATTATCGTCGGTATCTGCGAAAGATCCGGCATGTTTCAGTTCGTGGCGATATGGGCTGCCAAAAAGGTTGATGCCAATCCGCGCGGACTGCTGGCGGTTTTGGCAATTGTAACGGCCGTCTTTTCGGCTTTTCTGGACAATGTGACGACGGTTTTGCTGATTGCGCCGGTTACGTTTCAGATTACGCGCAAGCTGAAAGTTAATCCGTATCCGTATCTGGTCTTGGAAATTTTTGCTTCCAATATCGGCGGCACGGCAACGCTTATCGGTGATCCTCCGAACATTTTAATCGGTTCTTCTCTGGATTTGACGTTTATGGATTTTGTGAAAGTCCTGACGCCGATCGTGCTGGTGGTTATGCTGGTGCTGATTGCCCTGTTTGACCTGATCTGGGGTCGACGGATGATTACGACTGATGATGAGAAGGCGCTGGTTTTGAGCATGAACGAAAAAGACGCGATTATTGACCGCGGCCTGTTGTATAAATCTTTGTTTGTTCTGGCTTTGGTTATCGGCGGTTTCATTTTTGCCAAACAGCTTTATCTGGATAACGGCACCATCGCTTTGACCGGAGCGGCGCTTTTGCTGCTGCTTTATACGCTGGAAGCCAAAGGCGACGAAAAAGACGACCGGGTGCGGGAGATTTTCAGTGTTGTGGACTGGACAACCATCTTTTTCTTCACCGGTTTGTTCGTTATTGTATTCGGGCTGGAAGAAACCGGCATTCTGTCTTATCTGGGGCAGAAGTTTATTGATTTTACCGGAGGCAGCGTCAATAAACTGGTCTTTCTTATTTTGTGGTCGTCTGCCATCCTTTCCAGCGTGGTGGACAATATTCCGTTTGTGGCGACGATGATTCCGATGTTGAAGTCGATTGAGGCTGATATCGGCGGCCGGGAAGCCATGATGCCGGTATGGTGGGCGTTATCCTTAGGCGCCTGTTTCGGCGGCAACGGCACGCTGATCGGCGCGTCTGCCAATGTTGTGGTTGCGGGTATGGCCAGCAAGGAAGGTCATCCGATTAATTTTATCGGTTTTCTGCTGTGGTCAATTCCGACCATGCTGCTCAGCGTCGGTATTGCAACCTTGTTTATGTATATTGAGTTTTTAAGATAAAAACTCCGCCAGAAAAACGCAAACGGTCCGGCATTATCCGTCGGGCCGTTTTTTGCGGCCGTTGTCGGCAAATTTGCTTTGGTTAAGTTGCAGGCTTTCGTTGACTTGGAGGAATATTAATTTTATAACATCCTTAACTATTGACTACGGGAATAATGAAATGGAAAAAATTAAAGAGTTGTTTACTAATCATCCGGTTCTGCCGGAATCCTGGCTGTGGGTTATTTTCGGAATAGCCGTCGTCGTTTTGCTGTTGTGGGACCTGTTGTTTTTCAACCGTAAAAACGAGGTGCCGAATTTTATGCATACGCTGGTTGTCTGTATCGTTTATATTCTGGCGGCCTGCGTGTTCGGCGTGTTTGTGATGTATGAAGAAGGCGTGGACCAGGGCATGCTGTTCTTTACCGGTTTTCTGGTTGAGAAAAGTCTGTCTTTGGACAATATCTTCATTATGTCGTTGATTTTTTCGTCGCTCGGGGTGCCTAGAATGTATCAGCACCGGGTGTTGTTCTGGGGTATTCTCGGCGCCATTGTCATGAGGGCTCTGCTGATTTTCCTCGGCGAGGCGCTGATCAGCAATTTCCATTGGGTGCTTTATGTCTTTTCGGCTTTTCTGGTTTATACCGGCATCAAGATGGTGCTGCCGGAAAAAGAGGAAAAGAAAGAGCTCAAGGATACCAAGCTTTATGCGGTTCTTTCCAAAATGTTTCATGTTACGCATGAAATCAGAGGCGAGCACTTTTTCGTGAAAGAAAACGGCCGTCATTATATTACGCCGCTGTTCTTTGCTTTGCTGATTATTGAAACGATGGACGTCATTTTTGCGCTGGACAGCATTCCGGCCATCTTTCTGATTACGCAGGACGTGTTCATCATTTATACCAGCAACATTTTTGCCATTTTGGGCCTGAGGGCTTTGTATTTTCTGCTGGAGGCGGCCGTTCACAAGTTTGTATATCTGAAGCAGGCGCTGTCGGTAATTTTGATTTACATCGGACTGAAAATTTTTCTGCCGAAAATCGGCATAGACATTCAGCCGTGGCATTCGCTGTGCATTACGTTTTCGCTTTTGTTCGCCGGAATCATCTTCTCGCTGATAAAGGTACGCAGAGACGCGCAGATTGCGAAATAATCAAAAGCCCCGTGAAAAGCGGGGCTTTTTCGTTACGGTTCAACACGGATAACTACGCGCCGGTTTTTTATCCGGTTCTCGGGAATGGCTTCTCCGTACATGTTAAAGCTCGGGTATGCGGGAGAGATGTCAGCCATGCCGATTGCACGCAGACGCTGGGCGTTGACGTTTCTTTTAATCAGTTCGCGGACGACACTGCCGGCGCGGGCGGCCGAAAACTCCCAGTTGGAAGGATAGTATTGGTTTTTGACTTCATTGGTGTCATCGGTGTGTCCTTCGACCGTGATGCTGAATTTGCGGTAACGGTTTTCATTCAGAAGAAAGGCAATCTGACGGATAATTTCTTTTCCTTCGGGGCGGATTTCAATGCTGCCCTGATCAAAGAAAGTCAGATTGCTGATGTCTATGACCGCGCCCTGAGAGTCTGATCCGAGGCTGACGCCTTCTCCAAGATCCAAACCGGCTGCGTCGTCCAGAAAATCAACCAGTTTGCCGTCAACCTGTTCGGGCGGGACGCTGTTGAACGCCGCTGCCAGAGCATATTCAAGCTGGGCGGCCTTTTTCTTGTCGAGGCTGGAAGTGGCAAACAAGACAATGAACAAAGCCAGCAAAAGCGTCAGCAGATCCGAATAGGGAATAAGCCAAGTTTCGTCCGCATGTTCTTCGTGATGTTCTTCGTTTTTCTTTTTTCGAGCCATTTATTGTTCTTCCTTCAGCGATTTTCTTTCCGAAATCGGAATGAAAGCCTGCAGTCTGGCTTCCATGGCCATTGAAGATGCTCCGCCCTGAAGAGCCAGTGCTCCTTCCAGGACCATTCTGCGAAGCTCTACTTCTTCCTGCGAAATGCGTTTGAGTTTGTTGGCAAACGGGTGCCACAGGACATAACCGGTAAAAATACCGAGCAGGGTGGCGACAAAGGCAGCCGCGATGGAATGGCCGAGCATGTTGATGTCGGAGAGGTTGCCCAAAGCCGCAATCAGGCCGATGACGGCGCCGAGCACGCCGAGCGTGGGCGCATACATGCCGCCTTGGGAAAAAATCAGTGCGCCGGCGCGGTGACGCTCTTCCATCTGTTTGATTTCCGCTTCGATGACTTCGCTGATGAAATCGGCGTTAAAACCGTCGGCAACCAGTGTCAGCGCGGAACGGACAAAAGGGTCTTCCACTTCGGAAGCGTGTTTTTCAATGGCGACAATGCCGTCGCGTTTGGCCGATTTTGCAACGCTTACGAACAGTTCCAAGATTTGCTGTTTGGAAGGAAGCTTTTTGCCGACAAAAATAATTTTGAGCAAAACGGGAAATTTTTTTAAATCTTTGAGACTAAAGGCGTTAAACAATGCCGCGGCGGTTCCGGCAATAATGATCAGAAAAGCGGCCGGATTAATCAGAGCATGCGGATCGGCGCCTTTCAAAGCCATACCGACACCGACAGCGAGAATTCCGCCGATAACGCCAATCAGTGAAGAAAGCTCCATGCCTTTTTCCTTTCTTAACAATAGCATTCTTTGAAAGGATAATTGATATAGTTTAATTTAGCGTTAAATTTTCTGAGGATAATTAACCGTCAGACTTCTGTATTCTTGACGCCGGCGGCAAAACAACTTATAAACGGAAAAGAGACAATTTTCTGGTATCGGCAATGTTGAAAAAAATAAAAGAAAAATTCAAATCGAGTTATATGGTTCAGAACTATATGAAGATTTACCCTTATGTCAAACCATATTGGGTAAGGGCTTTGCTGGCTGTGCTGATTACAATTCCGATCGGGTCGCTCGACGCGGTTATCGCCTGGGCGCTGAAACCTTATATGGATGTGGTCATGGTGGAAAAAAGCACCTCGGCAACGGCTTATATTCCGCTGCTGATTATTTTCTTCAGCCTGATTCAAAGTATGCTGAACTATACGGCAACCTATCTCAATACGTGGGTCGGACGCCGGATTACCAATGACCTCAAAGAGGATCTTTACAAAAAGCTTTTGCATTATGACGCCCATTTTTTTGATACGACGACTTCCGGCGACGTGCAGTTTCGTTTCAACAATGATGTGGAGGCGGCCTGCAGCGGTCTGCTGGCCAATCTGAAACTGTTCACGACCCGGGTGTTTTCTTCCATCTCGCTGATTTTTGTCTTGTTTTACAACTCCTGGCAGCTGGCGATTGTGGCGGTTATCGTTTTGGGCTGCGCCTTGTTCCCGCTGACCAGGGTGCGAAAAAAACTGAAAGAACTGATGGAAAAAAGCGTTTATGCCGGCGGCAATATTGCCACGCATTATAACGAAACCTACAGCGGCAACCGCGTGATTACGTCTTATAACCTGTATGACTATCAGTACGGCCGTTTTAAGGACAATATGCGGATGATTTTCAAAATCGGCATGAAGATGGTGCAGCGCACGGGACTGCTTTCGCCGATGATGCATTTTATCGTGTCACTGGGTATTGCGTTGGTTATCTGGCTCGGCAGTTATCTGATTGTTCATCATGAAATTACCAGCGGCAACTTCGTTTCTTTTATTGCGGCGCTGATTATGCTTTATAACCCGATTAAGAGCATCGGCAACAATTATAATTCGGTACAGATGTCTTTGATGGCGATGGAAAGGGTTTTTGCGCTGCTGGCTGCCCAGCCGGCAATTCTTAACCGTGAAAACGCGGTCAAGCTTGACGGTGTCAACAAGGTGATTGAGTATAAAAACGTATGGTTTGAATATATTAAAGACAAACCGATTTTAAAAGGCGTGAATCTGAAAGTTAAAGTCGGGCAGACGATTGCTCTGGTCGGAAATTCCGGCGGCGGAAAGTCGACGTTTGTCAACCTGCTGCCGCGCTTTTATGACATCAGGGACGGGCAGATATTGATAGACGGCGTTGACATCCGCGATATGGATCTCTATTCGCTGCGCGATAAAATTGCCATCGTTTTTCAGGATAATTTCCTGTTTGCCGGCACCATTCGCGAGAATATTCTGCTCGGCCGCCATGACGCAACACCGGAGCAAATCAACCGGGCGGTTAAAAGCGCATGTCTGGAAGAGTTCGTAAATTCGCTGGATGACGGTTTGGATACGGAAATCGGCGAGCGCGGCGTGCTGTTGTCCGGCGGGCAGAAACAGCGTATTGCGATTGCGCGCGCTTTCATCAAAGACGCGCCGATTGTTATTTTGGATGAGGCGACTTCGGCTTTGGACAACAAGTCGGAAGCCATTGTTCAGCAGGCAATTGAAAATCTGATGAATGACCGGACGGTTTTTGTGATTGCGCATCGTTTGTCAACGGTGAAAAACGCGGACAAAATCGTAGTCATCAACAACGGCGAGATTGTGGAAAGCGGTACGCACAAACAGCTGCTCGAAAAAGAAAACAGCATTTATGCCGCACTTTACAAAACGCAGCTAAAGTAGCTTCTTAACATTTCAAAGAAAAGGCCGGAAGTTTCCGGCCTTTGTTTTTTTAGTTGTTGACTTTGTTTATTTGGTCAACTTCGATTTCAAGTTTGGTCCAGCCCTTATCGATTTCGCCTTTGATTTCGACCAGATCGTCGGGACCGATGTTTTGTCCCATCCAGTCGTCATCGTCGATTTCAACGTTGATGGTTCCGGTTCCGTCGCTGAAGATGTACATTTCTTCGCCGATCTGTTTTTGGATGTTGCCGCGCAGAATGACCATGGCTTCGTCATTCAGGCCTTTGGCCTGTTCTACGGTTATGACGGCAACGTCGGTGCCGGGACCGGTAAAACCTCCGCCCATATTATCTTTAGCGTTGGCCGCACTGCTGACGGCCAGAGCCGACAGAGCCGCTAAGGAAAGCAATTTTAACTTGTTCATATCTTTCTCCTGTTGTTGTGTGTTAGACGTGATGTTTATGTAATCAGTCTGTTTTAATTATCAAGAGCGCGGTTATTTTATACTTTCGATGAGGAAAGTGATGTTGGTTGTAAATATCTTTACGGAGATGGCCAACAGGATAATGCCGAAGAATTTCTGCAGCATGTAAATGACGCCGCTGCCGAGGATATGTCCGAGTCTTTTGGCCAATTTGACCACAAGATAAACAATAAGCATATTGGCAATGATTGCGAGCAGAATGTTGATGTCTTCGTACTGAGCGCGAATGGAGAGCAGGGTTGTTAAAGCGCCGGCTCCGGCAATCAGGGGAAAGACCAGCGGGATGAATGTGGCATCTTTGGGCATATCCGGACGTTCGTGGAAAATGTCAATGTCGAGAATCATTTCCAGAGCCATAATAAAAATAATCAGCGAGCCGGCGACGGCAAACGAGGAAATGTCAAGTTTGAACAGGGCCAGAAAAGCTTCTCCGACGTAGAAAAATCCGAGAAACATTACCAAGGCAATAAGCGCCACGCGCTCGGCATGGATTTTTTTGCCGCCGCGGCGGAGCTTGAGAATGATGGGAATCGAACCGATGATGTCAATAACGGCAAACAAAACGACGAATGCGCTCAGAAATTGGCGCAGGTTGAATTCGGCAAACATATTTTTTACTTCCTAAAACAAAATTGTGTTGATGAGATGTTTTGGTAGTATCATACGGAGCCGAGAAGTCAACCGAAATCGTTTTTTTGTTTATAAGATTTTTGACCATTCGGCTTCTTTAAAACCGGTCAGAACCGTGTCATCGCAGACCAACAGCGGCCGTTTGACCAGCATGCCGTTTGAAGACAAAAGTTCAAGCTGTTCGTTTTCGCTCATTTGCGGCAGGCGGTCTTTGAGACCAAGGCTTTTATACAACAGGCCGCTGGTGTTGAAAAAACTTTTCAGCGGTTTGCCGCTGCGGGCAATCCAGTCTTTCAGTTCGACCGCGGAGGGATTGTTTTCGACAATGTGGCGGCTTTGATACAAAACATGGTGTCGGTCCAGCCATTTTTGGGCTTTCTGGCAGGTTGAACATTTGGGGTATTCGAGAAAGAGAACGTTCGTCATATTATGCTCCTTACAGGTTAAAGACGTCTGAATATGCCAGGGACAGGCCAATCATAAAGTTGCTGCCGGCAACGTCCGACTGCCGGTCCTGGGCGCGAAAGTAAGTGATGTAGGGTGCCAGCGAAAGGGTGTCGTTCAGTTTGACGTCCATTCGCGAGGTCAGGTTGAATTCATATTCAAAATCGGTACCGCGGTAGGTGCTGTAGTAAACATAGTCGCGGAAGTAGCTTTCTATTTGAAATTTGACGCCTTCGCGCAACGGATATTCTCCTCTGAAGCCGATTTCATATGCCAGTTTGGTGTCGCTGCTGTAGGTCAGATCCAGTTCCTGAACCGGTGCGACATACAGTTCTTTGACGTTTTTGCCGTTGAACATTTTGATACCTTCTTTGGCGCGGAAAGTTTTGGTGCGCGGCGCATCGTTATTGGCGGTAAATTCGGTCTGATAGCCGAGGCTGGCAAAAGGGCCGACGTCCGCGTCTTCATATTTCCACATTTTGCGGTTATAATCGGAGGTAAGCAAAATTTTGTCGGCGTTTTCGGTGGAACTTTTTTCACCTTCGGCCGGTTTCAGCGTGGTCTTGCCATATTCGGCGTAGACGCTGTTGTTCCATTGCCAGTCGGTTTTTTCATATTCAAGGGTGAAGTCGAACACGCCTTTGATAACGGTTTCGCTGTCGGCGCTCAGCTGTGAGTTCGGGGAGTTTTGATATTGTTCGGCATTGTCTACCGAAGTGGATGACATTTCCAGCGCCACGCGTTTGAAGTTGGCTCTGAGTTCTCCGTCCGGCGGCAGAGCGGTTTCTTCGGCCAGGGCATTGAACGTGACAAGCAGAGATAAGACCAGGGCCGTCAGTTTGTATTTCATCGTAAGTTCCTTGTTTAGTCGTTGAATAGTTCGTGATTATAATAATTTTGCTTATTTAGGCAATTCGTTGAGACTGCCGTGTTGATATTTATTTAAAAAATTACTATTTATATAGACAGGAAGTTTTAAATTTGGAGGGGAAAGTTAAAAATGAATCGGCTTAATGATATTTTTTTGTGGGTGTTTGCCGGCGCAACGGGGTTGTTCGTAATTATGTTTTCCCTCTATGTCGCATCCGTGTTAATTCCGGTTCTGCTGGTGGTTATGGCCGTGTCAGGGCTGGCTAACCTGATTATGTATGTCTACGGGAAGCGTAAGTCTTCCGGGCGCGGAAAAGGATTTCTTGCTTCAACGAGAAAGAAGAGGCCCGAAATTATAGACGTTGAATATGAAATTATTGACGACAAATAAATCAGAAAGAAAAAGCAATGGAAGAGAATGGAAAAGTTTTAGCTTTTGACATCGGCGGAACCAAGATTGCATACGGCATTGTCTGCCGCGACGGAAGTCTGGCGGGCAAGGTGACCAAAGTGAGCACACCGGCCACGCAAGAGGCGATTTATTCGTTATTGAAAAAAATTGTTTCCCAATATGAGAACGAAGTCGACGCGGTGGCGATTTCTACGGCGGGAACCGTTGACGACAATAATATAAAAATAACAGGGTCGGTCGGAAATCTGCCGGAAGGTTATGAAAAAACTGATTTTCAATCGCTCAGCTCCAAAAGGGTTTTTGTGGTGAATGACGCCAATGCCGCAGTGTGGGCCGAATACAAGGTCGGCAATGCCAAAGGAAAGAAAAACACGGTTCTGCTGACGCTGGGAACCGGCGTGGGTGTCGGGCTGATTGTAAACGGGCGGCTGGTGACCGGAAAATCCGGCGCGGCCGGCGAGGTTCACTTTCCGATCCGGTTGGATAAAAAGCGGCGCTGCGGCTGCGGTAATTATGACTGTCTGGAAATTTATATGTCCGGCAAGGCACTGAATCTGGATGCCAAAGAATTTTTCAAAGATGACAACGCCACCAGTTATGACGTAATTGCCGGTGTGAAAGAGAATCGGCTGCCGGCGGTTGAAGCGTTTAACCATTGGCAGAATATGGTTTTGTACGGGGTGGTTATTTTTGCCAGCATCTTTGATCCGGACGTTATTCTGCTGGGTGGTTCAATGGCACATTTTATTGATTACGAGCGTTTGAACAAAGAGGCGAACGAACAGATTGTGACGGCGCCGTTCGTGTTGAAAGAGGCCGCTTTTGAAAACAATGCCGGGATAATCGGCGCGGCTCTGCTGTGTATGGAACAAAGCTCATAGGGCGGGAAAATAGAAATATTTTCCCTGTTTTTTTTATTTTAATACTTGACTCTTTTAATATGTATTATTTATTATATATATTGTAATAAAAACATATTTTGGAGTCTATGTAATGAAAATGCTTTTATGTCTGCTGTCGGTTCTTCTTTTGCCGGCCAAAGCTTTGGCCAATCCGGCCTGCGTGGTGTGTACCGTGGCCATCGGCGCTTCTCTGGAACTGGCGCGGAAGCTTGGTATCAGCGACAATATTGTCGGTTTGTGGGCCGGAGCGATGACAGCGCTGCTCGGATATTGGGCGATTTTGTGGTTTGACCGGAAAAACTGGCACTTTGCGGGCCGAGACTTCTGGCTGATGTTTTTGTCGATCGGAATGATCGGTTTCGTTTATTTCGGTCAGCTGGTTTATACGCCCCGGATAATCGGTTTTCTGTATATTGACGCGTTTCTGCTTTCGGCACTGACGGGGGCGGCGGTTTATATCCTTACGGAGAAGCTGTATGCGCTGATGAAAGCCAAAAACGGCGGCCATGCGCATTTTCCGTTTGAAAAGGTGGTGCTGCCGGTGGCCGCGTTGTTTATTTGCAGCGTGATTATGAACTTTTATCAAATTTGACGATGAGGAGATTTAAAATAAAAAAAATAGAAAACGTAAAAGAGTTTGTCGAGCGTATCGACAGTTCCAAGAAAGTCAATCCGAAGGATTTATCTTCGGATCAGGATCTGACCATTGCGATTATGAATCTGATTTCGATTGAGGAACATCTGGTTTTTTCCGGTGCCAAAACCGGAAAGACGGCCTTTTATGATTTGATTAAGGATGTCCGCGAAATGCGCAAGACGCTGATGCAAAAGGTGATTCCGGCTTATGAAGGGGAGGTATGGTGCATATCCAAACATTTGCTTGCGTCTTCTATGCGCCTGACGGAAGTCGGGACTAAGCAGCAGAGTCTGGGACATACGGAAGAAGCCTACAGGCTGTTTAATCAGGCCTATGAGCTGTATTGTCTGTTCTGGGGGCTGAATATGAATATGCTGAACGTGGACGATGTTAAATGGATTGAGGATAAGTCTAAAGATATGCGGGAACTTTCGGAAAAAATTGATAAATATAATAAAGAGGCCGGAGAACGGACGGAAGATAAAGGCGGCGCGCTGGCCAAAATGAAAGCCTTTGTCCGTAAGGCGGTTGACTGCTGCATAGAATAGGAAAGGGACAAGATGAAAAAGTTTTTTTACATAATGGCTGCCGTATTGCTGTTTACGGCCGGATGCGAGAAAAATGCACAGGCGGAAAACGAAATTGCCGCGGATAAGTTATATTTCTTTTATTCGGACGGATGCCCGCACTGCCATCATGCCATGGATTATATCAACGCCAAATATAAAAATAAGAAGCTGAATATGGAGAAGGTTGACGTGGCAACGCCGGAAGGGTATTTGCTGCTGTTCAAATGCGCGGAAAAATTTAAGCTTGGACGCAGTATCGGAACGCCGCTGTTTTGCATGGGGGACAATTATCTGATGGGATGGTCTTCCGAATATGAGAGCAAGTTTGACGCTTATGCCAAACCGTTTTTGAAATAAACGGCGGAGAGGGACGATGCCGCTTCAACTTCCCGCAGAAATAATGAAACGCGCCGCCAGAGGAATAAGCTATATTGCGCATCCTCTGCGGCTGCGGATTTTGGAATATATCGACGTCAACGGCGCATCTTCCGTTTCGGCGATTGCCAAAGGTGTTAACGAGGAGCAGATGATCGTGTCGCAGAGCCTGAAAAAATTGCGTGATGCCCATCTGGTACAGACTGAACGGCGGGGAATTTTTATTTATTATAAAATCTGCGAGGAATATCCGGCCAGTATTCTGGTGTGCATTCGCAAGCTTTTCGGGTATATGACCGACAGTTTTTATTTTTTGGCGGATGGCTATAAGGCGGTTTTGCCGAGGGACTATACCAAGATGGTGGCAAACCAGATCAAGTTGTTTGCCAATTATGACAAGATGAGGATTTTGGAATATCTGACCCTGAACGGAGAAAGCAATGTATCCGAAATCGTCCGCGGAGTGGAAAGCGAACAGTTGAAGGTGTCCCAGTATCTGAAACGTTTGAAGGACGACGGTTTCGTTACCTGTCGCAGGGATGGGCGCTTTATTATTTATGACATTACGCCGGGAGTGCATAAAACGGCGATTCAGTGTATCCATAAACGTTACGAAACGTTGAAAAACAAAGACGATTTTTAGGAAAAACGGCGTCCGGGAAGAAGACGGTTAAAGTTTTTGGATAATTTCAAAAATAGTTGTTGACAAAGTAAAACGGAAATATTATTAAATATCTGAATTTTGACGGCGGGTTAGCTCAGTCGGTAGAGCGGAGGAATCATAATCCTTGTGTCGTGGGTTCGAATCCCTCACCCGCTACCAGTTAAGGTCTCAGGTTTTCCTGGGGCCTTTTTTTTGTGCCGGGCCGTATTTTTGAAAAGTGGCTGGTTATGAAAAAAGCTTCCGAACCGAAGGGTACGGAAGCTTTGATTGTTTCAGCGGAGAGCTTATTTGCGATATTTAATCTCTCCGGCCGGCGGATTGCGGTATGAATTGGGCTTGACCTTGGTACCGTTGTACTTAGGGTCGCCATAGAAGACAAATTCATGGAACTTGCCTTTCTTGGTTTGGCCTTGGAGCCATACCGTGTGGTCTTGATCGGTTACGACGCGGAATTTTCCGGCCTGATTTTTCCACAGTCCGAACTCAGCGGGAATCGTGTAAGTATACGAATCGCCGTTGGCGTAGGTATACTTGACGGTAATGGGCTGAGCATACGGTTTCTTCTGGTCGTAGCTGACGGTGACACCGGTTGCCGGAGCATCCATGGGTGCGTTGCGGTAGTCGTACTTTTGAGCGGTTGACAGGTCGACAGCAGACGACTTGTGCACCGGTTGGTAGACTTCCTGCACGGGCGTTTCGGGAACGGGCGTTTCCTCAGTTTTGTCGTTGTTGCACGAAGCAAACAGTCCTGCCACGATGAACATGGGGAGGATTACAGCAATTTTTCTCATAATGTAAAAAATTTGAGGTGAATAATAATTATATAAACCAGTATAATCACTGATTTTTTTTTGCTGAATTAATGCTTAGTGATAATGGTATTTGTGTTATGAAAATGTTTATCATCTTTGAAAAATTTTGTCAATATTTTTTGAGAAAAATCGTATCGGTTTCCGTTTTTTTATATCGCAGATTTCCGTTGGCGGGCCGGCTCTTGACAAATTAGGAAAATTATCCTATATATTAAAACGTCACTTGGGTGTCGTGTATCCCGAGCAGATGAAAGCCCCGGAAGGTTCCGGGGCTTTTGGCTTTTAAATTGCAACCGGCGGTAGAGGTTTTCTGCCGCTTTTTTTGTGAGGTTTTTTTATGTCTGAGAAAAGTAAAAACAGCAATAAGCCGGTGGTAAAATTTATTGCCGACGGCGTTGTCAAGGAGTTTTTCTATAACTTTGTAACTTTCGGTGCCGAAGACATTGACGTCTATATCGGAGAAGAACTGCTGACGACAAATTACAGCGTGGCAGCCAACGAGGAGGGGGCGGGCGGAAAGGTGATTTTTGCCGAACCGCCGGCCGAAGGCAAAGTTATTACGATTATCCGCAACTTGGAAATCAAACGCACTTCTGATTTTCAGGAAAGCGGCGCCTTTCGGGCGAAAGTGATTAACCACGAACTGGATTATCAGGTGGCCACACTTCAGCAGCTGGATGAAAAAATCGGCCGGACGGTTATATTTCCGCCTTACGCTTCCGGCGATACGGACGCCAATCTGCCGTTGCCGGACGCCGGCAAAGCCATTGTCTGGAATGAAGACGGTACCAGGCTGATTAATTCCGACATTGCAATCAACACGTCGTTTGTTGATATCAATACGGCGGTGGCCGATGCGCGGCAGAGTGCGGACAGTTCCCAATCAGAGGCGGAAAAGTCGCGGGTTTGCGCGGAGGCGTCGGAAAACAGTTCGGAAATTTCGCGCCGCTGGGCCGTCGGGACGAAGGAAGAATGCGGCGACGGTTCCGCCAAATTCTGGGCGCAGGACGCGCTGAACAGCGCCGCGCAGTATAATGTGCCGCTGGTGACGCTGAACAGTTCCGAACTGGCAGACAATACAATTATTCCCGACTGGGAGGACAATAAGGATTATTATGTTTCGATGGACAGCGATTTGCGCTTTTTATTTGTGATGCAGGAAGATGACGACGGAAATCCGCTGCCGCCGGATGTCAGGACCAAGAGTTTTGTGAAACGTTTTGTGATTGTAACCGGAGCCGAGGTCAATACGCTGACTTTTGAATATACGGACGCGACTTATCTGATGATGAACAATACCATTCCGGCAATGATGGCCAATTCTACCTATTTGTGCGTCATGAGTCTGATTCCGGAACCCGATCCGGATCCGGAACTGCCTTTTTATTACAATGTTTTGGTCTCCATGGCCAAATATGTCGAAGGTTAGGGAGGGAAAACATGTTTGTCAGAGACAGCGTATGGGAGCTGCATAATCTGCATTGGGGAAATCCGATAGAACCGGGAACGGTGATTTTTAACAATACGGAAAACGGAGCGAGCGGAACCTTGATGATTGAGGTTGACGGCTGGTATTATGTAAAAATTGCGGGCGGCGGCGCAAGTTCGCACCGGGCCAAGCATGACGACGCGGCGTCAGGCAGCGGCGGCGCCGGCTTTATCGGCGAGGTTTTGCTTACGCACGGCAAATGGGAGTGGCAGGTCGGCGCCAAAGGCGTGGTTAACATGATGGCGGCGGGAACGGCGAGCCATTTGCTTAAATACCGGGTGCAAAATGCAGGTATTATTGCCAACCCCGGTGTCGGCGCGGGACATTATCCGGATCCGGGACCGGCCGGGGGCATTTTGGAAATCAAGAATCTTACGACCAGAAACGTAGTTGTGGCTTCAAACGGCAACAACGGTTATGCCGCCGGTTACGGCGAATGGCAGCCAAACGAGGCGCAGTCTGTGTTTAAGCCGTTTACCGGCGAGGACTGGGGAAAAGGCGGATCAAGCTCAAACGATACGGCCCGTCAGGGAATTTTGTACATTGAATTCAGAGGAGTATAGAAATGAAAACTTATGCCAGACTTAACAACGGAACCATCGAGTTTGCCCCGGCGGTCATGCGCAGGGACAAAAAGACCATTATCGGCTATAATCTGGAAAAAAATGAAGAAATGCTTTTAACTGACGGTTATAAGATATTGGCAGACTGCGAAAAAAACAATGACGGTAGAGTGTATGACCTGAGTTGGAGCGAAGACGACACTCATATTTATAAAAAATGGGTTCCGCATGTTTACGGCGATGCGGAGCTGGAGAGCATCCGCAACCGTTTGTACGGTGAAATTTCCGATAAAATTCTGGCCAAGGTTCAGCGCGGCGCCGCCGAACCTGAGGAATACATTCGGGCGGTCGCGCAGATTAAGCATGAACACAGATATTCCGGCGAGAGCTCCAGAACTTACAATGATTTTTTCAACGAGGCGGCGCGAATGTGGAACGAGGTTAATGCCGACAGACCGGTAAGCCTGAGAGAATGAAATATGGAGCCGGATATCTGTTGACGATGTGCGGCTCTTGTTTGACAAAGTTAAACCCGTGTATTAGAAATAAATTATTGTGTATTTGATTTTCAGGTGTTTTTATGAATATGAAAAATTTATTTAAAAACAATTTTATTACTTTTTTGATTGTTCATTTTCTGGTTTGGTGCGGTATCCCGCAGCTGCGCCCGAGCCTGCCGATGGACAGTATCGAAGCGATTATGTGGGGAAGATACTGCGACTGGGGAACCAATAAGCACCCGCCGCTCTCGGGTTTCCCGGCCTCGTGGTTTTATGACTGGTTCGGCAGTGCCGGAATCTATATTCTGAGCCAGGTCTGCGTTTTGTTCGGATTTATTTATATCTACAAACTGGCCAAATGTTTTCTGGAAGAAAAGAAAGCGGTGCTGGCGGTGATGGTGCTGGAAGGCGTGATTTATTACGGTTTCAGTTCCATGGAATATAACGTCAATGTTTTGTCGCTGGCATTGTGGCCGGCAACCTCCTATTATTTCTATCTGGCGGTGCGGGACGGAAAATGGCCGCATTGGGCTTTGACCGGTCTGTTTGCCGGTCTTAACGTCATGAACAAGTATGTCGGCGGCGTGTTGCTGTTGTGTATGGCCGCATATATGCTGTTTACCTCTCAGGGACGGGCAAAGTTCAAAACTTTCGGACCTTATCTGACCTTTGCGGTTTTTCTGGCAATCATTGCGCCGCATCTGGTTTGGCTTTATAAACACGATTTTTATGTTGTCGGCTATTTTGCCGGTCGCGCCGCGCATGAGGCTTCAGAGAGCGTATGGTGGGAAGTTGCCGAGCATTTTTATTTTCCGCTTAAGTTTCTGCTGGCTCAGATACTGTTTATGCTGTTGGCTTTGGCGGTTTATTTTCTGACTTACAGAAAAGCGGAAAAAGAGGCGTCAGAACCTAGCGCGGCACAGCTTCAGTTTTTGAAGTTTATGGGAATACTGCCGGTTTTGGTCTTTGCCGCGGTTTCTTTCGTCTTCGGCCTGAAGATGAAAAGCATGTGGGGATTTCCGGTGATGTATATGCTGGGCATTCTGCTGTTTGTTTATTATCCGTTCCGGCTTACCGAGCGTTTGTATAAAAAGACAGTTAGGTCGGTTTATGTTGTCATGGGTCTGCTGGCGGTTGCCGCAACGGCGATAATCGTTTTTGACCGCAGCGAGAAAATCAATTTTCCCGGAGCGGCGTTTGCCGAAAAGATGAGCGAAATCTGGAAAAAGCACACCGGCAGCGATTTGGCTTATGCCGGCGGCGAAATCTGGTATGTATCCAATGTGGCGCTCTACGGGGAAAGCAATCCCAAACCGGTGGCGGAAATGAAGCCCGAACACAACCCGTGGCTTTCGGCACAGGATATTATGCAGAAAGGCGCATTGGTCATTTTTCCGGACAGAAGCCGGATTTTGGAACTGCGGAAAATATATAAAAATATGAGCCTGCCGTACGAATATAAACTTGAAATTAAAAACAAGGCAGGTAAGGTAAAGAAAAAAACAATCTATTACGGTTTTTTGAAACCGGAGGTGAAAAATGACTAAATCGTCGGTAAGCATTGTGGTGTCTGCTTATAATGAAGAAGGCAACATTGAACCTTTGTACAAGGAACTGAAAAAAGTCCTGTCATCCGTGAAACTGGATAAAAAGGAAATTATTTTCGTGGATGACGGAAGTTCCGATAAAACTTATGACAAGTGCAAGGCGTTGCAGGAAAAAGACGCCGACGTGAAAATTGTGCACCTGAAGCGCAATTTCGGCCATGAAATCGCCATGACCGCGGGAATGGACTATTCCTCCGGCGATGCGGTAATTTTTATGGATGCGGATTTGCAGCATCCGCCGGTCTATATAAAGCAGATGATTGAAGAGTGGCAGAACGGAATGGACATCGTGCTGACCAAGCGGGTGGACAATGTTGACACTTCGGCTTTTTACAAATTCTGTGCCAAAAGCTTTTACAAGATTCTCAATATGCTTTCCGATACCAAAATTCCCGAAAAAACGCCGGATTTCAGGTTGATTGACCGTAAGTACGTCGATTTTCTGAAGAACTTTAACGAACAGGACCGCCTGTTTCGCGGGTTGTTGAGCTGGATTATGCCGCATGATAAGGTCAAGGTGATTGATTTTGTGGCACCGGAGCGTCTGAGCGGTCAGTCGAAGTATAACTTCAGCAAAAGTTTGCAGCTGGCATTGAACTCAATCGTGCAGTTTTCGGTCAAGCCGCTGCGGTTTTCCATATATTTCGGTATGTTTTCGGCATTTATTGCCGGGTTGCTGGGCTTGTATGTCATCGGCGAACATTTTGTCATGCACCGCCCGACACCCGGTTATGCGACGATTATGACCACGGTTATTTTCTTAGGTTCGGTACAGTTGATTGTGTTGGGCATTATCGGAGAATATATCGGCAAAATTCATATGGAAGTGAAAAAGCGCCCGCTGTATATGGCTGATTTTGAAACCCGCGAAGAAGCAAAGAAGGTTGTCCGGAATGGTAAAAAAGATATTTAACGCCGATGATTTCGGTGCAACCCACGGCGTGAACCGGGCGGTAGCCAAGGCATATCACGAGGGCATTCTGAACAGTACCAGCATTATGATAAGCCTTGACTTTGTTGACGAGGCGCTGGCTCTGGCCAAAGAAATGCCGGACTTGGATATTGGTTTGCATCTTAATCTGACCAATGAATATGCCGTATCCGATCCTAAGGACATTCCGCTTCTGGCAGATGAAAAAGGGCGCTTTAAGCACGGGTTTGTCAACCTGCTGCTGTTGTCGGTATTTAAGTTCCGGCAGCTTCGGTTTGAGGCGGAACTGGAAGCCCGCGCCCAGATTGAAAAGGCTCGGAAACTCGGCATTAAGCTCAGTCATATCGACAGCCACCGTCATATTCATCATATCCCGCTGATTTTCGGCATAGTCAAAAGACTGGCGCGCGAATATCAGATTCCCAGAATCCGGGTTGTGAACGAAAATATCTTCAATACGCTGAAATCAAACAAAGACACAAGTTACCTCAAAGACGGCGGTCTGGTTAAATATCTGGTGCTGAGAAGTCTGGCTCTGTGGAACCGTATCTGGTTCGGGCACAGGACGGATACGTATTTTTACAGCATTCTTTATACCTGCAAGCTTTCGCGGGAGCGCTTCAAAAATCTGCGCGTTCCGCAGGGGTATGAAGCCGTGGAGGTCGGCATACACCCGGCTATGCCCGAGATTGACGAGAAGTACAAAGCAGAACTGTTTGATTTGAACGTCTTGTCGCCGTGGCGAACCAAAGAGCTGGAAACACTGCTGGACAAACATATTGCCGATGAAATCCGATGATAAAACTTTATAAAAAAATTGAGGCGTTTTGGTTTAAAATCAATCAGAAAATCCGTTTTCTGCTGGTCGGCGGTTTTAATACGGTTTTTGCCTATGGCGTTTTTGCCGCGTTGTATGAGCTGGCAGGCATGGATTATAATCCGGCGTTGATTACGCAGTATTTTATTACGGTCAACGTATCCTTTTTTACCATGCGTTATTATGTTTTTCAGAGTCACGGCAATATCGGGGCAGAATATGTCAAGTCGTGGACGGTCTATATCGGTATGTATTTTTTTAATGCCTTTGCTCTGAATTTCTTTGTGCGGATTTTGGGTTTGTATCCGTTAATCGGGCAGGCCGCGTATCTGGTCATTTCTACGGTTTTGACCTTTCTCCTGCATAAATATTATTCGTTTCGCGAGAAGAAAAAAGACTAGATTTAATTTCGTCCGCCGTTGAGAAGATTTTTTTCGAGCAGCCAGCGGCGATAGGCCTGATGCTTTTGTTCGGCCGAGCAGACGGCGGCAGCCAGCATTTCTTTATAGTTTTTTTGTTTCGGCAGGCGGTATTTGAAGTCGCGTTCGGTGTTGCGCCTTTGTTCCAGAAGATATTTCTTGGGCAGGACAACGGTTTTTTGGGCGCCGAATTTGAACGTTGCTTTGGCCGGCGGCGCGGGAGGTTCGGCGGGAATCTGCCGGACATATTGCCAGACGTCGGCGCGGGCCTGCCGGCTGTCAAATTCTTTCAATTTCTCCTGGCGTCCGGATTTTCGGTGCCACATATCCAAAATATTATACTGGGCAAGCAGAAAACAGGAATGGTCGTTTTGCTGTTTGAATTGCTGAATTTGCGGATTGTAGCCGATTTTGCAGCCGGGGAACATCAGTTTGAAAAAGTCGCGCAGCTCTTTGCGCATGTCAATGCCGTATGAATCCTGATACCAGATTTCACGTTCTTTAAGGTCAATCATTAAGGCAACGGCGTGGTTGCTTCCGGCTTCGTTTACGGAAGGCAGGGTCAGATGGTAGGCGTTGACGTCGGCAAACAACTGGCGGTTTAGCAGTTGTTCACCGAGAGAGACCAGCGCGTTTTCGTCCACAATGCCGTGTCCGGAATTCTCTTTGAGCGTATAGCAGCTTATTTTGTGCGGCAAGGGATAATCCAGGCCTTCGTACATTTTTTTCTGAATAAAATCAAAGTCCTGATTTTGAATAAAGGTTTGCGTAATGTCGCAAACGAATTCCCGCGAATATTTGGTGTCCATGACCGTTCCTTATTGAAATTGTCGGAATATAACCTGTTTTGTATATTTTGTCAATATGATGGCGCAAAGTTTTCGCGGTACGGAAGTTTTTCTCCGCAGTGATACTTGTTATGTCTGAACTAAAGACTATATTATAGATTAAAGTTTTATGCGGAGGGAGAGATGACTAAAAATCTGCTTGAGAAAATTTTTGCCGTTCCGTTGTGGATTATGGCATATGTTCCGTTGCTACTGTTGTGGGGAGAATACGGACACATACCGTATCCTCATTATGACTGGATCCGCTATGCGGCCGCGTTTGTTCTGTTTTGGGGCGGAGCAGCTTTGTTTGGCTGGTGCCGGCGTCTGTTGAAAACAGCTGGAAACGGAAGCCCGATAACGAAAGAACCGCCTCAAACGCTGGTTCGCAGCGGTCCTTACCGTTACAGCCGCAATCCGATGAGCGTGGCGGTGTGGATGATTTTGTTCGGCGAGGCGCTGTATTTTAACAGTCTGTATCTTTATGGGTGGGCTGCGGCAGCGGTGGTTCTGATGACGTTTTATATTGTCAGGTTTGAAGAACCGCTGTTGTTGGATCGTTTCGGCCAGAGATATATGGAATACCGCGCGGATGTTTCCAGATTTTTTAACATAAAGCTGGGGTGAAATGAAAAAACGGATATTGTTTCTGGGCTCTTTATTGTGGCCGGTTTCGGCATTTGCGCTGCCGCCTTTGGTCGTGGGGCCGGGAGAAGACGTCAGCGGCGGAACGGTTCCTTACGGCTGGGAGCAGAACGTGGAAGGAACGGTTCGTAATTTTGACGTCAGCGGAATGCAAAACATATTGACGGGCGGAAAGGCATATAATTCTTATATCTATTCCTATGCGGCGCAAAAGGTCATGCAGGGCGGTTATGCCTACGGTACCCAAATTTCCCAATACGGATTTCAGGACGTATACGGCGTGGCGGAGAATACCAATGTCGGCAACTATGCCAGTATGAATGTCAAAAGCGGCGGTTTATCGAAAAACGCAACGCTCAGAGGGGCAAATATGTTTGTGCTGGCCGGCGGCACGGCGGAAGGGACAAATCTGAACATCAGCAATATGTATGTTGACGGCACTTCGTCGGGAACGGTGATTAACCGTCGCGGACAGGAGGTTGTAAAGCAGGGCGGACAATCAACCGGAACCACGATCAACACTTCCGGCACACAGATCGTGGAAGAAGGCGGTTTGGCCGAAGATGTCAGTATCCGCGGCGGAACGCAGGAGATATACGGAGAAGCAAAAAATGTGAATATATACGACGGTTATTTATACGTTTATTCTTCTGCCGATACGGTTAACGGTCAGGGGGGAAGAATAGACGTCTTTGGCAATGCCGAAGTGAAAAATCTGACGGTTGACGGGGTGCAGGTCGTTTTGGACGAAGGCAGCCGCCTGACCGGAAATACGCTGTTGACCGGACGCGGGGACATTAACCTGTGGGGGAGTTCGTCCATTGAAAATCTGCAGATGGCAGACGGCACGGTTAATCTGGTTGCCGGCGGCTATAAAACGCTGCAAATCGGAGAACTTGACGGCGCGGGTAATTTTTACATTAACAGCAGCGTTTCCGAAGGGGTTAACGACAAGATAGTCGTTCAGGGCGGGAGCGGTGTTTACGGCATAGCCATAAGAGACTATAGTCCTGATGAAGTCTTTGCTCCGGATACGGTTGTTGTCGAGACGCAAGATCCCAATCAGAAGTTTTATTTGATCGGCGGAGCGGTTGACGTCGGCGCGTTTCGTTATAATCTGATACAACAGGGCAATAACTGGGTGCTGGACAAGAGTCCCATTGTTTCTGATTCTGCAATCGTGGCTAAAAATACGTTCAGTTCCATCAGTTCCATTTTGTATACGCATATGCAAAATCTCAACGGCAGGATAGGTGATGTCCGTTTTGATAAGAAATCCGGCTTCTGGGCGAGAGGATGGGGGCGGAAACTTGAGCTTGACTTCAGAGATGCGACCAGTGCCGACATTGATGTTGCGGGCACGCAGGTCGGTTATGATTTTGATTTGCCGACAAGCTTTTTCCGGCGCTGGCTGGCCGGCGTTTACGGCGGTTATTCCGTTTCCCGGCAGAAGTTTGACCGGGAAGGAAATGCTGACGGCCGAACCTACGGTCTGGGCTTATATTCTACGGTGGTGAGCCGGGGCGGCAGCTATTTTGACGTCATCGCTTCATATTATCATCATAATCAAAAACTGAAAAGTCATCTGCCTGACGGCGCTGACGTCCGGGGCAAATATGATACGGACGGCTGGAGCCTTTCGGTTGAAGGCGGCAAAAGGTTTACGCTGGCGGACAACTGGTTTCTGGAACCGCAACTGCAAGTGACCTATATGGATTTCGGAGATATTTTCTACCGGACGAATTTTAATACGCCGGTCAGAGGTTATGACGGCGGTTCGATTTTGGGGCGGGCCGGTTTAATGCTGGGACGAAAGTTTGAGGATACGCTTAAATTTCCGTTTGAACTGTATGTCAAAGCAGATGTATTGCACGAGTTTTCCGGGAACAACCGGGTTAAGGTTGCCGACTATGAATTTAAAGAGGATATGCTGAATACTTTTTATCGTTTGAGTGTCGGCGGAACAGCGGAGATTAATGAACGCTCCGACATATATTTCAGTCTGGGAACGGCTTTCGGCGATCGGGTGAGGCTTCCGGTTGATGCCGCGCTGGGTATAAGGATTGAGTTTTAGCCCCGTTAAAATTTCATAGGAATAAATATGCTCCGAAACGGCATTTCGGAGCATATTTAATGTTTTTAATAGTAGCCCTGCGTACAGGTAAAGTTCTCTTCATATTCGTTGCAGGTAACTTCTGTGCTGCATTCGCCGCTGCAGTAGAAGCTGAAGCATGCCTCTTTGTAAATATGTTTTTTCAAGGCGATAAGTGAAAAAACTCCCGAAAAATCCGGGAGTTTTTTGTCAGGCTTTGCGAACGTAGTCTTTCATGAGTTTTTTGTGTCCGTAGTGCTCAAACATGATCTCCAGTTTGTTGCCGTCGACGGCAACAACTTTTCCGTAGCCGAAAGTGTCGTGACAGACGCGAGTGCCGACCGGCGTTGAAGACGTGTAGTTTTTGGCGCTTTGTTTGGCCTGCCATATGCTGCCGTTCCAGGGCTGTTCGTAATCGTCGTCGCGGACGTAACTGTAGCGCTCATCATCGTCATAGGTAACGTTAGAGACTTTTTTCTTTTTCTGGTACCACGGCGCAAAACCGTTGTCCGATCTGTAACTGCTGAAATTATTGGAACCGAAATAGTTGGCGCAGTTGTTGACGATTTCAATGTTTTGCGGCGGCAGTTCGTTGATAAAGCGCGAGGGCAGATTGTTTTGCCATTGTCCGTATACACGGCGGTTGTGCGCCATCAGAATATAGAGTTTTTTTCGGGCGCGGGTGATGGCCACATAGGCCAGCCGGCGTTCTTCTTCCAGAGAATCGGAGCCGCCTTCGTCCAAGGCGCGCTGATGCGGAAACAGGCCCTCTTCCCAGCCGGGCAGAAAGACAATGTCAAATTCGAGGCCTTTGGCAGAATGCAACGTAATCAGCATAACCTTGTCTTCGTTGCTGACGTTGTCGTTGTCCATAACCAGGCTGACGTGTTCCATAAATTCGGCCAAAGAAGGATATTTTTCGGTGTCGCTCATAACGCTGACCAGTTCCTTTAAGTTTTCCAGGCGTCCGGGAGCTTCGACCGACTTGTCCATTTTCAGCATTTCGATATAGCCCGAATCTTCTAATATCTGCGATGCAAGTTCATCAGGGGTAACGGCATTCATGGTGCGGCGCCATTCGGAAAATTTGTTCATCAAATCGGTAAGGGCATTTTTGGCCTTGCCGGATATGGCGCCTTCCGCCAGCATTTTTTCTATGGCCGCGTACATGGAAATGTGATGAAAACGGGCTTCGTTCTGAAACTTTTCAATGGATTTTGCGCCGATGCCGCGGGCAGGTTTGTTGATGATGCGTTCCAAAGCCAGGTCGTCCGAGGGCTGCAAAACAACGCGAAAGTAAGCCAGAGCATCGCGGATTTCGGCGCGTTCGTAGAATTTGAGACCGCCGATGACCTGATAGGGAATGGCTTCGGAGATAAACTTTTCTTCAAACTCGCGGGTTTGGGCGGCGGTACGAACCAGGACCGCCATGTCGGCATATTTGAAGCCCTCGCGCCGCGCATTGTCGACGGCATCAACCACGTAGCCGGCTTCTTCTTCGCCGTTATAAGTGCTGACGACCTTGATTTTGGCGTTTTCGCATTTCTGAGCCGGAGAATTTTCGGCGACTTTCAGGGTCTTTCCCAAACGTCCCTGATTATGACTGATAAGGTTGGACGCTGCGGACAGTATGTTGGCGGTGGAACGGTAGTTACGTTCCAAACGGATGATTTTGGCGTCGGTGAAGTCTTTGTTGAAGCGCAGGATGTTTTCGATTTCGGCGCCGCGCCAGGAATAAATGGACTGGTCATCGTCGCCGACGCAGCACAGATTGCGGTATTTTTGAGAGAGCAGGCGGATGAGCAGGTACTGGGTAACGTTGGTATCCTGATATTCGTCAACCATAATGTATTTGAAACGTTCCTGATATTTGGCCAGAACGTCGGCGTCGGACATCAGAATGTTGAGCGCATAAAGAATAATGTCGCCGAAGTCTACGCAGTTGAGTTCAAGCAGGCGTTCCTGATATTTTTTGTAAATATATGTAGTGACGTTTTCTTTGAAATCGTCCGCAATCTTGTCAATGCTCAGCCCTTTGTCTTTCCAGCGGCCGATTTTATCCAGCACGGCCTGCGGCGGATATTTTTTGTCGTCAATGCCCTCGGTTTCGAGAATCTGTTTGATCAGGCGCTTTTGGTCGTCTTCACCGAGAATGGTAAAGTTGTTTTTCAAACCGACGATTTCGGCATGGCTGCGCAGGATTTTGACGCAGATGCTGTGAAAGGTGCCGAGCCAGACCGAGTTTGCCACTTCGCCGATCAGCCCCTGAACGCGTTCTTTCATTTCGCGGGCGGCACGGTTGGTAAAGGTGACGACCAGACAGTTCCACGGGTTAGCCTTGCGTTGCGCCAGAATATAGGCCAGACGCGTGGTCAGCACCTTGGTTTTTCCGGTGCCGGCGCCGGACAGAACCAACACCGGTCCCTCCGTGGTTTCAACGGCCTGTCTCTGCTCGGGATTGAGCATTTCGAGCCAGGGATAAGAAGGGGCAAGCCGGCTTATGTTGTCATAGGTCTGCGGGATGTCCGGTTCGGCCAAATCAAATATATCTTCCATGTCTAAACTACTTCATCAAACTGCTTGTTTTTTTTCTGATTAAAACATATATATAATAATAAAGATTGATTGAAAAGGAGTTTTTAAATGCCGAGAACAATTCAGGGAAAATATGTTACCGAGGCTTCAAAAACCTTCCAGAAAGGCGATGATGCCTGGCGGAGCGGCGCTTATGACGATGCCCGGAAATATTATGAGAAAGCAGCTTCTCTGTATCATGACGACAAGGATATTGAGGGTGAGGCTTTTGTTTTGACCCGGCTCGGCGAACTGGAACTCAGCTTGGATGATTTTGAACGGTCGCGCAAGAGTCTCGACGCCGCGGCGGAACTGGTCAGACACGAGCAGTTCGGACAGAATACGTATGCCGAAGCTCTGATTAAGCTTTCAAAGACCGAAGCGGCGGCCGGGGATTTGGAAACCGCGCTGGTCAAAATCAAAGACGCCCAGAAAATCGCAGCAGCCATCGGCAGCAAGGATCTGGAGGGCGACGCCTACGATCACGAGGCGTTTGTTTTTTTGATGCGCAATCAGGAAAAAGAAGCTCTGGAGGCTTATGCCAAGGCGGCGGAACTCTTCCGCCGGGACGGCACTTCGTTAAAAGAAGCGTCGGTGCTGCGGGCCATGGCCAGAATCGAAATGAAAAACCGCAATTTTGATACGGCGCACGATTTGCTTGAACGCTGCCGTGACTTGTATCGCGAAAACGGCGATTTGCTGGGCGAGGCGAGCGCTTTGTCGGCCATCGGCAGCCTGCGTTATGTTATCCGTGACATTGCCAATGCCCGTAAAGCTTTGATGAAGTCGGTATATCTGTACGGAAAGGTTTCTCATCATTTTGCCGAAGCGGAGGCGCTGCTTTATCTGGCGCGGGTGGAGGCCTTTAACCGGGAACAGGGGGATTTTGAACGCGCAAAAGCGCATTATAAGCGTTCTATAGACCTGTTTGACTTTTTGCAGAACGATACGATGAAAAAAGCGGTTTTGGAAGAGTATCACAATTTTTTAAACCGTGCGGCATGTGAAGGATAGAGGTGCAGAAAATGTCTGAAATCAGAAATAAAATAATGGCTTTGAAGTCTTATCTGGATACCAAAATTATCGGTCAGGAAGATCTGATAAAAAAAATGATTATTACGCTTTTGGCGGACGGACACGCCTTGGTGGAAGGTGCGCCCGGTTTGGCGAAGACCAAGGCAATCAAGACCATGGCCGAGTGTATCAACGCCAAGTATAACCGTATCCAGTTCACGCCGGATCTGCTGCCCTCGGATATTACCGGCAGCGAGATTTATGTGGCGGCCAAAGGGGAATTTGAATTTCGCAAGGGGCCGATTTTTGCCAATCTGATTTTGGCCGACGAAATCAACCGCGCGCCGGCCAAGGTTCAGTCCGCGCTTTTGGAGGCAATGGCTGAGCGTCAGGTCAGTATCGGCGGCAAACGTTATATTTTGCCGGAACTTTTTATGGTCATGGCTACCCAGAACCCGATTGAGCATGAGGGAACTTATAATCTGCCGGAAGCGCAGCTTGACCGTTTTCTGATGTATATCAAAATTGATCAGCCCGATGCCGAAGCGGAGAAAAAAATTCTGCATTTGGTTCGCGGCGAGGTTGCCAAAACGCCGGAGCCGAAATTTGACCGGCTGGCGGCGGAAGATATTCTGGCCGCACGCAAAGAGGTATTGGGCGTTCATACCAGCGAGGCGGTGGAAGAGTATCTGGTTCAGCTGATTATGGCGACGCGGCATCCCGACAAATATGATGCCAAGCTGACCGGGCAGGTTTTGTTCGGCGCCAGTCCGCGCGCAACCATTGCTCTGGACCGCTGTGCCAAAATCAACGCCTGGATTGCCGGCCGCGATTTTGTGACGCCGGAAGATATTCAGTCGGTTATTTACGATGTTTTGCGCCACCGCATTATTCTCTCCTTTGAAGCGCAGGCCGAAGGGGTTACGACGGACGAAGTCATTGCCAAGCTGCTGAATTTGGTTCCGCTGCCCTGATAAAAGGATAATGCCGCGGTTGTAGAGGAACAAAATGAAACGCTTAAAAAATCTGGCCAAAATATTTTCCTTTAAGAGCGAGTATGACAACTCGGGGCTTTTCGTTACTCTTGAAGAACTGCTGGAGCAGAAGCGTTATGTCGCCTATCTCCGGGCGCTGACGCGCCGGCTGGCGACTTCCAACCAGGCCGGAGACGTGAAGTCGGCATTTAAGGGGCGCGGTGTCGAGCTGGAGGAAATACGCAGCTATACTTTCGGCGATGACGTGCGCGACATTGATTGGCGCGTTACGGCGCGCAAAGATACGCCTTTTACCAAACTCTATGCCGAAGAAAAAGACCGGGAGATATATCTGCTTTTGAATTTGTCGCCGGAAATGGCTTTCGGCACCAGAAAAGAGCTGAAATCGGCAGCGGCGGCAAAAATTGCGGCGCTGTTGTCCTGGCTGGTGCTGGAAAACAAGGATCGTCTGGGCTGCGTTATTTTTGACGGACGGCAGAACTATGTCTACAAACCGCAAAATCATCTGGCGAATATGATTGCCGTTTTCAAAAAAATAGCGGCGGTTTCGCAGGGGATTCTTCATGCGCCCGAACCGCGGGAAGAAAGTTTTGCCAAATCGGTCAAACTGTTGCAGAAGAACATTAAAAGTCAGGCGACGGTTTTTATCATCAGCGATTTTCTTAATTTTGATGAGGAATTGAAGAAGGCCGTGGCCGGATTGTCAAAGAAGACGAAGGTCTATATGATCAACGTTTTTGACGTGTTGGAAGAAAACGCGCCGAAAGCCGGGGAATATATGGCTGAAGACCGGGGGCGCAGGGTGGTGTTTGATTCGACCTCCAAGCAGTTTCAGAAAGCCTACCGGGCGTATTTTGCTTTGAGGCGGCATGAAGTTAAGGATTTTGCCCTGAAATTCGGCTGCCGCTATCTGGAGGTCAGAACCGACATTGAATTGTATAAGCAGTTGAAAGCCGTATAAAAACCGGCAGCGAATCGGTATAATTTTTTTCAAGAGGAAACTTGACAGAATCGATACTAGATGATAGCATTCATAAACAATTATTCTGTAACACGTATAATTCGAGAAGAGAAATATTATGGTAAAGTCAAACGAGAACAATGCTTATAAAAGAGGTCAGGAACTTTTGGATCAAGGCTTATATAAAGAGGCCATTGAGCAATTTGACGCAGCTATAGCAGAACAGCCGCAGTCTTGGAAAGCCCTGAACAGTAAAGGATTTGCGTTTCAGAAGATGAGCCGTTATACGGAAGCCGTTGAGTGCTTTGATAAGGCTTTGGCGCTGAACCCGCAGTCTGTGGAAGTTTTAAACAACAAAGGCGTTACTTTGAGTATGCGCGGCCTGTATAAAGACGCAATCGCCTGCTTTAACGAAGCGGTGGCCATTGACAAGACGTCTTTGGAGGCTCTGAACGGCAAAGCTATTGCTTTGCAGCACATGTTTTCTTATAAAGAGGCGTTGGACGTGCTGGAGCAGGCTATGAAAATTGACAATAAGCATGCCCAGACTCTTCTCAGTGTTGCAGTTACGCTGCAGAAGCTGAAGCAGTATGAAAGAGCGATTTCTTTCTTCAAAAAGGTTTTGGCCAACGATAAAAACAACATCAAGGCCTGGAACGGCGTCGGCGTTACTTATCAGCTGATGGGTGACAATGCTTCGGCAATTAAATGTTTTACCAAAATTCTGAACATTGACAGCCGCGAGATTCAGGCATGGATCAGCATCGGTTTCGTGTATCAGAAAATGTTGAAATTCAACGATGCACTGAAGTGTTATAAAAAAGCGCAGATGATTATCGGTGCGGGAAAATACCATCACAAACTTTATGACGGGCTGGCCAGTTGTCTGACCAAGCTTTCCGAGTTTGATCAGGCGATTGAGGTTTATCAGCAGATATTCCAGAGAGAAGAAGGCAAGAAGAAGTGGGATGCCCAGCGTTCCATGAAGTTTGTCAATAAGCTGAAGCGCAAAAAGGCGGTCGGAACGCTGCAAAGCATTATTCCGGCAGATGCTCCGGCAACCTCAGGAGGTGAAACGCCGGCAGAATAGGTTTGTCAGTTAGAGTTGAATAGATATCCCCCAGTAAACTGGGGGTTCTATAGAAAAGGCACCTTTGGGTGCCTTTTCCTTACAGCTCCAAACGG